>NZ_VOYG01000007.1:0-176192 GCF_013420785.1 Acinetobacter sp. YH01011
TCAACAATACAAAAAATTTCTGTAAAATCGTACATGGTAGTTAGAGCCTTTGGGTTGTGTCGTAACTTTCTAAATGGCTCTAACTACCTTTTTTTCAAGGGCTTTTCTTATCCGTAATTCGGGTTAAGCTAGATTATTTTTAATATATTCCAGCCACAAAAAAGCCATTTCAACGAATTGATGAAATGGCTTTTAGTTTTTTAACTTAAACCTCTAACATACTATTTAGGGTTTCAACCACGTTTTTAGATTTCACCACAGACTGCAAATTTAGCAACGCTGCTTGCACTTGGCTACGTTGTGGCTCTGCCAAAGTGTACCAACGCGACAACACCTGCAATAAACGCGAACCTACAATTGGGTTTTTCTCATCTAAATACTTGGCTAAGTCAATAAAATGCTGAACACCAAAACTCCATGTATTCACAGGGTTGCTATTTAAACCACCACTGACTGAACGAATACGGTTAGGTGTACCCAAATCATAATCAGGATGTGCAGTTAAAGCCTGAATGTTTTCAGCTGTCGCTTTTGGATGTGAAGCTTGAACCATAAACCATTGATCAAGTGCTAAAGCTTCATCTTTAAAACGTGTATAAAAATCTTCCAAAGCAGCTTTGGCTTGCGGTGCATCATTCCACACCAAGACACGCAATGCCCCTAAACGCTCAGACATATTTCGAGTTGTTTGGTATTGCTGCTTTGCCAGCTCAAACGCTTCGGCATCGCCCTGACGTGCCATTAACGCCAACATGATATTCTTTAAAGCACGTACACCCATTGCCTGAGAGAAATCTTGCTGCATGTCTGGATCAAGGCTTAAATAGGTTTCTTTGCAGAATGCACCAAGTTCGCGCGCCAATGTATCTAACAGCGCATTGCGTTGTTGCTGAATTTTTTCAGGTTGATAATTTTGATCAATACGGCTGCCCAAATAGCCTTCAGAAGGTACATCAAAAATACGTGATGCCAACAAAGGATCTTTTTCAATTAAAGCAGGTACTGTATTTTTCATGGCTTGCAAATAAGTATCTGCTGCATGTTCTTCCAATAAAATACGTTCCAATAGAGTCTGAGTCGCCTGCCACTGGTTAAAGCCATTGGTTTCGTGCTGCATTAAAAATGCCAATTCATCATTAGAATAGTTAAATTCTAAATTCACAGGTGCAGAAAAATTACGCAATAAAGAAACAACGGGATGCGCAGTTATACCGCTAAATTCAATACTTGCTTGTGCCTGATCAAACAAATACACACCATCTTTTACTGAGTTTTCAACCAAAGCTTCAGACTGCAAAATATATTGCTCGCCTGTTTCTGCATTGAACAATGCCAATGCAACAGGAATAGGCAATGCTTTTAAGTTTGGATATTTGGCATTGCTTTTCAGACTTTGTTTTAAATTTAAACGATAAACCTGCGCAGCCGCATCGTATTCGCCCTGCACTTCAAGCTTTGGTGTGCCTGGTTGATTGTACCAAGTCAGGAAATTAGATAAATCAACACCTGAACCTGCGCTTAAAGCATTGACCCAATCTTCAACCGTGACTGCTTGTCCATCATGACGACGGAAATATTCATCACTACCTTTACGGAATTTTTCTTTACCGAGTAAAGTCGACATCATGCGGTTAATTTCCGCACCTTTTTCATAGACTGTTGCGGTATAGAAGTTATTAATTTCTACAAAATGATCTGGACGTGGCGGGTGCGATAACGGGCCAGAATCTTCGGGGAATTGATGTGCTTTGAGCACCGCCACATCATCAATACGCTGTACTGCGGCAGACTGTAAATCTTCAGAGAAAGATTGGTCACGGAACACCGTTAAACCTTCTTTTAAACACAACTGGAACCAATCGCGGCAAGTAATACGGTTACCTGTCCAGTTATGAAAATATTCATGCGCAATCACGGACTGTACGCGCATAATTGCGGCATCTGTGGTGTATTCTTCATCGGCCAATACACATGACGTATTGAAAATATTCAGACCTTTATTTTCCATTGCGCCCATATTGAAGGCACTGGTCGCCACAATCATATAATTATCTAAATCATACGGCAGACCATAGTGTTCTTCATCCCAACGCATCGAATGTTTTAACGCTTGCATAGCAATTTTGCATTTTGGAATGTCTTTTTCTTCTGCATAAATTTCCAGTGCAACATTACGCCCTTCAGATGTCACATAATGGTCTTTCATGACTGCCAAATCGCCAATCACACAAGCAAATAAATAGCTTGGCTTTTTGGTCGGGTCTTGCCAAATCGCATAATGACGACCTTCGCCTGCTTCACCTGTTTCTAACAAGTTGCCGTTTGCCAATAACACAGGATATTTTTTATCGGCTTCAACACGTGTGGTAAATACCGACAATACGTCTGGGCGGTCAGGATAGAAGGTAATTTTACGGAAACCTTCAGGCTCGTTTTGGGTAACAAATAAATCAGAACTTGCCTGATATAAGCCTTCAAGTTGCGTATTGCTTTCAGGATGAATGATCACGATGGTTTCTAACGTGACTTGATCAGGTGCATTTGCAATGCGAAGCTGCTCACTATCTAATTGATAGTCACTTTCCGATAATTCCGTGCCATTCAAAATAATAGATTTCAATTCTAAATCACGGCCCAATAACACCAAATCGCCTGCAGTCTGACGCTGCATTTTCAATGTTGCACCCACTTGGGTGTAATCTGCATAGACTTGAATATCTAGCTCTACAGCATCTACCAAGAATGAAGGTTTTTGATAGTCTTTTAAATAGATAGTTTGGCTGGCTTCAACCATAGGATTTGCTGCAATATTCATCTTGTCCTCATTCTTTGTGGCGATGCGCTTGTTTTTGTAAAGTTGCAATGATCATACGACAACTTTCAACATCTGTCTGCGCACAATCTATTTCAGTCTTATTCAACAATGCTGATTTATATGGGCGCTCAACCCAAGCTTTTCAATCCTATCTGGATTAATCCTGTACAAGTAACATAAAAGCAGACTGTTTAAATCAATACCTGTATTGCTATTACGCGTAAATTTAATATTTTGATATGCAACTTCACTTCAAATACGACCAACACAGGCTAATTTTGATGATGATCAAAAGCACAGAAGCTTCCACTTTTCAGTACACAAGCCATGTATAATGACATATCACGATTTACTTGAGCTTCTATTTCACAATGCTACAAATTCTGCAAAAACAATTAGATGAAAGCACATTATGCCCTTTGTGTCAGGCATCTATGTATTGGGTAGAAGCAGAACAATATGAGCAGGAATTAAATTTTCACCAATGTAGTCATTGTGAACATCGCATCTTTCAAAATAGCCAACAACAAAACTGTCATTGCGCAAGCTGTACCCAACAACGCAAAAAAATCATGGCGGAAACCCGCTTGCAAGAACAACAAAAATTCAAAAAACAGGATGCACCTGAACGCGAATTAAATCAGCTGCGTTTTATAGATAAATTATTTTTATTGAGTATTTTAGATCAGCATGCACAGGAACATATTCCACATGAAGAATTTATAGATTGGGAAAAAATCAAGTATTTAAATATTACCCCCAACTATTTTTTCCAGCACGGCATGATCAAACATTTGCTAAAAGAGCAAATATTAATTGCCAAAGATTTTGCGGAAAATGCGCAGCAATATTATATCAATGTCCGTTTAGATGGTTATTCTGAACCAAGCTTATTCAGCATTGCACAACAATTACGTTATTGGTTTTATGAAAATCTGAGTATGGGCACACCGTTCAAAACAGCAGATGAAGTCAAAGATGCGCTGTATTTATTGCTGTATCAAGAGATTGTGCAGTTTATGCAATTTTATTGTCGGACTTGGGGAATACAAATTGCGGGCAACCATAGTTTTCAGAGCTTTTGCTACCGACTTTTAGATGTCTTGGCGGTTGGGCAAATTTATTACTTGGTGCAAACTGCTTTGGAATTTTTATACCAACAAAAAGCACTCAAACCGCGTAATGAAAACTTTATTAATACCAATTTACTGAAAAAGACTGTGCAGCAATACCGAGAACGGTCAGTGGCTGAAAAATGGGAGACCTCTACCCTGCCACGCCCGCCTAATTTGCCTTTCAGCTATATGAGCGAAATTTTATTCTTCCGCTTTTTGGGTTATGACGAAAGGATTTTCTTTCAACCTGTGTGGCGTTCTTGGCGAAAAATTGAAGCACGACTTAAATTTTATTCACTTAAACGCTGTATGCACTGCGGATCGGATGAACTGACTGTCGATTATGACGCAGAAAATTATGTGTCCTTATTTTGTCGCAACTGCAAACATCAAGATCATTATTTCACTCAATAAAACTTTGGTGAAGATGATGGTTACACCGTGTCACTGCGCAAACCAATCAACTGCGGCTTAAGTTCACCATAACACTCACAGAGGATTACAGTTTTTCGATGTGATAAGCACCTAATCTACTTTTATGTTTAGTGCTAAATTGAGTGCCGTTTCAGATAAAGTTTTACCGTCTAATTTACAAATACACATAATGCCCCAACCATCAAAATAATCAGGCGCGTGCTGCAAAAAGAAATTGGAATGTACATCTTGCGGAATTCTCAAATGCATCAGTTGCTCAAAACTTCGTGCTGGAGAATGAGCTTCATGCACATATACGCCTTCACCGCGCTTTTGAATTTCAGGATACCGTGCCACCATAAGCTGCAAAACTTCATGATATTCCTTAGGCATAGTTTTCCCGACTCTTGGGAAAAAACTTTTAGAACGCGAAGCAAACAAAGAATAAATCTTCGGTTGATTAATGCTAATCACAAACCACAATGGAATAAATGGATTTTTTAAGCGTCGATTCAACATGGCTTTGACTGCACTTGGAATCGTCAAATTTTGTTTTTGATATTCAGACAAAAAACCCGCTCGTGAATTGACCACATGCATAGGCTGTTCATTATAATGAATCAAAATAAAAGGAATAACATTTTGCCCAACCACTTGATCTCGATCATGATATTGAATAACCGTGACTGCGATTGCATCGGGGTCATAAACAAAGGCTTTAAATTCTTCTAAACTCGAATTTGGAAAGATTTTTTGATCGAATTGATAAATTTTTTCAAAAAAATACGATTGCTGCTGCATTGAAAGCGCTTTAAAGTCAAAAACTGTTTCTATTAAATTCATAAAAACAACCCAGTTTCATATTTAAAGAGAGACGCAAAATTTTTTTAATTGGTCAATGCATTAATAATATGACACATTTTAATTACATAATTTTACAATCATTATAGTAAGTTATTAAAAAATATCCAATTTCATTAAAATTAAAACTAAGCAGTTCATTTCAATAAAGTTTTTACCAAAAATTATAATTAAAATTGAATACCAGCATTAATCCACTATATTTTGTGACGCAGTTTACATTATTTTATGACGAACGGTATTGATAGGCAAATTTATATTGTTTTAATAAGTTAAATCCTAATTTATTTCATAGCTTACGCCCCTATTTTTAAAATCAGCTAGGCAAGCTGAAATATCACAATCTATGCTGTTTTAAATGCCATTCATTATTAGATTGAAATTTTACACATAAAAATAAGGGCTGAATAATCAGCCCTTATTTGATCTTGCTTATCGCTCAACACTCGAACAAATCATAGATTTGCTCTTGCGTTTGCTTTTCCTAACTTAGGTCAACTGAGCAGCAGCAATTTTCTTGGTGTCTACATTCGCAGCAGCGTCTGTGTAGCTTTCCATCTGGTCAAAGTTCAAGTACTTGTAGATGTCAGCAGACATGCTGTCGATTTGAGAAGCGTACTGTTGGTATTCTTCTGGTGTTGGTAACTTACCAAGTACCGCTGCAACAGATGCAAGCTCAGCAGAAGCTAAGTAAACGTTTGCACCTTGACCTAAACGGTTCGGGAAGTTACGTGTAGAAGTAGATACTACAGTTGTGTTCGGTGCTACACGTGCTTGGTTACCCATACATAATGAACAACCTGGCATTTCTGTACGCGCACCCGCTTTACCATAAGTGTTGTAGAAGCCTTCTTCCATAAGTTGACGCTCGTCCATACGAGTTGGAGGCGCTAACCATAGACGAGTAGATAAAGAACCACCAGGAACTTTGTCTAATAACTTACCAGCAGCACGGAAGTGGCCGATGTTTGTCATACAAGAACCGATGAACACTTCATCAATTTTGTCACCTTGAACGTCAGAAAGAAGTTTTGCATCATCTGGATCGTTCGGGCAGCAAAGGATTGGTTCTTTGATGTCTGCAAGGTCAATTTCATACACTTTAGTGTATTCAGCGTCAGCATCAGCTTTAAGAAGTGATGGGTTCGCTAACCATTTTTCCATGTTCTCAACACGACGAGCCATAGTACGCGCATCGCCATAACCTTCAGAAATCATCCACTTAAGCATGGTGATGTTTGAACGAAGGTATTCAGCAACTTTCTCTTCAGAAAGTGTGATAGAACAACCTGCAGCTGAACGCTCAGCAGAAGCATCAGACAATTCAAATGCTTGTTCAACTGTTAAGTCAGTTTCCATTTCTGTTAAGTCGATTTCTAAGATACGACCAGAGAAGATGTTTTTCTTACCTTTCTTCTCTACAGTTAAGTCACCTTCTTTAATTGCGTAGTAAGGAATCGCATGTACAAGGTCACGTAAAGTGATACCAGGCTGCATTTTACCTTTGAACTTCACAAGTACAGACTCAGGCATGTCAAGTGGCATAACACCAGTTGCTGCAGCGAACGCTACAAGACCAGAACCCGCTGGGAAAGAAATACCAATTGGGAAACGAGTATGCGAGTCACCACCAGTACCTACTGTATCTGGAAGAAGCATACGGTTTAACCAAGAGTGGATAATACCGTCACCTGGACGTAAAGAAACACCACCACGGTTCATGATGAAGTCAGGAAGCGTGTGTTGCATTTGAACGTCAACTGGTTTTGGATACGCAGCTGTGTGACAGAAAGATTGCATTACTAAGTCTGCAGAGAAACCTAAACAAGCTAAATCTTTTAATTCGTCACGTGTCATTGGACCTGTTGTATCTTGAGAACCAACAGTAGTCATCTTAGGTTCGCAGTAAGTACCTGGACGAACACCTTGACCTTCTGGAAGACCACAAGCGCGACCTACCATTTTTTGAGCTTGAGTGAAGCCTTTGCCTGTGTTTTCAGGTTGTACTGGAGTACGGAACAAAGTAGATGGTGCAAGACCTAAAGCTTCACGCGCTTTAGCTGTCAAACCACGACCAACGATCAAGTTAATACGACCGCCTGCACGTACTTCGTCTAGAAGCACTGGAGTTTTAAGTTCAGATTCAGCGATTTGTGCGCCGTCTTTGAACGCTGTTACTTTAGCAGCAGCATGGTCGATTTTAAGAGTGATTTCATCACCCATGTTCATATTAGAAACGTCGATTTCTACTGGTAAAGCACCCGCATCTTCCATTGTGTTAAAGAAGATTGGCGCAATTTTACCACCTAAGCAGTAGCCGCCATCTTTTTTGTTTGGAATATGCGCGATTTCGTCACCGAAGAACCAAAGTACAGAGTTAGTTGCAGACTTACGAGAAGAACCTGTACCAACAACGTCACCCACGTAAGCAACTTGGTTGCCTTTCGCGATAAGGTCTTTGATTTGGTTTAATGGACCAACTTCACCAGGAACTTCTGGGTTGATGCCATCACGTACGTTTTTCAACATTGCATTTGCGTGCAATGGAATGTCTGGACGGCTCCAAGCGTCTTGTGCAGGTGACAAGTCGTCAGTGTTGGTTTCGCCAGTAACTTTAAACACTGTAAGTTTGATTTCTTCAGGTACATCTTTACGGCTAGTGAACCATTCAGCATCAGCCCAAGATTGTAAAACTGCTTTCGCGTTTTCGTTACCTGCTTTTGCTTTGTCTGCTACGTCATGGAACGCATCAAATACAAGCAAAGTATTTTTCAATGCTTCAGCTGCTAAGCCAGCCAATTCAGCATTGTCTAAAAGCTCTACTAAAGGTGCTACGTTATAACCACCAAGCATTGTGCCTAGTAAGTAAACTGCACGTTCTTTAGAAACGAGTGGAGAGGTTGCTTCACCTTTTGCTACAGCAGCTAAGAAAGCAGCTTTAACGTATGCCGCTTGGTCAACACCTGCAGGTACACGGTTTTCAATCAAATCAACCAAGTAAGCTTCTTCGCCTGCTGGTGGATTTTTTAATAATTCAACTAATGCAGCTGTTTGCACATCATCAAGTGGCTTCGGTGGGACTCCGAGTGCGGCACGTTCTTCAACGTGTTGGCGGTAAGCTTCTAGCACGGTGTTATTCCTCTTTTTTAAAAAATTATTTGTGAATTCCTGCTTTTAAAGCATCACAAACAATATGGACTGCAAAATTTTACTAAACTTCAGGTTAAAAGTTAATGCAACTAGAGTGTTTCTTTGTGATGCCCATTATTTTATAACTAAATGATGCGCATATTGTTCAATTTACAGGCAAAACACGACTTAATTTTAACTTTGTCTGTATGTACACTAACTTTTCGCCTAAAGTTTAACTCGTAAAAAAGGCAACACTCATGTTGCCTGTTCTAATGAATGAATGATATTCCACCTTAGTGTACTGTTGTGGCTTGAAGATAGTGCTGTAATTGTTCGCGACTACCTTCAAACTTGAGTTGAATTTCATCTTCATGCAGCATACAGTGTTCTGCACTGGTAAATGAAATTTGAACTTGATATATCTTTGCAGGTGCATCAATTTGCTGACGTAAATACACCCGATCACCTAAACTTAAAACATAATGACTACCGCCAATCACTGCGACACCTTGTTCATCTTCTAAGAGCAAATCTGCATTATGCAGGTAAGCAACCACTTCCATTATGCGCTCCTACTGTTTTTGTTATCTTTTTAATTATTCATGAAAAAGATAAGCTTTGCCAGTTTTAAGATTTAGAACTTGTCACAATTTATTTGTTATTTATTTTAGTTTTAGACGTTTTATTTACTTAGGCTATTTTTGATAAAAGATATAGAGGTACAAAACATATTTCAATTTTAATTCATAAAAAAACCGTTCTTTTAGAACGGTTTGTAATCAGGCATTTTATCATGCGGGGTCGCGATACATTTTTCAGTAAATTGCGTACGGACTTTTTCACGTGCCGCATCAACATCACCATTAATTTCTTCAAGTGGCAATGCATATACTTGCTCAATAATCTCTGAGATAAAATTACGGGTAATGTCATCTTCAATTTTATTGGCATGCTCAATGGCACGTTCTTTTTCAATCGCATTTTGACGATCTAGCATGATGGTACGCGCAGCATTGCCAACACTTCGGCAATAGCCTTGCCATTGTTCTTCAGGGGTTAAGGGTTTCTTTTCTGCACAACCCATTAATGCAAGCACTGCAGTCACCACCAAAATCTTTTTCATTGAAGCTCTCCTGTTGTGCTTATGATAATCAAAAGTTGACATAAATACGAAACTATCTATGCACAAGCTTAAAAAATGCGCTCTGATAGAACGCATTTTTAAGTGAGGTTGCCGTTAGAAGCGCCAGTTATAGAAAATATCCACTGCGCGTTCTAAAGCTTGGCTGGCTTCTAAGTACAGTCGCTTATTCATTTGATAACGCAAAGTCAATTTATTGACAGGTGTGAAAACCCCCACACCATAACGAATAAACAAGTCTGGGGTGATATAACCCGTCAAACTGACTTGGGTATCATCGCCTGTACCTTGGGCATCAAGTGCCAAACCACTTAAACCGAAGGTACGTCCAATTTGATTGGTCAAGGCACGTGTACCACCCAATCCCATACTAATACCTGCCGCTGCAATAGTATTGTTGACGTCTGACTTAAAGCTTTCGGTCTGACTTAAACCACTGGTACCTTCATTGATACGACCTGTGATCAAAGCATTTAATGCTTCTTGTTCAGATAAGCCTGCATCGTTATAGACCTGAATGTTCGGACTGCTGGCTGTGCCTGTAACTCTAAAGCCGACCATGCTGCCCTGTACATTTTTATTGGCATCCATATCTAAAGTTGGGTTAGAAATTGGGCCATTAAAACGCGCAATGGCACGGTTCAAATCCAGACTTTGTCCATAGGCTTCAATTTTCACACGCTGGCTGACCCCAATCGCACCATTGGCACGCATCGCAGTTTCTAAACCACGTTGAGATAAATACAAACGTCCAATCAGTGGAATACGGCTATTAAAACCTTGGAAAATGACCAGATCACCCAAATTCAATTCAAGATCGGCACGAATATCCCATGGACGAGCTGAACGTAATAATGCCAGTTGATCTTGTCCTTCATGTACCACACGCACATCCGAAGACACGTTAACCACAGGTGCAGACACTTCAGGCATAGAAATTAAAGCCCGAGGTACATCTACACGTCCTTTTAAACTCAGTTTTTTCTGGAAAGGTAAAACATCTAAGGATACATCTGGCGTAATCATTGCAGTAATTAGCGGTGCTTGACGAATTAATAAGTCTTTACCGTTTAAATTTAACTGAATACGCGGATCATTTTTCCAATCCACACTGCCCGTTAAACGCCCTACACCACCACCACTGTTAAATGCGCCATTAATGCTGGCTTGATCTTGGCGGATAGAGGAATAGACCTGCACATTGGTCAGATTTACAGGTAACGAAATCATGCTGATCGCACCATCTTTCAGGCGCATTTCACCTGTGAGCAATGGTGAAGTTAAAGTCCCATTGATCTTGCCAGCAAAGGACAAAATGCCTGCCATTGAGCGCACATCGGCAATAAACGGTTTAAAGACTTTGAGTTGTACCTGATCAAAGGCAATTTCGCCGCGCATTGGCATGTTTTTAGTGTAAGGATCAATCAGCACATTGGCATAACCTGTACCAATTTCAGGTGTTTTCACATCTATGCGTAATTTCAAGCCTTCGGCAATGCTTTTTGCGACCACAGCCACTTGTTCATAGCGCAAGGTTGAGCCTATATCTTGTGGATCGTCCGCAGCAAGTCCAATGACGCCATCACGCGTGACCAAATGTGCATCAATTTTTGGCTTCTGTCCTTTTGCCCACGCCGCTTTGGCATACCCATTAACCTTGCCTGTAATCGCCAAACCTTCAGGCATAAATGCAGAAAAGTCATTTAAGTCTAAGTTTTGAGTCACAAATGATGCATTGGCTTTGGTTTTACTCACACGAATAGGTTGATCAAAACACAATTGGCTTTGCTGACTCATCCAACAATGCGCACCAACATACAACTCACTGGTTCTATGTTGATATATCACGGCCGCGTTTTGGCGCTGTGCCAAATGGGTTCTTAAGGAGTCAAAATCCCCTTTCTGAATTTGTCCCATCCAATCATTTTGTGCATTTAAACCACCCGCCAATTGCACATAAAACTTACTCAACTTATTTTCAGCTTCCAGTTTTAAAATATGCGCCTGACGTGTGCCTGCTAAAGAAATCTGCCCTTGCTCAATGCCACGGTTACCACTGCGTAAATTTTCCATGGATGCCGTCATCAGCGTTGGCGTATTTTCAGAAGTTGGCAATTCACCTTGTAAGCGCAACTTACGCACGCTGAAAATATTATTGAGGCTGAACTGATCAACTGCAAAATTGGCGGTGGCTTGTAAGCGTGGCTGCGACTGCACATTGATATAGCCATAAGCACGTCCACGCAAACCCGAATAGATTTCGTATAAAGCAGGCGCATTGACTTTAATACGCAGATTTTGTGCATTGCCCGTTGCTTGTAACTGATTTTTGGCATAAGACAAAAATAGATTATTGGCTTCAAACTGTTGAGGTAAAAAGCCTTTTTGATTGGCATCAATCAACATGGCTAAATTCCCCGTACCACGTACAGGTTTATTATTGAGCATGCCTGCCAAATTCAGATGTTCAATGTTGATCCGTTTTTGAGTGTCTGACCAAATACCTTGAGTGCGGATATTGCCCGATAATTCACCACGCACACTGGACACAAAATAGTGCGGCTTAAAGCGAATTAATGAGGCATTTAAATTCCAACCTATGCCATTATTCAAATGCAGCAAACCATCCGCCACAATTTGCCCTGCAACACCATTATGGCGTAAGTCGCTAATTTTAATTAGTTCGGGCGTACCCGATAATTTCAGTTTTAAATGTCCTTCACTGCCTTGAATCGCACTAGCATTTAACCCACCATCATAATTCACGGCAAAACTTTTAAAGCCACCACCAGCTTTCACATCATGGAACAATAAAGCGATGGTGCTTTGCCCAGTTAAATGTACGTTTTCATTTTGATTGACCAAACGCCCTGTCAAATTAATATCTTTCAAATGAATAATTTGCTGATTCGGCAATGCAAAACCATTGGCTTTAAACTGCCCATTTAACACATTAACAGGTGCTGCGGTGCTGATACTTTGCGGATTAAAGTTTTTCGCAGCCAATACTGCATTCCATTTCAACTGACGTTTGTCGGTTGGTAAATCAATGACGGCGCTGCCTGCCAAATGACTATCTGCGGTATCAAATTTAAAATTAGGAATATTTAAGCGATTATTCTTTAAATTCAGTTTAGCTTGGTACATACCTGCAGGTAACATGGTTTTTTCATGTGTGCTGACTTTGGTCGCCACAAAAATATCTTGCTGACCTTCTACCAAGGCCATTTGCACATCACCCAATTCACTTTTTAACCAACCCACATACGGCACAGCACGGTCTATGTTGTTCCAGCGCACATCAAGCAACATCGGATTTGCCGCTTTGCCCTGCGCAGGTTTTTGATCGAGTTTTAAATTCCAAGTTTCATATTGGTCAAAATCGACTTGTGCAGTTAAGTGTGTGCCTTTTTCCAAATGACCTTTAGATGCTAAATTGGCATCTAAACTTGGCGGTAAAAAGTCTTTGACCACTTGAGGAATTAGTGGATCTTTAGGATTAATTTTATCCAGACGTCCTGTTAAATCCCAATTGACTTTTTTATCCCAACTGACAATGCCCGCTACATTGGCAGCACCTTGCATAAGTTGTGCATTTAAATTGCTGATATTCAGTTGATGAACTAAGTCGGTATACATCAAACCTGTATATTGACCTTTAGGAATGTGTTTACCGCTCAAATCTGTATTGACATCAATATCTAAACGCTTGATATCACCTTTAAATTTGGCTGCACCTGCTTGGGTAAAAAGCTCCTGCTCGGTCAAAATAGGCCAACGGTAGTCTTTAAATTGTAACTCACCAAACATTGGCACTTGCTTACGCATTGGATGCAGCACCACCCATCCCGTGAGCAAGTCAGGCGTATTTGTTGCAACACCCGCCTGAATCGTGTCGAGTGTGCCTTTACCCACCACTTTAATATCGTGAATATTTAAGCTGTCATGTAAAGAGGGAATATTTAAATCACCCACCACATTAAGCGGATATTTACCTTCAAATTTCATATCGCCTGTGGCATTGCGTACATTCAAATATCCCATATCCATATTGGAATCTTCAAATTTCAGTTCTGTACCCGACCACAAGGCATTATTTAAATGAATATCGTAAAAATCGACCTGCGTACCAGAGGCGGTTTGAATCAATAAATGATCGACATCGGCAGTATCTAAACGCAAAACAAAAGGTAAGCGAATTTCATTGAATTTGAATGGATCATCACTTGGTGGGCCTTTCGGATAAATCCGCAGATTACGCACATCGGCACGATTGAGATGGATTTCTTTATCTAAAATGGCACGCCAACCAAGAATGACATCGGCACGGTCAATTTTGACATCAACAGGTTTTAAACTGACGATGATATTGCGCAGAATAATCCCGCGCCATAAATTACCGCCTTCATATTCATAATGAATAATTTCTTGGCGCTGCAATACGCTGTCTAATAAGAACTTTGAGCCACGGTCTGTTGAGAACATCACCACCAAAGCGGACACCAATAAAACCAGCATCAACAGCAGTGACAGTAAAACACTCCTGAGTATTCGACGCTTTTTAGGTGGCGTTACTGGAGTTTCTGGTTGCTGTTCAACTTCAGCCATAATGTTCTCTAAGTCTTAAATTTATAGTTGAGAGCCAATAAAGAAATGTAAACGGATTGGATGGTTATCATCTGAAATACCAGAAGCCACATCAATCCGAATTGGGCCAATTGGTGATGCCCAACGTACCCCCAAACCTACGCTATATTCGGTGTCGTTGCTAAAGTCTTTATCGTAAGCATTACCAAAATCACTAAATACTGCTGCGCGCCACCCCTCTTTAAATTGATAGTTATATTCTAATGAACCAACCGCCAAAGCCTGACCTCCAATTTTAAAGCCTTCAATTTGTGGTGTTAAAGACTTGTAGTCAAAGCCACGTAAAGACTGGTCACCACCAGTAAAATAACGCAAATTATAAGGCACTTTATTAAAATCTTCGGTGTAGATATAACCTAAGTCACTGCGTCCGACAAACTGATGATCGTCATTTTCACCCAATGAATAAATAAAACGCCAACCTGCATTTAGAATGGCTAAATCTGCATCGCTGAGCAGTGATTCACTCCCCAGTTCTATTTTATAAATTTGGCGGAAACCTTTGCTTGGGTTAACACGACGGTTACTGTCGGTACGTGAAACTTCATAGCCAAGCAATAACGATTGTTGCTCGACATCACCATTGGCAATAAAGGCATCAGGCACTTTTTCCAAAAATACAGTGCCATCTTCAGTTAAGCGATCCAGTCGATAACGCAAGCCAAAAGTATGTTGCCAACTGCCCATTGGGTTTTTAATCACACGGTCTACACCTGCAACCGCAGATTCAATCATCAAGCCGCCACCTTGTGCAACATCGTCACGTTCTTCACGCTCATAACCGCCAACCAACGCGACATAATCATTCAGTGGATGGTTATAAGGAATGTTATAGCGTCCATCAATGGCTTGACGAATTTGTGAAAGCTCCAAGTTGGCATCGAAAGAGTGACCACGTTTATTGACAATGGCACGGCGATATTGCCCACGCAAACGTACGCCTGTGTCAGTTCCGTAACCCGCACCGACTTCGGCACTATTTAAGCGGTCTGCATTTAAAGTCACAATCACAGGAATTTTTTTGTCGATACGTGCCTGTTGTTTTAAGCGTTCTTCTTCTGATTGTTTGTCTTCTTGCTGTGCTTGTAGCATGCGCAGCTTATCGTTGCTCGCACCTTCTTCTGTGCCTGCAAACTCAGCTTCATTCACCACAGATTGCGTCACTTCCTGAGATGACACCACCCGTTTTTGATCGACGACTGTGGCATCGTAAACAGAGAGTTTTTGTTGATCGACCAAAGCCTGAATATCAGGCGGTAATTCCAAAGGATACTCTACAGGATCAGGGCGAATTGTATCAACCAAGGTGTAGTTGAAATAACGCGAGTTGGTGAGGTTATTGGCCAAACCATTTACACGCCAAAAAGTATAGTCAGCATTGTCCTGCCAAGTGACCATACTTTGCAGAATATCCATATCCAAAGGGAATTCTTGATTTGGATCGCTCATACGAAATTCAACATTTCCGAGTTTATAACGCTCGCCTGTTTCATAACGTAAATTGATATCGGCTGTATTTTGAGGTTGAGCGACTTTAACGTCATGCAAACGCCAGTAACTGTCAAAATAACCGTTATCTGAAGCGGCATCGGTAATTCGTTTTTTGGTTTGCTCATACAAACCATGATTAAACACATCATCTACTTCTTGATCAGGCAAGACACCAATAACCTGAAATTGTGCCTCGTATTGTCCTTCACCTGTAAATTCAATATTTTGCTGTTTAATCGCCACAGGTGGATTTGGCACAACCTGCACACGCACGCGGCTATCACTGAGTTTTTCAAACTTAAACTCGGCATTATAAAAACCCACCGCCTGCGCAGCCTGATTTGACAACGTACGCAGTTGCGGCAATGCCGATGGAAAATCTGCAAAAGATTCCTGGGTAAAACTGGACAGTTTGGCCTTAATATTGGCACTTAAATGATCCACCGCTGTACGATAAGCATCGGGCGACACTTCTCCAATTGAGTTTTGTGTACCATTGGCGCCATTTGCGGTAATGACTACATCTGCACTAATACGCGGCACTTTGGCTGTGTTTAGCTCACGCGGTGGACGGACTTTATACAGTAAACGTCTGAAAAAACCGGGTTTATCGGCATTTTCGACCTGCGTCATCCAGCCCAATTCAGTCATTAAGGTATCGTTAGGATTGGCTTCCACTACAAAATTACTGTCTGCCTGAATATTGGTTATGAGCTGATCGACATTTACAGGCGCTTGATCAATTTGCAGTAGCTCCTGCTGTGTTGCGTCTTGAACCAACGTTTCTGGCACTTGACCATTGCGGTCTAGCATCGCTTCTTGTTTGGCTTGTTCTGCCACCTGAAAAATTTCATTGGCAAGCCCCTGATCTACAGGTGCAATGGGTAAATCTTCTAAGTCTTCAAATTCGATAGGCTGAAATTCAGCAAAAGATGCCCCTGCCTGTTGTTGCTGTTGCAGCATTTCTAGACTATTAAATTCAGGTGTTTGCGCTTGCTCTAAAGCTTCTTCTATTTTTTGTAGATCTTGGGCACTGTCTTTACCTTGTGCTGCTGCCAGTTGTTTAATTTCTTCAGCTAAATTTTGTGCTTCTTCTGTAGTTGGAGTCTGCAGTGATGTAGGATTTTCAGCGAGTTGGGTGTTGGAGTTAGATACCTTAAGACTTTCTGCAAAACTTGAGGATGCAACTAAACCTAAAAACAGACTTAGTCCGAGCTTTTTCGGCATATTCCAGCATAAAATTGCATGCATACTGGAACACAGTACTGATTTTTTAAAGTTTGTATTTACAAGCATAAAAAACTCTAAACTGATTTAATTTTTATGGAAAAACCCCAATGAACCCGCGTACAAACACCAATTTATTTGATTTTTTCATCAGTGAAAAGACTTGAAACATCATACATGATTTTCTGTACTATTATATCAAGCGGTCACATTTCTTAATAAAACTAAACGAAGTTAATCACGCATGGAAAAAAATGAACATTTGTTGAGGAGTCGTCGCTTTTTGCCGACGTTTCTCACTCAATTTTTTGGCGCACTCAATGATAATGTGTATAAACAAGCGCTGCTTTTGGTCTTTACCTATGGTCTGATTAGCCAGCAATCTGCAAATGTCAGCACCTTGAATAATTTAGCAGCCTTGTTGTTTATTTTGCCGTATTTTATTTTTTCTGCCACCGCAGGACAATTAGCAGACAAGTATGAACGTGCCCAATTGGTGCGTGCCATCAAACTGCTTGAAATTGTCATCATGCTGATTGGTACCGTTGGTTTTATTTTAGGAAATTTGTGGCTATTGCTGATTGCCTTATTTTTAATGGGCGCACAATCGACCTTTTTTGGCCCAATCAAATATGCCATTTTGCCTGAAGTACTCAAACCGCATGAACTGATGTCGGGCAATGCAATTTTCCAGTCAGGTACATCCATTGCAATTTTATTGGGGATGATTTTAGGCGGTGCAGTGATTTCGGTATCTGCAGGCAATTTAGTCTGGATTAGCTTAACTGTGGTGATTATTGCACTAATTGGTTATACCTCAAGTCGTTTTGTGCTGACGCAGCGCGTCACGGCACCCGACATTCAAATTGACTGGAATTTTTTCCGTACCAGTTTCCAGACTTTAAAATATGCCAAAAGCCTGCCGATGATTTTTCTAATATTATTGGGCAATTCTTGGTATTGGTTTTATGGGGCAACGTATTTAACCCAAATTCCACAGCTCACTCAACAAAACTTGCATGCTTCTGAAAATGTGGTGAGTTTATTACTGACACTCTTTTCTGTCGGTATTGGCGTAGGTTCTTTGCTCTGCCGTAAAATAGGCGGTACAGACGTTAATATTAAAATGGTGCCTATTGGCGCAGTCGGTTTAACCGTCTTTGCTTTTTATTTGGCAGGCGCATTGGCTTTTGTACCAGAAAAAACAGGTGCGCTATTGGGCTTAGCCGAAGTCTTTCAGCAAGACTGGAGTTATTATCATGTCATGTGCGCAGTCACTTTACTCGGCATTAGTGGCGGTTTTTACATTGTACCCTTATATGCCATGATGCAAGCCTATTCCCCTCGCTCGCACCGCGCACGTGTGGTCGCAGCCAACAATATTTTAAATGCGGTATTTATGGTGTCATCTGCCATTTTTTCGATTTTAATTTTAAGCATTTTAAAAATTGATTTAAAAATTTTATTTAGTATTACGGCTGTTTTAAGTGCTGTTTTCACCTTTTGGCTCTTGTTAAAGCTCAAGCCAATGTTAGATACTGCACAGGACTCTTTGGAGGATTAATTTCATGCGTCATTACACAGGCATCGACAAGTTTATTCATTCATTTGACCAAGCCTTACGTAGTTTAGTACCTGGCACAACTTCGGCTCAACGTGAAAACCCGGGCAATACGGTTGAAACCAAATTGGCTGTGAGTGAAGCACGTCATGTTGCAGGCTTAATGCGAGTAAACCATAGTGGTGAAGTCTGTGCACAAGCCTTATATCACGGTCAGGCTTTAACTGCGAAATTGCCCAATGTACGTCGTGAAATGGAACAGGCTGCAATTGAAGAACAAGACCATTTGGCGTGGTGCGAAGACCGCTTAAAAGAGTTAGACAGTCACACCAGTTTGCTTAATCCTGTATGGTATGGCTTGTCTTTTGGGATGGGTGCAATTGCAGGTATTGCGGGCGATAAATACAGTTTGGGTTTTGTGGCAGAAACTGAACGTCAAGTCAGCTTGCATTTAGAACATCATATTAGCCAATTGCCTGAACAAGATGATCGTTCACGTAAAATTCTAGTCCAAATGAATGAAGATGAATTGCATCATCGCGATACGGCGCTCAAAGCAGGTGGTGTAGATTTGCCTGTACCTGTACGTTTGACCATGACTGCGATTTCCAAGCTCATGACCAAGACCAGTTATTATATTTAATGAATTGATAACACTTAAACGCTCACAATTGTGGGCGTTTTTTTATGTCATTGGAATAGAAAACATCTCGATTAAAACGATCAAAAAATAACAGAGAAAGAGCCGATCTTGAGTTATCCCAAGATTTATCCGCAGATTTTGTGGATATTTTTTAAGTGCAAAGCCGTATAAATACAGAAAAATATTGTTTTTGATGGTTTTTCATACAAATATATCAGAAAGATATGACACGGTGATGTTAACCGAAACGAGATCACAGATCACAGCCAAAATTTAAAGATGTGTAGTACGAATCTACCCCTTTTATTGGCTGATTTATTCTTCACAACTCACAATTGGGTAGTCATGCTCTGGATGCACAAAAGCCTCATCTTGCCAAATATCCCACATTGGAATTTTAACATCTAAAGCCAGTGGCAGTTTTTTCGGATTGAATTGCATTTGAGCTAAATTTTCACCCCACGCAATAATATCAATATCCAGCGGAATATCATGCGATGGACGCACACGCCCTGCTGCAACTTCCAATTCTTTGAGGATGATATTCAGCTGCTCAAAGCTTAAACGGCTTTTTAGCAAACAAGCAGAATTCCAATAGTCTGCACCAATCCCATCACGGCATGGAATCAGATAAATATGCGAAAATTGCACTTCACCCAATGCAGCAATTTGCTGATAGGCACTTTTAAACTGACGTGGTGCTTCGCAGTTACTCGCCAAAGCGAGAGCAAAAATCGTTTCGGTGGCGTTCAAGACGAATTCCTACAGAATTGGCTTCTGGAATAATGGCAGGTTTGCGAATGGTGATGGTAATGGATTCAACTGCGGCAAAAGTCGTAAAAAGTGCATCCAATACCAATTGTGCTGCATGCTCAATCAATTTGGGTGCAGCCTGCTGAATCACTTGCGCTGAAATGCTGCAAATTTCTGCATAATTGAGCGTGTCTTGCAACTCATCTGAAGCTGCAGCTTGGCTTAAATTGGTGGCAATGATCAAATCCAACATGAGTGGTTGTTGAATTTGACGCTCCCATGCAAAACAGCCGACGACTGTTTCTACCTTTAAGCCTTCAATGATAATTGCATCCATGACCACACTCTATATTTCATTTTAAATCCTTCTATCTCTGTCTATTGAAAGGGATATTTGCCGTATTTTAAAGCCACACTGAACTCATAAAACAAAAGATCGGTGGCTTTAAAATATGCAACCAGAAAGCTTGATTCGACCAATATGGATAATTAATGCTTTAACAACAAATTCGGATCAATGCTTTGTACCATCTGCAATCGTTGATCGGCATAAATATCGGTATAAGGTGCTAAAACGCGCATGAAACGGTCAAAGTACAGCATTTGCTTGAACAGTAAAGCAAAGTCACGCGGGAAACGAATCCCATGACGCTCACCCACAGCAACCATATCGAGCATAATGTCATTTAAATCGGCAGGGTTAGAAGTCAGCAACTCTTGAGGATCGGCCAGCAATACGCCACTAAATAAACGCTCTAAATCTGCTGCCAAAACCTGAGTATCAATTTGCTTGTCGGTCATGCCCATTTTGAGCATATTTTCAGCCATAAGCGTGTAGTTGGTATTTTGTAGAGCATCCATAAAAGCCATACATGCAGTCCACACTTCAGGATTCAGCTGTCCAACAATACCAAAATCAATAAAGCCGACACGCCCATCTTCAAGCAACATCAGGTTGCCTGCGTGTAAATCGGCATGGAAACTGTTACACATCATCAAGCTACCAAACCATGTATTCATGGCAGTAATCAACACTTGCGATGGATCGTTAGATACTTGTTTCACCACGTCAAAATCGGTCAAAGGTACGCCATACAAACGCTGCATGGTCAATACGCGACGGGTGGAATATTGATGATAGACCTTAGGTGCAGTAGCTTTTTTGTTTTGGGTCAAATTCAGATAATTAATAAAATCATCTAGGTTACGCGCTTCTTCAATAAAATCGACTTCACGCACCATACGGGTTTTGATTTCTTCGACAATATCGGCCAATGACGCAAATTTGACTTTGGGCACAGCTTTTTCGAGCAGTTTAGTCGCCCAGTGCAAGACGTTTAAATCGGTATAGAGAATAGTTTCTACCCCCGGTTTTTGCACTTTAATCACCACATCTTCTCCACTTACCAATTTTGCAGCATGCACTTGTGCGATAGATGCTGAAGCTAAAGGCTTTTCATCTATTGAGGCAAATATTTCATCTAAATTGCGCCCTGCAAATTCAGATGCCAATACTTGCTGTACATAGCTAAACGGTAAAGTTGGAGTTTGGTCTAAACAACCTTGAAATTCTTCGACATATTCACGTGGGAACAATGACGGTGTACTGGCAATAAACTGCCCAAGTTTAATGTAGGTTGAACCTAAAGATTCAAATGTTTCGCGCATGAGTTTGGCATTACTTGGCTTTTCAGTGGCATATTTAATACCTGCTTTGGCTGCCACTACGGCAGTTTCACCCATGCGAGCAACTGAACGTAAACCATCTAACCAGATATTATTTTTCATCATGTCTGAGTCATATTAAAGTAGTGAGAGTTTAACAAAAAATTGCCAAGTAAAAAGGCTATCTTGCCTGACAAACTGGACAGTTGTGGTCTTGATCAAACGACAATAAGCGTTGTTTCATGCTTAAACCATCCCAAAGTAATAGCTTTTGTTTCAGCGCGGTGTTGCCTAAACCCAAGTACAATAAGGCATGATGCGCTTGTAAACTGGCCATGACGTTGGGAGTGGTTGCCAATACGCCACTGTCAGCGCAGCGCAAACTTTCATTGGCATGTTGTTCTTTCGGGAACAGACATTCATAGCAAGCAGAATCACCTTCGACCATGAACATTTGCCCTTGAAAACCAATGGCAGAGGCACTGAGTAAAGGTACATTCAATTGTCGGCAATATTGATTGACCAAATATCGGGTACTGAAATTATCACAACCATCTAAAACTAGGTCTTGTTGGGCAACTAAAGTGCCTGCATTTTGCGCATCTAACAGCGTGGTTAAACAAACAATCTCGATATAAGGATTAATTTGCATTAATCTTTTTGCGAGAATTTCGGCCTTATAAAAGCCTAAATCTGCGGGGGTATAGGCGATTTGTCGTTGCAAATTACTGGTTTCAATCACATCAGCATCAATCAGAGTGATTTTTCCCACGCCTGCACGTGCAAGTAATTCTGCGCTTAAACAGCCAATCCCGCCACACCCCACAACAAGTACGTTGGCCAGTTTTAATTTTTCTTGGGCTTCAATATCCCAGCCATCCAATAAAATTTGTCGGCTATATAGATGCATTTCTGCATCGCTCAATTCCAACTGAGTATCGAATATGCTTTCCAAGAAAATGCCCTATTCTGCAAAACCAAAACGCCAAGTATAACGGGTATTCAAAGCAAACCGCCATGACGGCGGTTGAATTGTTGCGTATTTGAACAGATGGAGATGTGCAACGACTTGCTTAAAAGTGCATCCGCATGCCTACGTTATAAGTAACGCCATCGGCATCGCCTATATATTCATTATAATAGGCAATTCCACCATTCCAGTAACATGCCGTATTCCCGACTTTGTCTGAGGTTGTCCCATCTTTACAGGTGGTATTCGAGGTGCTGTCATATAACCATTTATAACCGGCAGTGGCGTAAATCGAGAAATCAGGAACAAAGTTCAAACCGACTTCTACGCCCACAGGTAAAGTGACAAAATTGACATCATTGGCAAGCAGCTTTGAACTTGCGCCGCTATAACCTAGACCTGCGTATGTATTGAAATAAAAACCATGATAGCTGATCAGGTTTAAATTCCCGCCCATATTGAATTCATAATAATCCAAATCGTATTCATTGTTTTTTAAGAATTCCAATCTGCCATAAAAACCTGAGCGATGTGGCGTGGTGGAAACACCCAAAGCAAAACCATCTAGTTCTACTGTATCGCCACTGTCAAAATCTGCTTCAAAATTGGCGTATTCGGCAAAGACTGCATAATTTTTTTGTGGCGTTTTTGCTGCTGGATAGCTGGAATAGGCTGTACTTTCAGCAGTTGGCGCTGGGTTCCAGTTTTGTGCATAACTGCCAGAGGCACACAACAGTAAAGCTGCGCCCATCCATATCGACTTCGTAAATATCCGCTTTGACGGCTGCGTGAAATTTAAATGAGCTGTTACCATGATGTTCTCCCCCAATATGTATTGCGCTGCCTACATGCTTTTATCGTAATCGAAGTACATGCAGCCTTGTTCATTGTGTCAGCATAAAGTTGAAAATATCACATCACCAATATGATGCACACATTTTCTATCGATTGAGTTCGTGCTTGCATAATCGGGTGGTTTAAATAAAGAATACAGATTTAAAAAAACGCCAATCTGTATGAATGGCGTTTTTCTTATGGCGCAATAATTAACAGGGCCTATTGGCTGAATTTAGCTCACTTTTTTAAAAGCATTTTGTTTTGCAATTTCTTGTTGCTTCAATAAATTACGCTGAATTTTTCCACTGGATGTTTTAGGCAAACTGCTGACAAATTCAATTTCTTTAGGATAGGCATGTTTCGATAAGCGTGAACGCACATACTGTTGCAGCTTTTCCTGCAATGCAGTGCTTGGTTGATATTGATTTTTTAACACCACAAAGGCTTTTACCACTTCTGTACGCTCTGGGTCTGGCTTACCAATTACTGCGGATTCAAGCACTTCCTCACATTCAAGCAAAGTACTTTCTACATCAAAAGGCCCGACACGATAACCCGAAGTTGTAATGACATCGTCTGCACGACCAATAAAATCAATCCCACCAAATTCATTTAAACGTACCGTATCACCCGTTAAATAATACTGTCCCACAAATGATTTACGGTCATCCCCATCGTAACCTTTGAACCACATTAAAGGCGATTGTGATTCATCCAGTGCAAGTGTGCCAATTTCGCCGTGAGCGACTTCCTGATGCTGTGCATTTAAAACCGCGAAACGATGTCCGGGAATAGCATAACCCGCAGAACCTACTTTTTTCTGATGTTCCAGTGCATGATGATTGGCAATCACCATCCCCAATTCGGTTTGTCCATATTGATCATAAATATTGACTTGTAAATCATGCTTAAACCAATGAATCACTTCTGGTGTGAGCGGCTCGCCTGCACTGCTAACCACACGCAGATGTCGTTGAATATCACCATCAAACTTTTCTTTAAAACCAAAGAACATTCTAAATGCGGTTGGTGAACCTGTTAAATTACTCACCTGATATTTACGGATAATTTCCAGTGCATGATCAACACTAAATGGACGTTCATCCATAATAATGCTATGCCCCAAACTCAGTGGCCCTGTAATACCGTAATACAAGCCATAAGCCCAACCAGGGTCGGCTAAATTCCAAAATGAATCTTCTGCTCTTAAATCGACTGCATGCTGCATATAACCTTTAAATGCCACAATGGCTTTTAAAGGCACAGGTACAGATTTAGCTAAACCCGTAGTGCCTGATGTAAACATCATCAGAAAATCATCTTGAAAACTGCGATACACGGTTTCAAAGTAAGTGTCTTGAGTGCTTAGAACTTGCCAAAAATCTGTATCATGGTTTTGAGCTTGATTTGCTGCGTCCACAGTTAAAATTTTCACATTAGACAAGGCATTTAGTTTTGGACGCTGCTCAGTATTGGTCACAATGAGCTGCGTCTTTGCAGTTTGAATACGGTGCTCAATCGCTTTAGATTCAAAGGCTGTAAATAAAGGCTGATACACTGCCCCAATGCGCCATGTGGCAAAAACCGTAATTAACAATTCAGGCGTACGCGGCAATAATCCTGCAATACAATCACCTGCTTTTAAGCCCAGTTGAGTAAAATAATTTGCCAATTTTCCAGATGCTTCTGCCAGTTGATCAAATGTCCACGATGCAGTTTGACCGTGTTTGCCGTCCCAAATTAAGGCAGTTTGTTGAGTACCCGTATAGCGTCCGCAACATTCTTCATAAGCATTAAGTGCCGTTGGCGTTCCTGCCAATTGGGTTTGAATCAGTTGCTCAATATCAAACTGTTGATATGCCTCTTGCAAAGTTTTCATTCTTTTAAGCTCCGTCTTAAACTGATGACACTGCAATTCATTTGCAGCAATATGCGTTATTGTTTTAACCGTTTTTACAAGTTAGGATTGAATCGCTCTTTAAAATTTAAATTAGGTTTGCTGTGTTGAAGTCGATCATGCAACGCAATCACGACATGATCTTCGCGTATTTTTCAATCAAGTTAGCTAAACATGATTTGAACATTTTCTCAATTTCCACATCCTGCAATAACCTTGCAAGCTTTGGACACCGACTAAAGTTTTAGATACTCAGCTTTAACGCTTAGTCACTTCACGTGCAATCACCAAACGCTGAATATCGGATGCACCTTCATAAATTTGGCTAACGCGCACATCGCGGTAAATACGTTCAACTGGGAAATCAGATACATAGCCATAGCCCCCATGTATTTGAATCGCATCTGAACACACACGCTCTGCCATGGTTGAAGCAAAAAGCTTGGCCATAGATGCTTCTTTTAAACACGGTAAGCCTGCATCTTTGAGGCTTGCGGCATGTAGAATAAGCTGTCGTGCAGCTTCAATCTGTGTTGCCATATCTGCCAAGCGAAACGCGACTGCCTGATGTTGCACAATTTCAACTCCAAAAGCTTTACGCTCATTGGCATAGTCCACGGCTGCATCTAAAGCTGCTCGCGCCATACCCACCGATTGCGCGGCAATACCAATACGCCCCGACTCTAAATTAGAGAGTGCAATTTTGTAGCCTTCACCTTCTTGCCCCAATAGGTTTTCTGCAGGAATACGGCAGTTTTCCAACACGATGGTGGCGGTATCGGAACAGTGCTGTCCCATTTTGTCTTCTAAACGTGCCACGATATAACCTGGTGTGTTCGTCGGGACTAAAAAGCAGGAAATGCCTTTTTTACCCGCAGTTTTGTCCGTTACAGCAAAAACTAAAGCAACATCTGCATATTTGCCTGTGGTGATAAACTGCTTGGTGCCATTTAAAACCCAATCCTCGCCATCTTTTTCAGCTTTACATTCAATCGCGCTGGCATCAGAGCCGACTTGTGGTTCAGTTAAACAAAAGCAGCCTAACCATTCGCCTGTTGCCAGTTTAGTTAAATATTTTTGTTTTTGCGCCTCTGTGCCGTAGCGTTGTGTAATTCCGCATGGCAATGAGTTTTGCACACTCACAATCGTTGAAATTGCACCATCACCCGCAGCAATTTCTTCTAAGGCTAAAACGAGAGATACATAATCTAAACCTGCACCGCCCCATTCTTCTGCAACGGTCATGCCCAAAGCACCTAGCTCACCCAGTTCTTTTAACTCCTTTGCAGGGAATTCAGCAGTTTTATCACGTGCCGCTGCAGTTGGTTTAAGCTTTTCCTGTGCATAACTGCGCAGCATATCCTGAATCATTTTTTGTTCATGGCTTAAAATCATGGTGACCCTCTGTTTATATGGTAGATGTTGTTTTTGTCAGGAATGCGCGCAACATCCTTGTGCTGTATTGCAACGGTTTTTTAGTATCCAGTTTTTCAATACTTGAATTTTTGCTTAGGCTATTTTATGGATATAGCATCGTCATAACTTATTTCGGTTGCATACGAATTGCGCCATCCAAACGAATCACTTCACCGTTTAAATAACCATTTTCAAAAATATGACCCACCAATTGCGCAAATTCTTCAGGCTTTGCCAAACGTGGTGGAAATGGCACCATTTGCCCTAAAGCATCTTGCACATGCTGTGGAAATGCTTTCAGCATCGGGGTTTCCATAATACCGGGGGCAATCGTCATCACCCGAATGGCTTCACGTGCCAATTCACGTGCCAAAGGCAGCGTCATCCCCACAATTGCACCTTTCGATGCAGAATACGCACTTTGTCCAATCTGCCCATCAAATGCTGCAACCGAAGCAGTATTCACAATCACACCACGCTCTTCTTCATCGGCGGCTAAGTCATATTTCGCCATCAGTTGTGCCGCAAAACGGATCATATTAAAACTGCCCGTGACATTAATATTCAGCACTTTTTGGAACATTGCCAAATCATGCAAACCATCACGTCCCAAGACTTTGGCAGACGGTGCAATGCCTGCACAATTCACCAAGCCATTTAACTGTCCGTATTTTTGCTCAATATGGTTAAAAAGCTGCTGTACTTGGTTTTCATCGGTCACGTCTACAGCTACGAAGTCTGCATTTTCGCCCAATTGCTGTTGAAGCTGCTGCCCAAGTTCTTGATTCATATCAACCAAAATAACTTTTGCACCTTGCGCAACTAAATGTTGTGCAGTCGCAGCGCCTAAACCCGATGCACCACCCGTGACCACACAGACTTTTCCTTGAATTTTCATTTTATTTTCCTTATAAATTTTCAGGTTGATACAACTTAAGAAACAGATTAATCACACTCAAGCTAGAGTACAATTTCCAAACCCTGCATCGACTATGATGTATTTGAACACTCAACTTGTAAATGGAATACCACGCCATCCCATGAATGCAACTCAGCTCACTTACAGCAAAGGTACAATTTCAATTGCTTTAGTCCATGAAGCTTTGCATACTGCACAGCAACGCGGTATGGATACGCATGCGATTTTGCAGACGGCGGGTATTCCTGCAGAGCTGTTACATTCCAACAAAGCGAGGGTGTCAATTCTGCAATATGGTCAATTGTGGATTGCACTGGCAGATGCCATGAACGATGAATTTTTTGGCATGGACAGCCATGCTATGCGTCGTGGCAGTTATCAACTCTTGTCTAAATGGGTGTACCAAGCAGAGCATTTAAAGGCCGCATTACAGGACATTTTAAATTTCTTTAATTTAATACTGGATGATTTTTCAGGTGAATTAAACGTAGATGGTGAATATGCAATCTTAACCATTCACGATAAAGATCAAGTGAAACCGATGTTTAGTTATGCCACTTATTTAATGCTGATTCATGGCTTGATGTGCTGGCTGACAGGACAACGTATCGCTATTTTAAACATGCAACTCAAATGTGCTGCCCCGCAGGATGATGCTGATTATCGTGTCCGTTTCTGTGATGAAATTGAATATGCGTGTACAGCGCATAAGATTTATTTTGAGGCAAAACATCTTGATTTAAAAATCAAGCAGGATAAAAAAAGTTGGAAACGCTTTTTAAAACAAACACCTTTTAACCTTTTGGTGCGTTATAAAAACCCACATGCGCTGAGTCATAAAATCCGTAAACAATTAATGCGATTGCCGCCGAGTGATTGGTTAGAACTGAACGAATTAACCCAACATTTCAATATGTCTGAAGCGACGTTCCAACGGCGTTTAAAGCAGGAAGGCACCAGCTATCAGCAATTAAAAAATGAAATCCGTCGAGATACGGCAATTGAATTGTTGAGCAAAACCCAACAATCACTTCAGGAAATTAGCGATCAATTAAATTTCCATGATCCTAGCGCTTTTCATCGTGCCTTTAAAAAATGGACTGGGGTCAATCCTGGTGCATATCGACAATATACCGAAAGCTCATAATTGAAAGCTCATAATTGCGTGACTTATCACCTACTACTCAGCCACTATTTTGTGTATTTTACAAACAACTTAATTATAAAAGAAAACTCATCGCTGTGATTTCAAGGTTGAGCAGTGAACTGGACGTTCATCGGCACTGCATTGTCAAAGCATTAAATTTAGTTTACTTTTCAATCAATTTAAAGCATAAATTTTATGCAATTCGGCTGTCATACTCCCCCTGTAATATTAAATGTACGAGCATCTTTGGAGGTTTCCCCATGCTTAAGATGATGGATGTACTTGAACACAATCTAGTTCAAAATTTCTCTCACTCCCTCAACCAAGCTTCTGACCAATTAGATGAATTACTCAATCAAAGTATTCTAAATACCTCAGAAGAACAGTTACGCAATGTCATGTCTGCGTTTTTCAAACGTGAAGATGCACTTGAAGCAGCGCAAGCCCTAGATATTTGCCAAGAAGATTTACAATCTTTACAAGCAGGTTTAGCACTCAAAGATGAACACCTGTGCGATACCGCTAAAATTGTTGCACTATGTTTAGCTTTAGAAACAGACAGTTTGGCACAAGTTGAAATTCCAGACTGTTTGCAAGATTACCCGATGTAAGCTAAAACTTTGAGCATTCAGTTGCTGAAAGTATTTAAAAAGTGATGTCTTCATGGCATCACTTTTTTATTGGCTGTTGCAATAATAAATAAGAAAAATTGACTTTAAGCCGCTTGCTGCTTTTTGAATCAAAAGCTAGCTATCATCTTGCCAAGCGTTGTTTGTCTATGAAACACTAAGGACAGCTTCAAGGATGCATCAAGATGATTATTCGCAATAAAAACAACAGTTTTACCCTACTGTTTGCATGGTATGGGACAATTTTACCCACGGTCTTACCTGCACTTGCAATTGTGGTCTTCCTTTCTACGGTCTTAGTGTATTTGTCTTCTCACCACTTTTTTCAAGTGCCGAGCGTACCAGCCATTGGCTTTACCATTTTCGGTATTATTTTGTCTATTTTCCTCAGTTTTAGAAATAACGCCAGTTATGAACGTTGGTGGGAAGGTCGAAAATTGTGGGGGACGTTAATTGCAACATCACGGCATATTTCACGTGACTCATACGTACTGCCAGATCAACAGCGTCGGGTCTTGATGTATCGGGTCATGTTGTTTAGTAATTTATTGCGTAACCGTTTACGCAATCAAAACCAACCTATCGATTTTTATCAAAACAAAGTCAACCTCACATCTGCAGATTATGAAGCATTATTTCCGCATATTAATGCCGCACAGTTTATTTTAGAAAGCATTCAAAAAGAGTTAGTCAGCGCACTGAAAACAGGTGAAATTTCCGATATTATTTATCAAGGCTTGAATCAACATATTGTTGAATTGGGTAATGTGCAAGCAGGTTGCGATCGAATTCTCAGCACACCCTTGCCTTTTTCTTATTCAGTCTTGTTGCACCGCACTGTGTATTGCTTCTGCTTTATTCTGCCTTTTAGTTTAGAAGCAAGTTTAGGAATCTGGACACCAATTTTGGTGGGTTTAATTGCCTATTTATTCTTAGGTTTAGATGCTCTCAGCGAACAACTTGAAGAACCTTTTGGCCTGCAAGACAATGATTTACCGCTCAACTCCATGGTGCGATTAATTGAACGGGAAATGCTGAGTTCACTTGGCGAAGAACTGCCACCTGCAATTTTGGCAGTGAAAGGCAACCTAAGCTGACATCAGTTGAGTTGAGGCTCATAAATTGGTCTTGCACTTAAACTTTGCTAATCATTCGTCTATGTTTGCAAGCTGATAAATAGATCTCACAAGATTTTTAACTGATATAACACATCAGCCAGCAAGCCATTGTGCTAAAGTCACCCGATCATTGCCTGCATAATCTTTGACTGTACGAATGTCAGAAAAACCGTGTTCTGCAAAAATCGCTTGCACTGCTAAAGCTTGGTCATAGCCATGCTCTAGTGCAATCCATCCATTTGCTTTCAGCCAGTGCTTACCCTGCGAAATAATCTGCAGAATATCTGCCAAACCCTGATCTGCTGCCACCAATGCACGTTCAGGCTCTGCTGCCAAAGCAGACATGTGTGCATCATTAGCATCTATATACGGCGGATTAGATACAATTAAATCAAAACGTGGCTCGGCTGCTGAACCCAATGCCTCAAACCATGCACCACGGGCAAATTGCACCTGATTTAAAGCATGCTTGCTTGCATTTTCTTGAGCAACTGCAAGCGTTGGCAGGTAAATATCGGTTGCGGTTACCTGCCAATCTGGACGTTCAGATGCTAAAGCCAAAGCAATCGCCCCTGTACCTGTGCCTAAATCGACAATTACAGCATCACGTTGTAATGACAAAGCCAACACAGTTTCGACCAAAACCTCGGTATCAGGACGTGGCACCAAAGTATCGTGCGTGACTTTTAAATCCAGTGTCCAAAATGGCTGTGAACCTGTGATATACGCCAAAGGCTCGCCTGCTGCTATACGTGCCAAAGCCTGCACATACATCTGCTCTTGCGCGGCACTCAATTCCTGATCTGCACGATATTTTAATTCAAGCGCACTGAGTCCTAAAAAATGCTCTAACAACCAAATATTTTCTTGACGCTCATAGCTATCGACTTCACCACGTAGCGCCAAGGCTTGTGCAATATTCATTAACCACCGTTTTGCTGAGCAAGCATCGCCAACTGATCTGCCTGATATTCACGATGCAGACTATCTAGTAGTTCAGTTAAATCACCTTCCATCACCGCATCCAACTTATATAAAGTCAGGTTAATACGATGATCTGTCATACGTCCTTGCGGATAGTTATAGGTACGAATACGCTCAGAACGGTCACCCGAACCCACCAAATCACGACGCATTTCTGAAGTTGCTGCATCTGCTGCAGCACGTTTGGCATTTTCCAAACGTGATGCCAACAACGCCATCGCTTTCGCTTTGTTTTTATGCTGTGAACGCTCTTCCTGACATTCCACCACAGTACCCGTCGGAATGTGGGTTATACGCACTGCAGAGTCGGTTTTGTTAACGTGCTGACCACCCGCACCCGAAGCACGATAGGTATCGATACGCAAATCGGCAGGGTTAATATCTACCGTGGTGTCTACATCTACTTCAGGTAAAATTGCCACAGTACACGCTGATGTATGCACACGACCTTGCGATTCAGTCGCAGGAACACGTTGCACACGATGCGCACCACTTTCAAACTTCAAACGGCCATACACGCCTTCGCCATTCACCAAGCAAATGACTTCTTTATATCCGCCGTGTTCACCTTCATTTTCAGATAAAATTTCGATTCTCCAGCCCTGACTTTCGGCATATTTGCTATACATGCGGAATAAGTCACCCGAGAAAATCGCGGCTTCATCGCCACCTGTCCCTGCGCGAATCTCCAAATAAGCCGAGTTGGCATCATTCGGGTCTTTTGGAATCATTAAAATATTTAAGTCAGCTTCAAGTTGCTGAATCAGCGCTTTATTGTCTTTAATTTCTTCTTGCGCCATTTCCTTAAAGTCAGGATCAGACAACATTGCTTCGGCTGTTTCAATATCGGCTTCGGCTTGTGTGTATTGTGACCACACTGCCGTAATTTCGTCTAAATCACTGTGTTCACGTGATAATTGACGAAAACGCTTGTTATCTGAAATCACTTCAACATCTGCCAACAAAGCAGTCAATTCTTCATGGCGGTCAGAAAGCTGATCTAATCGTAAACGTAACGATTCTTTCATTGTTTAAAAAATCTCAATGCAAAGGCTGTTACATGCAACACGCAGCACAGCGAAATAAAAAATTGCGCATAGTTTACCGATTCTACCACCCAAATAACATCATTATTAAGTCTGTACGATGTTTGAAATGCCTATCTGCAGATGTTCTAGCAGTATTTCTGCTTGATGATGCTGTGCATTGCGGTGAATGTACAACTCACCAAGTACCGCAATTAGCATCCGCATTTGGACATTTTTTTAGCAATTTTAATCAAACTCATACAAAGCCCACACCAAAGAACACCAATCTCGTCTGCACTCTCCACATTTTAAAAGCGGCGCTTTGTTAAATTGAGCCCATCAAAATTGATCATAAATAAGTCCTATAAATGGACATGGAGTTCAACATGAAACTTAATGCAATGTTAATGACAGCAGCTTTAGCCACAGCTTCAATGCTCAGTGCCAACGTTTATGCAGACAATACTACGCGCGTTGCCGCAGCCAGTGCTTTAGGCAGTGTTGCAGGTACAGCTATTGGTAAAAATATGGGTGGTACTACGGGTGCAACACTAGGCGCTGCCTTAGGCGGTGCTGGTGGTGCAGCCGTGGCGAGTGATAAGCGTCATCGTACTGAATCTGCAATTGGTGGTGCTTTGGGTGGTGGTGCGGGTTATACCGTAGGTAAAAATATGGGCGGTACCAATGGTGGTTATATTGGTTCAGCTTTAGGTGCAGCAGGTGGTGCAGCACTCGGCAATAAAATCTCGAAAGATAAAGAATATGACCGCTATCAAGAACGTAAATGGAAGAAAAAACGCAACCGTCGTTAATCTTGAACGATAGGCATAGAGCAGCAAAAAAGCATCAACACAGGTTTGATGCTTTTTTATAGGATTAATTTTTCTTCATATATCAGTTCAAAAAAACGACCATAATCAATATGAAGAAATTTAGCAGTGCAATTACAAAGTCTTTACCAAACTTTGCAGATTTACCTCATTGCCCTTCACGATCTTTGCCATCTGTTTCTATATCTTCATTACAAAACATATTAATCAATATTTGGAGCATCCGCATGAAACTTAATCGTATTTTATTGGGTAGCGTTATCGCAAGTTCTGCCTTGCTTATGAGTACTGCGCATGCAAACGATACACGTGTTGCCGTAAGTTCTGCCTTGGGTGGTGCTGTCGGAGCAGCAATTGGTCAACAAATGGGTGGACAAACAGGCGCGATGATTGGTTCAGCCATTGGTGGTGCGGGCGGTGCTGCAGCTTCTGCCAATAAACGTGACCGTAACGGTGCCATGATTGGTGCTGCCTTGGGCGGTGCAGGTGGATATAGCGTTGGTCGCAATATGGCAGGCAACAATGGTGGCTATGTCGGTGCAGGACTCGGCTCTGCAGGTGGTGCAGTATTAGGTCAAAAAGTTAGTGAAGACCGTCGTGATGATCGTTATGACCGCCGCTATGATAGCCGTGGCTATCGCTACAATGACTACCGTTATAATGACCGTTACCGCAAAGACAATGGCTTACATTTAGGTCACTATAAAAATGGTAAACGTCGTTAATTTCTCACGATACTTCTAACAATCAGCACCTTCGGGTGCTTTTTGTTTGCTGACTACTTGCTTGGATAAATGTTTTTTTATAAAGCGTGCTTTTTGGATGAATGTCGCGCGTTGTTAAATGGCAATATCTCATGACTCGCCCATATATCGAAAATTTTCGATATACAAAATCAGTGCAGCATCGTATGATAAAACTCTCTTTAATCAAGCTGGAATAAATGATGCGTTCCCTGCAAGACACAAAATTTGCCATTCTTGAACTCGCACCTGTACGTGATGATCAATCAGTACAGTTTTCACTGCATCATGCACTTGAATTAGCACGACACGCAGAACAACTCGGCTATGACCGTTTGTGGTTGGCGGAACATCATAATATGGATGGCATTGCCAGCTCAGCAACCGCAGTTCTTTTGGGTTATTTATTAGCAAATACGCAAAAAATTAAACTCGGTTCTGGCGGTATTATGCTCCCCAACCACGCACCGTTAGTGGTCGCTGAACAGTTTGGAACTTTAGCGACTTTATATCCTAACCGTATTGAACTCGGTTTAGGTCGCGCACCAGGCACAGATCAAGTGACCATGCGTGCGCTGCGTCGTGGGCGACAGGAAACTGAAGATCAATTTCCGCAAGATGTTTTAGAAATTTTGCATTATTTTAAAGATGCAGAACCACAACAACGTATTGTTGCTACGCCAGGACAAGGGACACACGTTCCTGTATGGTTGCTTGGTTCAAGTTTATTTAGCGCACAACTTGCTGCAAAATTAGGACTACCCTACTCATTTGCCTCACACTTCGCCCCGCGTATGCTTGCTCAAGCCATTCAGTTATATCGTGACAATTTTGAGCCTTCAGAATATTTAGAGCGGCCTTATGTGTCTATGGGTGTGCCAACAGTGGTTGCAGATACCGACCAAGAAGCAGAATTTTTGGCGACTAGTGCCTATCAGCGTGTTTTAGGTTTAATGCGTGGACAAAGCCTAAAACTCAAAGCTCCAGTCGAAAGTATGGATGGCTTATGGTCACCTGCAGAAAAAATGTCAGTTGATAGTTTTTATGCCATGGCGCAAATTGGCTCAAAGGCGACTGTCAAAGCAGGATTGGAAAACTTATTGGCGAAGTATGATGTCGATGAGTTTATTTTTACCTGTGACATCTATGACACAGAAAAACGCTTACATAACTTTGATTTGCTCATGCAAATGAAGTTAGATACTTAATTAGCTCCGACCTTGTAGTTCTATTGAGCTACAAGGTTTCATCAATTAAAAACATTTAAAATAAATAACTTAAATCCGTTTTCTTGTTCTCTTTCGCTTAAATCTCAGTAATCTCAGTTGAATTAATTTTCAATCTTTAGGAATGACTGGCTCGCCTGCACAAAAGACTTTACCAAACAGTACTGCCCCAACAAAATAGAGTAAATGTTCTAATTTATAAAATGAATATATCAAGAGATTCAGCATGGTCAGTCCTAAACACGACGTACATAGACACGCTTTTCAAAACTGCTTGGCAGATTTTCAAGAATTCCAAGGCGAATGCATTCCTGCAACTGAAATCAAACAGCATGACTTCACAGGTTTACGCGTTGCAGTTATTGGTGCAAATCAGGACAGCGTGGCACAACTCGATAGAATTTGTCAGCAAGCAACATCTGTTCAAGTCTTTCAAATTGCACCGCATTTTGTCCTGCCAAGTACAGAACGTGGCATCCATCGCCTAATTAGCCATCCTTTGGTGTTTAAAAATCGACGTTTGTTTAATAACCGCGTCAAAAATATTTTGGCTTTACGCTTTTTAGATGCTCAAGTCAAAGACACGTGGCTTAAACGTCAACTCACACCAAACATTGCAGATACACATCAACGCTATTTTAAATCTGATCATTATTATTCAGCTTTACAACGCGAAAATTGCCATTTGATTACTTGGCCAATTGTCAAAGTCTGTGCACATAGCGTGCATAGTATTGATGGACAAGAACATCTAATTGATACCATTATCACTACATTTTAAGTCACACTAAAAGCATTATCATTTAAATAAATAGTAGCTTGATTTTTATTCTATTTAAATCCAATAAAAAAGAGCCAAAATAAAATTTTGGCTCTTTTAATACATATAGTTTCATTAACCAATACGACGTTTTAAACCTGTCATTTGTAAAACACGTGTTGAAATTTCTTCAATCGACATTTCTGAAACATTTAAATATTTAATCCCTTCTGAAATATAAATACCTTCAATCGCACGCAATTCCATTTGGCATTGATTAAAACTTGCATAACGGCTATTGGCTTTACGTTCAGTACGAATTGCCACAAGGCGTTCAGCATCAATCATCAAGCCAAATAACTTATGTTTATGCGGCTTTAATACGGCTGGCAAACGGTTGTCATCGAGGTCTTCTTCAGTCAATGGATAGTTCGCCACACGAATCCCGAACTGTAAAGAAAGGTAGATGGAAGTTGGCGTTTTACCCGAACGCGACACCCCAATCAGAATCAGATCGGCCTTGTCGTAATGGCGTGTACGTGCGCCATCATCGTTATCTAAGGCAAAATGCACCGCATCAATACGTGCCTTGTAAGATTCAGAATCTGTTACGGCATGCGTCTGCCCGACCAAAGTGGTTGGTGGTGTTCCTAACTCTTCAGAAAGCTTACTAATTAAGCCTTCAAATACATCTAAATTAATTGCTTTGGCAGTGTTGATAATGTCACGCACATATTGGTCAACCAAGGTATCAAACACCAAAGGTAATTGACCATCAGTTTGTGCTCGGGCATTAATCTCTGCCACCACATTCATAGCCGCTTCTTCAGACGTAATATAAGGATGAATATGAATATCAAAGTCCACATTTGGAAATTGCGCTAAGAGTGAATGTCCAAGGGTTTCAGCCGTAATTGCAGTTCCATCGGAAATAAAAAAAACACTCCGCTTAATTTGTTTACCATCTGACATTAAAATTCTCCTTAAACATTTGTCTTAGTGCTATATAATCTTTATAGTAAACCGATCTTACATGACTGTCGCTTAGTAAAACCAAATTGCTAAGTAGATTTATTATAATTTCATGACAAGATAGTGATTAATACTGCAAAAGTGGAGTAACAACTTTGGAAGCGCGCGTAATTGGTCTGGAAAAATTAGGGAAACACGATGTTGAGCTCGTGGGTGGGAAAAACTCATCTTTGGGCGAAATGATCAGCCACTTATCTAATGCTGGTGTATCGGTACCAGGTGGCTTTGCAACAACAGCTGCTGCTTATCGTGAATTTCTCGAGCAAAGTGGCCTAAACGCTAAAATTCAAGCAGAGCTAAAAACACTCAATGTAGATGACGTGAATGCGCTTGCTGAAACTGGTGCAAAAATTCGTCAATGGATTGTCGACACTCCGCTTACTGCATCACTAGAACAAGAAATCCGAGTTGCTTTTGAAGCACTCTCTAACGGCAACCCAAACATCGCGGTTGCCGTTCGTTCATCTGCAACTGCAGAAGATCTACCAGACGCATCTTTCGCCGGTCAGCAAGAAACATTCCTAAACATCCGTGGCATTGACAACGTATTAATTGCCATTAAAGAAGTTTTTGCATCTTTGTACAACGACCGCGCGATTTCTTACCGTGTACACCAAAACTTTGACCACGATGTCGTTGCTTTGTCTGCAGGCGTACAACGTATGGTACGTTCAGAAACTGGCGCTGCTGGTGTAATGTTTACCCTAGATACAGAATCTGGTTTCCGTGATGCTGTATTCATTACTGCTTCTTATGGTTTGGGTGAAATGGTGGTTCAGGGTGCAGTTAACCCAGATGAATTCTATATTTCTAAGCCTTTATTAAAAGCAGGCAAACACTCAGTTTTACGTCGTAACCTTGGCTCTAAACACCAAAAAATGATTTATGGTGAAGAAGGCGCGGCTGGTAAATCTGTAGTTGTGGTCGATGTTGAAAAACAAGATCGCCAACAGTTCTCTTTAAATGATCACGAACTACAAGAATTAGCGAAACAAGCGTTAATTATTGAAGAACATTATCAAGCGCCTATGGATATTGAATGGGCAAAAGATGGTGATGACGGTCAAATCTACATCGTTCAAGCACGTCCTGAAACTGTAAAAAGCCGTGAAAACGTCGGTACTATGGAACGCTACCTATTGAAACAAAAAGGTACGGTCATTTGTGAAGGTCGTTCAATTGGTCAGCGTATCGGTTCTGGTAGAGTCCGCGTTGTAACGTCTATTAAAGAAATGGACAAAGTTCAGGAAGGTGACGTTCTTGTTTCAGACATGACTGATCCAGACTGGGAACCAGTGATGAAACGTGCTGCTGCAATTGTCACTAACCGCGGTGGTCGTACTTGTCACGCTGCAATTATTGCCCGTGAATTAGGCGTACCTGCAATTGTAGGTTGTGGTAATGCAACTGAAGTTTTGACTGATGGTCAGGAAGTTACAGTTTCTTGCGCCGAAGGCGACACAGGTTTCATTTATGAAGGTGCTTTAGATTTTGAAGTTCAAAAGAACTCAATCGAATCTATGCCTAAACTTCCGTTCAAAATTATGATGAACGTTGGTAACCCAGACCGCGCATTTGACTTTGCTCAAATTCCAAACGAAGGGATTGGTCTTGCACGTTTAGAATTCATCATCAACCGTATGATTGGTGTGCATCCTAAAGCATTGCTTAATATTGACAGCTTACCACGTGAAACACGTGCAGCAGTTATGGCGCGTACTGCGGGCTATTCATCGCCAATCGAATTCTATGTAGAAAAATTGGTTGAAGGTATTTCTACCCTTGCTGCTGCATTCGCTGACAAACCAGTGATTGTGCGTATGTCTGACTTCAAATCAAACGAATACGCAAACTTAATTGGTGGTAAGTTATATGAGCCAGAAGAAGAAAACCCAATGTTGGGCTTCCGTGGTGCAAGTCGTTATGTGTCTGACAATTTCCGTGACTGCTTCGAGCTTGAATGTCGTGCCTTGAAAAAAGTACGTGACGAAATGGGCTTAACCAACGTACAAATTATGATTCCATTTGTACGTACCGTTGCTGAAGCAAAACGTGTGATCGAATTGCTTGCGCTGAATGGTTTAAAACGTGGTGAAAATGGTCTGAAAGTGATCATGATGTGTGAATTACCAACCAACGCATTGTTGGCTGAACAATTCCTTGAGCACTTCGATGGTTTCTCTATCGGCTCAAATGACTTAACTCAGTTAACACTTGGTTTAGACCGTGACTCAGGCATTGTTTCTCACCTGTTCGATGAACGTGACCCTGCAGTGAAAGCATTACTTTCTATGGCAATTCACGCATGCCGTAAAGCAGGTAAATATGTCGGTATCTGTGGTCAAGGCCCTTCAGATCACCCTGACCTTGCACGTTGGTTAATGGAACAAGGTATTGAATCTGTATCTTTAAACCCAGACTCAGTTTTAGACACTTGGTTCTTCCTTTCTGAAGAAAAAGCTCAACAAGCGTAGTAAAACGTGTTAAAAGAAAACCCATGCACCTGCGTGGGTTTTTTTTCAAATTCATTTTTTGAGATTTTATATTTATGCAAATTTACTTGGCACGAAATAATCAACAAGCTGGGCCATACACCTTAGAGCAGCTCAACCAAATGCTCGCCAGCCAACAAGTGTTGCTGACAGATTTGGCTTGGCACCAAGGCATGAGCGAATGGAAAGCTTTAGGTGAACTCACCCAAGGTAAACTTGTATATGAACCACAAGGCTACGTCAGCACACCACCTGCCCCTGAACATTCACCTTTTCAAAATACAGATTACACGGCTTCAAACACATCACGACCAAGCTCAGCATCATCAAATTCAAGAACACAGGCAACAAAAAATGAATTGGCGAGCATTAACCAACGTGCTTTAGCCAAAATTATAGACATGTTGTTATGGTTGCCTGCAGCAGCACTTCCCTCTTTTTTCTTAAATGCGGACCAGTTTGAACAATTGTCTGGTTTACAACAAAAAATGCAGGCAGCGACAACGTCTGATCAAGCCATGCAATTGCAAACTGAACTCTTTCAGCTCATTCCAATGCAAGCTTGGCAAGCGGTGGCAATTTATTTATTGATTATGCTGGGCATACAAGCCTTCCTGCTGGCTAAAACTGGACAAAGTATTGGCAAACGTCTGACTAAAATTAAGATTGTCGATGCTGAAACCGATGAAAAAGTCAGCCTAATGCGTGTGTTTACTATTCGCTCTATCATTTTCATTATTTTGAATATGATGTTTATGCCCTTCATCACAATTTTAGATTATGGCTTTGCATTTGGTGCAAAACGACAGGCTTTGCACGATAAACTCGCCAAAACCAAAGTCGTAAAGCAATAATTTGATTTTATTTATTCAGGGATGATTGATCATCCCTTTTTTCTTATAATATTGATAAATATAAATAAATTAAAATTAACACAAATAATTCCGAGTATAAAAATTGGTTTTTATTCCCTCCACTTAAAGCCGCTTTATGTGTAGCTTAGTTTGTCGATATCAGGCATAATGCCCTACAACGTAGCGGTGTCCGATGATTAAGAAGACTTTTTCATCTTTTTTGATGTCTTTTTAATCATGCGACACTTTAATCGCTATCCCATATTAAATTAGGGAATGGGACTCTTCACCGAGGTTGTAAAATGAGACAAACGATTTTAGCTGTATTGTCTTTATCTACGATGGCTGCACTCTTAACTGGGTGTGGCGGTGATTTAGTACTTCTGAACTCAAAAGGTCCAGTTGCAGCAGGTCAAAGTAACCTGATGATGACTGCGATTTACCTAATGCTATTGGTGGTTATTCCATCTGCAATTATGGCATTGTGGTTCGGTTGGAAATATCGCGCATCGAATAAAGACGCAGACTATCAACCAACATGGTCACACTCTACTGCAATTGAAATTGTAGTATGGGGTATACCTGTTATTATTATTTGTATTTTAGCTTGGTTAACTTGGTGGGGTTCCCACAAGTACGACCCTTACCGTCCGCTAGAATCCGAAAAAGCTCCTTTAACTGTTCAAGTTATTGCTGAACAATTTAAATGGATCTTCATCTACCCAGAACAGAACATTGCTACTGTTAACGAATTACGCTTCCCAGAGCAAACGCCTGTAAGCTTACGTTTAACATCTAACTTCACAATGAACTCGTTCTTTATCCCTGCATTATCTGGTCAGATTTATGCAATGGCGGGTATGCAAACTCACTTGAACGTTTTAGCAGACAACACGGGCGAATTCCGTGGTTTCTCATCTAACTACTCAGGTTATGGTTTCTCGCAAATGCGCTTTAAAGCTCACTCTGTAACTCAAGCTGATTTTGAGCAATGGGTAACAGCTGTTAAAGCAGGTCAAGGTACGACTATCAATCCTCAAGCTGTTCAAAAAACAGTTTTAGATCAAGCTGAATTTGCTTCTTTACGTGACGGTAACCGTTCACAGAAACAAATTGATGCAATGGTTCGTAACGCCAAAACTGAATTAGAGAAAAAACTTGCTGCAACGGCTATAAAAGAAGGTCCATATAAGACTCAGCCACATCCTGTGACTTATTACTCTTCTGTTGAGCAAGGCTTGTTTGAATCAGTGATCAATAACTATATGAGTAACTACCATGGTGCTGACCATTCAGCTCCTGTAGTGGCTGGTGAAGCGCCTGCTTCTGAAACTCATGTAGCAGTTGAACATGCGACTGCTTCTCAAGGGGAATAAGACATGAGCTTATTAGGTAAGTTAGGTCCAGATGCAATTCCTTACGATCCAATCGTATTGGTAACTGTTGCAGCGATGATCTTAGGTGGTCTTGCAGCGATTGCTGGTATTACCTACTTCAAAAAATGGGGCTACTTGTGGAACGAATGGTTCACATCTGTAGACCATAAAAAAATTGGTATCATGTATATCTTTGTATCTGTAGTCATGTTACTTCGTGGCTTCGCAGATGCGATCATGATGCGTCTTCAACAGTTCCTTGCGAAAGGTGGTGGTGAAGGCTATTTACACCCAGAACACTATGACCAGATTTTCACCGCACACGGTGTGATCATGATCTTCTTCGTGGCAATGGGTCTTGTTGTTGGCTTAATGAACATCTCTGTACCATTACAGATTGGTGCTCGTGACGTAGCCTTCCCGTTATTAAACTCTTTAAGCTTCTGGTTATTCGCTGGTGCTGCAGGTTTAATGATGGTTTCACTTGCATTAGGTGAATTCGCTGCTACAGGTTGGATGGCTTATCCTCCTCTATCTGGTATCGAATACTCTCCAGGTGTTGGTGTTGACTACTATATTTGGGCACTTCAGGTTTCTGGTCTAGGTACGCTTCTTACTGGTGTTAACTTCTTCGTTACCATCATCAAAATGCGTGCGCCTGGCATGAAACTTATGGACATGCCTGTTTTCACTTGGACAACATTAGTTACTGCGGTACTTATCATTGCAACATTCCCAGTTTTAACTGCGACAATTGCAATGTTAACGCTTGACCGTTACTTCGGTTTCCACTTCTTTACGAACGACATGGGTGGTAGCCCAATGTTGTATGTAAACTTGATTTGGACATGGGGTCACCCAGAAGTTTATATCTTAGTATTACCAGCATTTGGTATTTACTCAGAAGTAACTGCGACTTTTGCTCGCAAAACATTGTTCGGTTACAAATCAATGGTGTACGCAACTGTTGCAATTGGTGTGTTATCACTTGTTGTATGGGTTCACCACTTCTTTACCATGGGTGCAGGTGCCAACGTTAACGCGTTCTTCGGTATCATGACCATGATTATTGCGATTCCTACTGGTGTGAAAATCTTCTCTTGGTTATTCACCATGTACAAGGGTCGTATTACCTACACTACCCCAATGCTTTGGACACTTGGCTTCCTTGTGACTTTTGGTATCGGTGGTTTAACAGGTGTATTAATGGCAGTTCCACCAGCGGACTTCCTTGTACACAACTCTTTATTCCTAATTGCTCACTTCCATAACGTAATTATTGGTGGTGTAGTATTCGCGATGTTCGCAGGTATCATTTACTACTGGCCAAAAATGTTTGGTTGGAGACTCAATGAAACTTGGGGTAAAGCAGCATTCTGGTTCTGGTTCTTCGGTTTCTACTTTGCATTCATGCCACTTTATATCCTTGGTTTCATGGGTATGACTCGTCGTTTGAATACATATGACAACCCAGAATGGGATCCATACTTGGCAATTGCGTTCTTCGGTTCTGTGTTAATTGCTATTGGTCTATTCTGCTTCGTTATGCAGATTGTGGTTGGCTTCCTACAACGCAACCAACGCTTAGACCTTACTGGAGATCCATGGGATGGCCGTACGCTTGAGTGGGCTACTTCTTCTCCAGCACCGTTCTATAACTTTGCTCACCTTCCAAAGATCAATGGTATTGATACTTTCTGGACTGACAAAGAAAATGGTGTTGCATACGCTCGTCCAACTAAGTATGAAGATGTCCATATGCCAACTAACCGTGCAGCTGGCTTCATAATTGCAATGTTTATTACAACTATGGGCTTCGCATTAATCTGGCATATTTGGTGGCTAGCAATCGTTACGTTCATTGCGGCAATCATCAGCTTCATCGTGAGTTCTTTCACGAAGAAAGTGGACTACTATGTTCCTGCTGCTGAAGTTGAGCGTATTGAAAACGAACGCTATGCGATCCTTGAAAAACACTTGAAGAAGGACTAAGACATGGCTGAAGTACTTCATCACGACAACCACGGACATGATGATCATCACCACGATGATACAGACATCACCGTCTTTGGTTTCTGGACCTACTTGATGAGTGACCTTGTAATTTTTGGTACACTTTTCATCGCGTTCGCTGTATTAAGTAGCCACGTTCCAGTAGGCACTCCAACAGCTAAAGATTTGTTTGGCGAGTCATTAGGCTTCGTTTTAACAGAAACTTTTGCCCTGTTGATTTCTTCTGTAACTTTCGGTTTTGCCGTTTTAGCTGCTTACAAGAAAGATGTTGCTAAAGTTCTAACTTGGTTAGGCGTGACTTGGGTTTTCGGTGCGATCTTTATTGGTATGGAACTTTATGAGTTCAACCATTTAGTTCACGCTGGACATGGTCCAAGTGCGAGTGCGTTCTTATCTGCGTTCTTTACTTTGGTTGGTACGCACGGTATTCACGTAACTTCAGGTTTAGTTTGGATGATCGTGTTAATGGTTCAAATCAAGAAATATGGTTTGACTATTCCGAACATGCGTCGTTTAGCTTGCCTAAGCTTGTTCTGGCACTTCCTTGACATCGTTTGGATCTGTGTATTCAGCGTAGTTTACTTGATGGGAGTTCTCTAATGAGTCACGATCACAACTCTGCTGGTGCATCACACGGTAACACTAAGCAATATACGATTGGCTTTATCCTTTCTGTTATCCTTACCATTATTCCTTTTGGTATGGTTATGGCAGGTGGTTTTGGCCGTGGTATTTTGATTACTGTTATTTCGATTACAGCAGTTGCTCAGATTCTTATTCAATTAATTTATTTCTTGCATATGAATTCTTCTTCAGAGCAACGTTGGAACGTGATTGCATTCGTGTATACCATTCTGACCATTGCCATCCTTTTGGTTGGTTCTGTATGGATCATGAACTACCTACACTACAACATGATGATCTAAACTGGTTGTCATGCTGAAAAAGTATTTATTCCTGACAAAGCCAGGAATTCTCTTTGGTAATTTTATTACCACTTTGGGTGGCTACTTTGTAGCTGCCCAAGGTTCTGTAGATTTCCTTCTCCTACTGCTTACTCTGCTTGGTACAACGCTTGTTGTCGCCTCAGGATGTGTGGTCAACAATATTATTGACCAAGACATCGACCAAAAAATGCAACGCACACAAAACCGTGCTTTAGTGAAAAAAACTGTTTCTGTTCCTATTGCGCTGATTTATTCAGTGGTATTGGGCATAATTGGTTTTAGCATTTTATGGTTTGGAGTTAACGCATACGCTTTTCTTTTTGCACTGATTGGTTTCGTGGTTTATGTCGGCTTTTACAGTCTATGGACCAAACGCACAACAATTCATCAAACCATTATTGGCAGTATTTCAGGCGCAAGCCCACCTGTCATTGGTTATACCGCTGTTGCAAATCAATTTGACTTAGCTGCACTACTTATCTTTTTAGGTTATGCACTTTGGCAAATGCCCCACTCTTGGGCGATTGCAATTTACCGTTTTGATGATTACAAAAATGCGGGGATTCCAATTTTGCCAGTTGCTCGTTCAATTTTACGAACGAAAATTGAATCACTAATTTATGTGGTGTTATTTACCGTTGCCATGAATGGACTGTTTGTATTTGGTTATGCAAACTGGCTATATCTGGTTATTTTGAATGCACTTTGTATTTATTGGTTCTATATTGGCGTCATTGGCTTCAAAGCAGAAAATGATCAATTATGGGCAAAACGCTTTTTCCTATTTTCGGTTATTTTAATTACTGTTGTGAGTTTATGTTTTAGCTTTACAGCAACCGCACCAAGCACGCAAATCATACTTTTTTAAAAGATAGAGTTTAGCTCTATCTTTTAATGGAGTGCCTACCCTCTCCACACTTCAATATTTAAATAATAACAATTTATCTGTCTTTGATTTATTCGTCCTTAATAATTTTCGAATTAAACACTCTAAAAGTTAGTGACATACAACTACAAAGTATAAAATTTAAATTCCACTCATAGATGCAAAATATTACATTCCCTTTTTACCCAAGCCGATCTTTTCTTAGACCAAGCCTTGTATTTACTTGGTAAAAGCTCTAAAATTCACGCTTCGCAATTTTGCGACACAACTTCGGTTGTGACTCCTTGCTTCTGGCTCAATTTAGTCAGGGGCTGCATAAACCGTAAGGAGCTGACAATGCGTCACTACGAAATCGTACTTTTGGTACACCCAGACCAAAGCGATCAAGTTGTGGGTATGGTAGAACGTTACCTAACTCACATCAAAGAAGCTGAAGGTCAAATTCACCGTTTAGAAGATTGGGGCCGTCGTCAATTGGCTTACCCAATTAACAAAATTCACAAAGCGCACTACATTCTTATGAACGTTGAATGTGGTCAAACTACGCTTGACGAGTTAGAAGAATTGTTCCGTTATAACGACGCGATCCTTCGTAGCTTGATCATCCGTCGTGAAAACGCTATCACTGAAGAGTCATTATTGGCTAAGAGTGCTGAAGAAAAACGTGCGCGTAAAGCTCAACGTGAAGAAGCACAACACGCTAACCAAGACTCTGCTGAAGCTTAAGGAGAACATCAATGGCACGTTTTTACCGTCGTCGCAAGTTCTGCCGCTTTACAGCTGAGAACGTTACGTACATCGACTACAAAGATATCGATACACTAAAACAGTACATCACTGAAAATGGCAAGATTGTTCCTAGCCGTATTACAGGTACTAAAGCTCGTTACCAACGTCAATTAGCGCTTGCTATTAAACAAGCTCGCTACTTAGCGTTGATCCCTTACACTGACAATCATAAGTGAGGTTGAGCTGTGGATATTATCTTATTACAACGCATTAAGAACCTTGGTAAATTAGGCGATAAAGTTTCAGTTAAAGCTGGTTACGGCCGTAACTACTTGATCCCTCAAGGTAAAGCAGTTGCTGCAACTGAAGCAAACACTGCTGCATTTGAAGCTCGTCGTGCTGAACTTGAGAAGCAAGAAGCTGAAATTTTAGCTGCTGCTCAAGCACGTGCTGACCAATTGAACGAAGTTAACATCGTAATCACTGCTAAAGCTGGTGATGAAGGTAAACTTTTCGGTTCTATCGGTACTCGTGACATCGCTGACGCGTTAACGAATGCTGGTCTTGAAGTTGACCGTGCAGAAGTTCGTTTACCAAACGGTGCGCTTCGTCACACTGGTGAATTCAACATCGCAATCCAATTGCACCATGATGTTGTTGCTGAAGTTCTCGTTACTATCGTATCTGAGTAATTTTCTGCAAAAGAAAAGAGCATGCCTAATCGCATGCTCTTTTTTTGTCTTTAGAATATACAGTTAGTACAATTTTCCTAAATCGATCTATACGCTTTGACTTATCCTTCACCAAAATCTACTCGCTTTTTTTTCTAGAGGGCGTATCATCGGGAAGTGGAAAGAATATGAGTTTCAAGTTCTATCCCCCGTGCATTATTCAGCATTTACTGTTTTAAAAATCAGGGATTTATATGTCACAGGCGACTGCTAGCGCAAAGCAACATACTGCAAAGTCTGATCTAAAACCAAATGAGAACAGCCCGCTTAAAGAGTTTCGTACCCCACCGCATAACTTAGCCATCGAACAAGCTGTTTTGGCTGCGTTGATGACTGTAGCCGAATCTTTTGAACAAGTGGGTGATGTATTACAAGAATCTGATTTTTACGCGACACGCCACAAATATATTTTCCGCGCTATTGATTCTTTATCTAAAGAAAACTCACCTTATGATGCTGTTTTGGTGAATGACTGGCTGATTAAACAAAATTTACTCGAAGCTGCGGGCGGTGAAGAATATTTAATGCAGCTCATGGCAGACTCACCTTCTAGTTTTTATAACCTAGAAACCTATGCCACGAAAATTAAAGAATTCTCAACCCTCAGAAACATGATTAAAGTCAGTTCTGAAATTTTACAAAATGCCTATGACACCAAAGGGCGTAGTGTAAGTGAGATTTTAGATTTGGCTGAAACTAATATTTTCCAAATTGCCGAACAACACAATAACAATGCCAAAGCGCAAGGCCCAAAAGCCATTTCGAGTGTGGTTGCCGATGTATTCGACAAACTTGATGAACTTTCTAAAATGGAAGGTAACATCACAGGCTTAACCACAGGCTTTGTGGAGTTAGATAATAAAACTTCGGGCATGCAAGCAGGTGACTTGATTATTGTCGCTGCGCGTCCATCTATGGGTAAAACCACCTTTGCCATGAACTTGGTCGAAAGTGTTTTGTTTAACAATGATTTGCCTGCCCTTGTATACTCTATGGAAATGCCTGCAGACTCAATCGCAATGCGTTTAATTTCTGCATACGGCAAAGTGCATCAAGGGAATTTACGTTCAGGTAAACTCAGTGGCGATGAATGGTCAAAAGTCACAGGCACGATTTTACAACTGCAAGAAAAGCATTTGTATATTGATGACTCATCTGCCCTGCCGCCTACGGAAGTACGTGCACGTGCGCGACGCATTGCCAAACAACATGGCGGTAAAATTGGCTGTATCATGGTCGATTATTTGCAGTTAATGAAAGTCCCAGGCATGGGCGATAACCGTGTCGGCGAAATCTCAGAAATTTCACGTAGCTTAAAAGCCTTGGCCAAAGAGATGAACTGCCCTGTGATTGCTTTGTCACAGCTCAACCGCTCATTAGAGAACCGACCTAATAAACGCCCTGTGATGTCTGACTTGCGTGAATCTGGTGCAATTGAGCAAGATGCGGACTTAATCATGTTTATTTACCGCGACGAAGTTTACAATAAAGAATCTAAAGAAGCAGGCACTGCCGAAATTATTATTGGTAAACAGCGTAACGGCCCTATTGGTACGGTACGTCTTGCTTTTGAAGGACAATATACCCGTTTTAGTAATTTATCTCCTGAGTATTATGCTCAGTATGATGATGAAGAGTAATGCTTGCATTGCTCTTTTTATTAAAACCATGATTTAATCTGACTTATTAACTTTGCCCACCATAGTTTCCAGCTTGAGAGTAAATTCCAATCTTGGCTATTTTCTTCCATTTCAAATGATGGAAATGCTTTATTTAGTTGCTCGCATGTCGGATACTTTTGTTGCAGTTGCGCCAAATAATGTGTCTGATCATAGTCTATAAAACCATCTAAAATCCCAACCTCTGCTCTATCGCCTGTAGAACAATTTGATGTCTGCTTATTCCAAGCTAAAAATGGGGCAATCGGTTTAGATAAAACAAACTGGTCATTCTTACAGTTTAATGCTGCAAATGAAATTACTCGATATTGCTGGGGTTTAGCACCATCTGGTGCATAAGCTAAACCAATAATTAATTGGTTTTTAGCTGTACTTTTACCTGAAAATCCACTGTACCATTGGGTGGGCTTTTTATATTTAACTTCATCTAGTATTGAGCGAAAAATAAATTGACCTGAACTAAGTTGAAAGATGAAGTCTGAACTCCCCTGTACTGCCAGTGAACCTTGGTAACGGGCAATAAATACGTCATTGGGTGAATGTGGCATACAAGCCATAACTGACTGACAAAAAAATAAAGTACTCCATCCCAGATAACAAAATATTTTCATTATTTATTCAACATATCCAAGTTTAAAATGCATTGTTTAATCTCTCTTTGAGTTCATTTAAATTACGAACCCACTCTCCACAATCATCTGAATCTTGCCATAACTCGTACAGTTTAGAATTTCCTGAGTGAGAGCATCTAACACCATAATAGCTTTTAGAACGTATAGTTTTATATGAAAAATAAAGTCTGAAACTTTTACAAATTATTTGCAATCAATAACCTAATAGATTTTTCGATCTTAAATTAATTTATGATCAAAAACTTAAATGTTCATGTCTATTTGAGGTTGATAGGTCTACAATAGTGAATATTTTTAAATAGAACTATTTTTAGTATTTATTTATCACTCCACAGTGTATCTAACACAAATTACCAATTGTCATTCCCAAGGAGTATTTAGGGTGCGCCAAGCAACAGTTTATATTGACAGTCAGGCACTGCAATATAATTTAAACCGTGTCAAACAACTTGCCCCAACAGCAAAAATTGTTAGCATGGTCAAGGCCAATGCTTACGGACATGGTGTAAAAGACTGCTTAGCAGCTTTAAAAGACAGCGATGCCTTTGGTGTCGCTTGCGTTGAAGAAGCCTTAGAAATTCGTGAATTGGGATATACGCAGCCCATCACCCTGATTGAAGGTGTTTTTTCTGCCGATGAAATGCAAAGTGTGTTGGCACACAAATTGGAATGTGTAGTGCATCATCAAGCACAGCTCGATTGGCTACTACAACATAAAGCTGATTATATCGCACAAGGCTTAAAAGTCTGGGTCAAACTCAACAGCGGCATGAATCGTTTAGGTTTTAAAATTCCTGAAATTATTGATGTGATTCACATGCTCAAAGCCGAAGGTTTTACCTGTGTGTTGACCATGCATTTTGCCAATGCCGATGGTGATCATGCTTTAAATGATCAACAAGTCGCGCAATTTTTGCATGTCAAAGACAATTGCAGCCCTATTCTTGCTTCTTGCTGTAACTCTGCTGCAATCTATCGTTATCCCGAATTGCATTTTGATTATGTACGCCCAGGCATTATGCTTTACGGTGCAACGCCTTTTGCCGCACATAATGTGCATACACTCGACTTAAAGCCTGTGATGACTTTAAGCGCAGAAGTGATCGCACTAAATGAAATTGATGCAGGCGAACACGTCGGCTACGGTTCAACCTTTACTGCAGAACAAGCCATGCAAATTGCGATTGTTTCAATTGGCTATGGCGATGGTTATCCACGTACATTTGTGCAGCCAAATTTTGTTGCGATTGGTACAAAATTAACGCCTGTACTTGGTCGTGTGTCTATGGATATGATTGCCATTGATGTCACAGGTTTAGACGTTGAATTAGGCACACAAGTTGAACTATGGGGCAAACACCGTTTGGTGGATGATGTTGCCACAGCCAATGGTACGATTGGTTATGAACTCCTCTGTCGTTTAAGCCCTCGCCCACAGCGCAAGGCAACCAGCATTTAACTTTCTTTTTTCGATCTGTTGCATGTAGCAGTTTTGCTGCATGCAATCGTCTAAGCCATTCTCTTTTTCTTTCTTATATTTTTCTTTTCGCTTTTTATTTTCTTAAATTCACTGTATTTCCATTCATATTGATAAAAATTTGTGGTCACCCACATTTGCATTTAGCGCTTTACAGTCATCCAAATATTTAGCTGAAAATCACACTCAAAATCTCAAGAAAAAACAATATGCTCGCGCACTGTCTTTAAACTGCCACATCGCTTCAAATTCATGGATTAATCACATTTCACCAGTTCTCAGAAGTTTGTGCTGCGCGCTACGATGAATCAATGACTTCACGACTATTTAAGCCATTTATAAAAGCATCCACATGATAAGAAAATAATCTATTACCAATATTTGTTTACTTTTGACTTCAAAGCATCATCAAACTGCAGCCTCTTTGAAATATAAAACGCTTAATTTCTAAACAAGAATAAAGAGGAAAAACTCCTTAATTTTTATAACCTTATTCTGCTTAGGAAAAGAATATGTCTGAACAAAAAGTAGCTTTAGTGACGGGTGCATTAGGTGGTATTGGCAGTGAGATTTGCCGTCAACTGGTTACAGCAGGCTATAAAATTATTGCAACGGTTGTACCAAGAGAAGAAGATCGCGAAAAGCAATGGCTTAAAGACGAAGGCTTTACAGAAAGTGATGTGCGCTTTGTTTTAACCAACTTAAATGAGCATGAAGCGGCTACAGCAGCCATTCAAGAAGCAATTGATGCTGAAGGTCGTGTAGATGTGTTGGTCAACAATGCTGGTATTACCCGCGATGCAACTTTCAAAAAAATGAGCTATACGCAGTGGTCTGAAGTGATTGAAACCAACTTAAAAACACTTTTTACCGTGACTCAGCCTGTATTTAACAAAATGTTAGAACAAAAGTCTGGTCGCATTGTGAACATTAGTTCGGTGAACGGTTTAAAAGGTCAATTTGGTCAAGCCAACTACTCTGCAACTAAGGCAGGCATCATCGGCTTTAGCAAAGCTTTGGCGCAAGAAGGCGCACGTTCAAATATCTGCGTGAACGTCGTTGCACCAGGTTATACCGCAACCCCGATGGTCACAGCCATGCGCGAAGAAGTAATTAAAAGCATTGAAGCACAAATTCCTCTACAACGTCTTGCTGCGCCAGCTGAAATTGCCGCTGCTGTTATGTACTTGGTCAGCGAGCACGGTGCGTACGTGACAGGCGAAACCTTATCGATTAATGGCGGTTTATACATGCACTAAACCGTGCAGCCCCTATTTTCATTTACAAGTTTATTTACTGGAGTTACACCATGCTATACGGCGACTTATTTTCAAATATGAATGCACAATACAAAAACGTATTTGAACCGTACACAAAATTCAACAGCTTAGTGGCTAAAAACTTTGCTGACTTAACCAACCTACAATTAGAAGCAGCACGCAACTATGCCAACATTGGTCTAGCGCAAATGTTTGCCAATAGTGAAGTTAAAGACATGCAAAGCATGGTGAATTGCACCACCAAGCAATTAGAAACCATGAACAAACTTAGTCAGCAAATGATTGAAGATGGCAAAAAGTTGGCAACACTAACGACTGAATTCAAATCGGAATTTGAAAAGTTAGTTAGCGAATCTATGCCTAACAATAAATAACACTGCTCTGAAAACCATGCGTTATCAGGACGAATGTTACGGGGAAGTGTGAAAATTTCCCCGTTTTAGTTTCAGCCCTGCACTCAATTTGATTGCTAAAAGCCATGTGCTATGGAGCGATGAAATGAACCCGAACTCATTTCAATTCAAAGAAAACATACTACAATTTTTTTCTGTACACGATGACATCTGGAAAAAATTACAAGAATTTTATTATGGGCAAAGCCCAATTAATGAGGCTTTGGCGCAGCTCAACAAAGAAGATATGTCTTTGTTCTTTGAAGCACTATCTAAAAACCCAGCTCGCATGATGGAAATGCAATGGAGCTGGTGGCAAGGTCAAATGCAAATCTACCAAAATGTGTTGATGCGTAGCGTGGCCAAAGATGTAGCACCATTTATTCAACCTGAAAGTGGTGATCGTCGTTTTAACAGCCCATTATGGCAAGAACACCCAAATTTTGACTTGTTGTCGCAGTCGTATTTACTGTTTAGCCAGTTAGTGCAAAACATGGTAGATGTGGTCGAAGGCATTCCAGACAAAGTTCGCTATCGTATTCACTTTTTTACCCGCCAAATGATCAATGCGTTATCTCCAAGTAACTTTCTGTGGACTAACCCAGAAGTCATTCAACAAACCGTCGCTGAACAAGGTGAAAACCTAGTCCGTGGCATGCAGGTTTTCCATGATGATGTCATGAACAGCGGCAAGTATTTATCTATTCGCATGGTGAATAGCGACTCTTTCAGCTTGGGCAAAGATTTAGCTTACACGCCTGGTGCAGTCGTTTTTGAAAATGACATTTTCCAATTATTGCAATATGAAGCAACTACTGAAAATGTATATCAAACCCCTATTCTAGTCGTACCACCGTTTATCAATAAATATTATGTGCTAGATTTACGCGAACAAAACTCGTTGGTGAACTGGCTACGTCAGCAAGGTCATACAGTCTTTTTAATGTCTTGGTGTAACCCAAATGCCGAACAAAAAGAACTGACTTTTGCCGATCTCATTACACAAGGTGCAGTAGAAGCTTTGCGTGTGATTGAAGAAATTACCGGCGAAAAAGAGGCCAACTGCATTGGCTACTGTATTGGCGGTACGTTACTTGCCGCAACTCAAGCCTATTACGTGGCAAAACGTCTGAAAAATCACGTAAAGTCTGCGACCTATATGGCCACCATTATCGACTTTGAAAACCCAGGGAGCTTAGGTGTATTTATTAATGAGCCTGTGGTAAGTGGTTTGGAAAACCTGAACAATCAATTGGGTTATTTCGATGGTCGTCAGTTGGCAGTTACCTTCAGTTTACTGCGTGAAAATACGCTGTACTGGAATTACTACATCGAAAACTACTTAAAAGGCAAAGAACCTTCTGATTTTGATATTTTATATTGGAACAGCGATGGTACGAATATCCCTGCCAAAATTCATAATTTCTTATTGCGTAATTTGTATTTGAACAATGAATTGATTTCACCAAATGCCGTTAAGGTTAATGGTGTTGGCTTGAATCTATCTCGTGTAAAAACACCAAGCTTCTTTATTGCAACGCAGGAAGACCATATCGCACTTTGGGATACTTGTTTCCGTGGCGCAGATTATTTAGGTGGTGAATCTACACTGGTACTTGGTGAATCTGGACACGTGGCAGGCATTGTGAATCCGCCAAGTCGTAATAAATACGGTTGCTATACCAATACTGCCAAGTTTGAAAATACCAAGCAATGGCTTGATGGTGCAGAGTATCATCCTGAATCTTGGTGGCTACGCTGGCAGGCTTGGGTCACACCGTATGCAGGCGAACAAGTCCCTGCCCGCGCCTTAGGTAATGCGCAATATCCAATGATAGAAGCAGCACCAGGTCGCTATGTTTTGGTAAATTTATTTTAATCAGTCATATAACAACAGCAATGCACATGCTATATATCATGTGCATCCACAGAAACGTAAACATAAAATTTAAGGATATAAAATGAAAGATGTTGTCATTGTTGCTGCAAAACGTACTGCAATTGGTAGCTTTTTAGGTAGTCTCGCTTCTTTATCTGCACCACAATTGGGGCAAACAGCAATTCGTGCAGTCTTAGACAGTGCTAAAGTACAGCCTGAACAAGTCGATCAGGTGATTATGGGTAACGTACTCACTACAGGTGTAGGACAAAACCCTGCACGTCAGGCAGCAATTGCTGCTGGCATTCCAGTACAAGTGCCTGCATCTACCCTGAATGTCGTCTGTGGTTCAGGTTTACGTTCCGTACATTTGGCTGCACAAGCGATTCAGTGTGATGAAGCAGAAATTGTAGTTGCTGGTGGTCAAGAATCAATGTCACAAAGCGCACACTATATGCAGTTGCGTAACGGTCAAAAAATGGGGAATGCCCAGTTGATCGACAGTATGGTGGCTGATGGTTTAACCGATGCCTATAACCAATATCACATGGGTATTACTGCAGAAAATATTGTAGAAAAGCTTGGTTTAAACCGTGAAGAACAAGACCAATTGGCACTGACTTCACAACAACGCGCGGCTGCAGCACAAGCGGCTGGTAAATTTAAAGATGAAATTGCAGCTGTAAGCATTCCACAGCGTAAAGGCGACCCAATTGTATTTGCTGAAGATGAATACATCAAAGCCAAAACCACCCTTGAAAGCTTGAATAAATTGCGCCCTGCGTTCAAAAAAGATGGCAGCGTAACCGCAGGTAATGCTTCTGGTATCAACGATGGTGCAGCAGCAGTGTTGATGATGAGTGCAGACAAAGCTGCAGCCTTAGGTCTACAACCTTTAGCACGTATTAAAGCCTATGCAATGTCGGGTATTGAGCCTGAAATTATGGGTCTTGGCCCTGTTGAAGCGGTAAAGAAAACCCTGAATAAAGCAGGCTGGAGCTTAGATCAGGTCGATTTAATTGAAGCCAACGAAGCCTTTGCCGCACAAGCACTAGGTGTTGCCAAAGAATTAGGCTTAGACCTAGATAAAGTAAACGTGAATGGTGGCGCAATTGCCCTCGGTCACCCGATTGGTGCTTCAGGTTGCCGTATCCTCGTGACGTTACTACACGAAATGCAACGCCGTGATGCGAAAAAAGGCATCGCAACGCTTTGCGTAGGCGGTGGTATGGGTGTTGCACTTGCGGTTGAACGCGACTAAGTAACCGAGCCGAAAGTACTGCACGAGTCAAAGCTATTGAATTTGATAGCTGTTCAAAGCCAGTAATAAGTTAAGACATAATGGGAGCTTCGGCTTCCACTATTTTTTTAACTACACAGAGCTTAAAATAATATTGTTGTCGATTAATTTGACATGACAAGTTCTGCTTAATCCACCGAAAGTAAGTGCTGAATATGATCACTAAAGTGATAAAAATGCATGGTATCGGGTTGCTGTTTCAGCTGTTGCCATGCGTCTACAAACGACGTCCAACCTAAATCTTTTAGGCATTGCACAATCATTTCCAATTGCGACAAAGTCTTTTCAGTCGATTGTTTTAACCGAATTTGTCGGTCTAATTGTTCAATTTTTTGCCCCAATTGGAAAAATAAATATATCTGCTGTGGTTCTGCATCTAATAGTGCTTCGCAGTCTTGTACCACATCACAAATATAACTCGCGTTATCGCACGCATTTTGAATACATTGCTGTAATTCAACATAAGTAGCTTTAGAAAACACCTGTGCCAAGTTTTGAATTTTTGTCCGTGTTTGCTCAAACTGCATCGCAAATGAAGCAGGCTGTTCTTCGTTTAAAATCAATTCATTTAAAGAAGCTGCATCAAATGCAGGCAAACAAAAGGCATGTGCATAAGTCAAAGCAGCATCATTTTGTTTAAATGGAAATTGCTGACATACATATTGAATACGGGTTAAATATCGGGCTAACCAAAAAATTTCTCGCGCATCGCTGCTAGATAAATTCACGGTTGTTTCATCCTCCTAACTCTAAGGTCTGTTGATAATTCATCGCGATAAAGCACCTCAATCGCCTTGCCCAATTAACCTACAGCACTCATCCACTCAGACCGCTTTTATTTACATAAACCTGTATCTACCATACAAAACAATGACAGGTTTTCACTTAAACACAACTATTCAATCTTGCTTTTCTAATTGATCCAAGTATGGCTTGAGGTCATAGTTTCTGATTCACTTCTATTATTTGATTAACTTTGCCCGTCCAAATTTTGTGATATTTACTGCAAAATCTGCGGTTATATTTTGCCCTTTTTCAGTAAAAAACTTGCTAATCATTCCGAGTTTTCTTATTGTGTGGAAGAACAAGTTTTCATCCGTATGAATTGACCTAGTAAATATTGAATATGTCTATACAAGAAAAAGAAACATCGAATAGTTTATATCGCCAATGGCAAATTTTATCGCGCCTTTCTACAGGTAAATGGATGGGCACACGTGAATTACACGATGTCCTGCAACGTGAAGGTATCGACATTAGTTTGCGTACGATTCAACGTGACTTAAATCAAATTTCTCAGCGCTTTCCAATTGAAAGTAATGGTACCGTACCACAAGGTTGGCGCTGGCGTTCAGATGCACCGATTCAAAGTTTACCGCACATGACCAGCTCTCAAGCGGTAACGTTTATGATGGTCGAGGAACATTTAAAACATCTGCTGCCGCCAAGTTTGATTGAAGAAATGAACCCATGGTTTGATTTGGCACGACGCAGTCTATCGACCCAAAACAATGTCCGCCAATGGATTAATCGTGTGCGAATTGTGCCTGCAACACAACCTTTAATTCCACCAGTCGTAGACCGCAATGCACAACAGGCGATATATGAAGGCTTGCTCCAAGACAAACAACTAGAATGTATTTATCAATCACGCAGCAATTCAGGCGAAGAAAAAACTTATGTGCTGAATCCTTTGGCTTTGGTGCAAAAAGGTGCGGTGATTTATTTAATCTGTACTCGATTTGACAAAACCGACATTCAAACCTTTGCCCTGCATCGTTTTAAAGCAGCCAAAGTTTTAGATTCACGCGCCTTGCATCCTGTTAATTTTGATATTGATGCCTATATTGAATCTGGCGAATTAGGTTTTAGAGTCGATTTCAGTAAAGCTACTGAAAATATTCAGCTCAAACTTACCATGCAAAAAGCTGATGCCATATACTTCGATGAAAGCCAATTAAGCAAAGATCAAACTATGGAAACACTGGAAAATGGTAATGTGTTGGTGACTGCCACTGTGCCGTTTACCTCACAATTGGTTTGGTGGTTGCGTAGTTTTGGTAAAAAGCTAATTCAGATTGAACCTGTAGAAGTTGCCAATGCGGTGCATCAAACTCAGGAATAAAAAAGCCCCAAATATATTGGGGCGATAGCATTATCGTTCTCTTTTAAATCAAATTATTGTGATTGCTGATTGAAGTTAAAATTAAAATTGACTCGGCATCGTTCAGCGTGGGCATGCCAGTTCAGCTGTACTATAACGAATGCTTTTTAAAGTCATATTTTGCTCCTATCTATGTTGATAAGTGTCACTTTAAATGCTCCTGATCTAGCTGTGAAATCATAAGATATGCAGTCGAAATCAGATTTATTCTTATACGCAACTTCTTCTTTGCTTAGCATCTGATTTACTTTGGCGCATAAAAAAGCCCGCAATTTAAATTGTGGGCTTCTTCATCAATCCATCAAACCTTAAGCAGATTTACGTGACTGTGCATTTTTACGAATGGTGATCATCACCAATTGAACTGCGGCAGGTGTCACACCTGGAATACGACTGGCTTGTGCCAAAGTTTCAGGCAAAACATGCTTCAATTTTAGCGTGATTTCACGCGATAAACCTGACACTGCATCATAATCAAAATCGGCAGGGATTTTGGTTTCTTCCAAGCGTTTTAATTGTGCGACATCTTCATGCTGACGGTTGATATAACCTGCATATTTCACTGCAATTTCAATTTGATCGCCCACTTGTGCAGAAACGTCTGAACCCGTTAATTCTGCGATTTGCGCAAAACTGATATTTGGACGTTTTAACAGATCAATCGCAGAACATTCTTTGGATAAATCTGCACCTGTCATTTCAACAAATTTTTTACCCATTGGATTGTTTGGTGCAGCCCACAAATGTTGTAAACGCCCTGTTTCACGTTCTACTGCTTCCATTTTTTCACAGTAAGCTGCCCAACGAGTGTCATCCACCAAACCAAGCTCACGACCAATTGGCGTCAAACGCTGATCGGCATTATCTTCACGCAACATCAAACGGTATTCCGCACGTGAGGTAAACATGCGGTACGGTTCTTTGGTACCTAGCGTGATCAAATCATCAACCAATACACCAATATAAGCTTCGTCACGTTTTGGTGTCCATTGTTCCTGATCCCAAGCGCGACGTGCCGCATTCAAACCAGCTAACACACCTTGCGCACCCGCTTCTTCATAGCCAGTCGTACCATTAATTTGACCTGCAAAATACAAGTTATTAATGGCTTTGGTTTCCAAAGTGAATTTTAAGGCTTGTGGATTGAAGTAATCATATTCAATCGCATAACCTGGACGCAAAATATGCGCATTTTCCATACCACGAATTGAACGAACTAACTCGAACTGCACATCAAACGGTAAAGAGGTTGAAATCCCGTTTGGATACAATTCATGTGTATCTAAACCTTCAGGCTCCAAAAATACCTGATGCGAGTCTTTATCAGAAAAACGGTGAATTTTATCTTCAATCGATGGGCAGTAACGTGGGCCAACACCTTCAATCACACCTGTATACATCGGTGAACGATCTAAACCACCACGAATAATTTCGTGAGTACGTTCATTGGTATGGGTGATATAGCAGTTCACTTGTTCAGGGTGCATCGACACATCACCCATGAATGACATGGTTGGTGATGGGAAATCACCTGGCTGCGGAATCATGACCGAAAAATCGACTGAGCGTGCATCAATACGTGGTGGCGTACCTGTTTTTAAACGCCCAACAGGCAAATTTAATTCACGTAAACGTGCCGCCAAAGCAATTGATGGAGGATCGCCTGCACGACCACCGCTCGATTTTTCTAAACCGATGTGAATCACACCACCCAAGAATGTACCTGTGGTCAATACCACGGTTTTCGCATCAAAACGAATCCCCATTTGAGTGACTACACCTTTTACAGTATCGCCTTCTACAATCAGGTCATCGGCTGCTTGTTGGAAAATATCTAAATTGGCTTGGTTTTCTAAAGTGGCGCGAATCGCAGCTTTAAAGCGAACTCGGTCTGCCTGCGCACGTGTTGCACGAACAGCAGCACCTTTACGCGAGTTTAAAATACGGAATTGAATCCCGCTTTTATCGGCAGCCAATGCCATTGCGCCGCCTAAGGCATCAATCTCACGTACCAAATGTGACTTACCAATCCCGCCAATTGCAGGGTTACAGCTCATCTGCCCTAAAGTCTCAATGTTATGAGTTAAGAGTAAGGTTTGACGACCCATACGTGCTGCTGCAAGCGCCGCTTCGGTGCCTGCGTGACCGCCACCAATAACAATGACATCGTAAACTTTAGGATAGTGCATAATGGTCAATGAGAGATAAAAAATAAAGACGGAATATTATAGCAAAACTTGTGGCATAAGTTGACAGATTCAGTCGATTTTATTGGCTTAACCGCGCTACAAAATTAATATTTTGTAATCCAAATTTGCATTTTTACTGTACATAAAAACATTTAGACCTAAAAATTAACCAGATCACCGTTGTTTTAATTTGTCTATTTTTTATCCTAATAGCACAGATATGAGAAACAAAGGGAAACATCATGAATAAGAAAATTTTGCTGTCCTCTATGCTTTGTGGCTTATTTTTCAGTCCATTTGCAGTGCAGGCAAATGATAAAGTAGAAACCGTCTATAACGCGCAAAAATTCCAGCAAGTCTGTAAAGGTAAAACTCAGGGCGCACCTGTAAGCTTTGCTTATCGTGGGATTATCTGGAATGGTACCTGTGAACCACAATTCTTTAGTTCATCTAAAGCAGTGCAATTACAAGGCAATGAGCCTGAATTATACCGTTCTTGTATGGCAGATGCGCAAAGCACCGTCATTACAGTCAATGGTACTGAGTTAAAAGGCAAATGTGCCTTAGGCTTTACGCCACCACGCCCTGCTGCAATGTGATCAATCACTTAATCTATATTTTCATGAACAGATCGGGTATTCATTCAAACTGAAAGCATGAAAATAACACCAAAGCAGTCATTTATAAGAAGTGACTGCTTTGTTTATTGCACAAGCTCAAAAAACAATTACACTGCAAAGAGAGGGAAAATTATACCCATAAGAAAAAAATAAAGGATGTGCTATGGATTCAGGCTTTTTTACCTTTTTTCTACCACTGACCTTAGCTGTGATGATGATGGGCTTAGGCTTACAACTCACGCCTAAAGACTTTATTCGGGTCAATCAATTTCCTAAAGTCATTTTTTTAACGCTTTTTTCACAATTGGTCATTTTGCCTGTTTTAGCATTTTCAATTTGTTTATTTTTAGAATTGCCACCGCTCTTGGCAATTGGCTTAATGCTGCTTGCTGCCTCACCAGGGGGGCCTACTGCTAACTTATTTAGCTATGTTTATAAAGGTGACGTTGCCCTAAATATTACCCTAACCGCAATGAACTCTGTGATGGCGACCTTTACCCTGCCTTTTATTGTTAATTTGTCTTTTCTGTATTTTATGACCGATCAACAACAAATTGGCATGCCAATTGAAAAAATGGCACAGGTTTTTTTACTGATTATTGTGCCTGTTTGTGTAGGAATGGCGGTGCGTAATGCAATGCCACAAATTGCATTACAGTTGGGCAAACCTATGCGTTTGATGTCCATTTATTTCATTTTCGCTTTATTCTTTTATGCGCTTTTCCGCGAACGCGCCAATGTCTTTGACTATTTCAGTGCGATTGGTATCGCCACAGCGCTTTTTTGCTTTTTAAGTTTACTTATTGGTTATCTTGTGCCGTATTTGGCGGGTGTGCCTGATCAACAAGCACGCTCTTGTTGTTTTGAAATTGGCATTCATAACACTGCTGTTTCTTTAACCGTTGCGCTATCGGTTTTGCAAAGCACTGAAATTGCCATTCCTTCTGCGATTTACACCATTTTTATGTATATGTTCAGCTTTATTTTAGGGAGTATGTTAGCTAGACAATCGGCCAAACTTGCCCATCAACACAAACAGGAGCAGAGTTTAAACCACAATAAAAATACAATTTAAAACGTGAGCAAAATTAACTACATATTAAACAAACAGTTAAATATCAAATAAATTATTGTAGATGTAAAAACAAAGGAGTGTTTATGGATTCAGGATTAATCACAATATTTTTGCCGCTGGCTTTGGCCGTGGTCATGGCTGGACTTGGCTTAGAACTCACTCCTAACGACTTTAAACGGGTGAGCAAACACCCCAAAGCAGTGTTTATTGCTTTATTTTGTCAATTGGTCGTCCTGACAGCAATTGCATTCTTTATTTGTAAACTGCTGAATTTACCACCACTGCTTGCAGTCGGACTCATGCTACTAGCAGCATCTCCAGGTGGGCCAACAGCCAACTTATTTAGCTACTTATATAAAGGTGATATTGCCCTAAACATCACCCTCACTGCCGTGAATTCCGTGATTGCAGCATTTACCTTGCCCCTGATTGTCAACTTTGCCATTCAACATTTTACGCAGGATGGGCAACAAGTCGGCTTACAGTTTGCCAAAGTATTACAGGTGTTTTTAATTATTATTATCCCTGTCACTTTGGGGATGTTGGTACGCCATTTTAGCCCGCAAACGGCAGACCGTTTAAACAAACCTGTGCGTATTTTTGCTGTGGTTTTTCTGATAGTGATTATTATTGGCGCAATTGCCAAAGAGCGAAACAACATCATGCTTTATTTGGCAGATGTAGGACTTGCCACTGCCCTGTTCTGTGCCTGCAGTTTATTGATTGGTTATTTTGTCCCGCGTTTCTTTGGCGTAAATAGCCAACAAGCCCGAGCCTGCGCCTTTGAAATTGGCATTCACAACAGTACCCTTGCAATGACTATCGCCCTAACCGTTATGTCAAGCTCAACCATTGCCATGCCTGCTGCGGTTTATTCTATTTTCATGTATATTTTTGCCGCAATTTTAGGCACATTACTAAATAAATTTGTGCCGACACCTGCATCGGAGCAATCTGCATCCTAAACAAGTCTCTCAATCATCCCCAATCCAGCAATTTGACTGTTTTGGGGATGATTGAGCGATGATGGTTCAAACAAATTCTTAACTTATATTTTTTAGAGTTATATTTTTGTCACATTATTCGACTATAAGCATAAAGCGAATTTGAAACTTCCAATCGTATAGAGTTTTCCCTTTCGCAATCCGAATAAAAAATAACAGCGTCTGCACCAGTTCAGTTACAATAGCGCTTTCGCATTAAATTTTAGGTTATCTCCGTGAAGTGGTTACAAATACATATTACTGTTGATCAAGCGCAAGTCGATTTTACTGAAACCCTGCTCAGTTCATTGGGTGCAGTCAGCGTAACCTTAGATGATGCGGAAAATCAGGACTTACTTGAGCCACTGCCAGGTGAAACACCACTTTGGAACAAAGTCATTGTGACAGGTATTTATGCACAAGACGAAGGTGAAGAAATTGATGTTGCAGCCTTAGAAACCTTTATTCGTGCGCAAATGCCAGATGCCCCTTTACGCAGTGAATTTTTGGAAGATCAGGTTTGGGAACGCTCATGGATGGATTACTACGAGCCAATCCAGATTGCAGAGAAATTCTGGATTGTACCTGAATGGTTAGAACCACCTGAGGCAGATGCAGTCAATATTAAACTTGACCCAGGTTTGGCTTTTGGTACAGGTAACCATGCCAGTACGTTCCTGTGCCTGCAATGGTTAGGTAAAACCAATGTAAAAGATAAAGTCGTGATCGACTACGGTTGTGGTTCAGGTATTTTAGGAGTAGCGGCTTTGTTGCTCGGTGCAAAAAAAGTCTATGCGACTGATATTGACCCGCAAGCAGTTTTAGCGACCAAACAAAATGCAGAACTCAACGGTGTACTTAAAAACTTATATGTGGGACTTCCAGAAGAGTTCAATGAAACCATCGGTAATGAAAAAGCAGACATTTTAGTTGCCAATATTTTGGCAGGCCCATTGATGATGCTTGCGCCAGAGTTTGCAACTTTAATTAAATCTGAGGGCGAGTTCGCACTTGCAGGTGTAATTGAAGAGCAAGTTGCTGAAGTTTCTAGTGTTTATTCTGAATTTTTTGATATAGTACAAGTCGAAAAACGTGAAGAAAACTGGTGTCGAATTTCTGGGAAACGCCATCCCCACTAACTGTAATTTTTGAGTTATGAGTGACAAGCAAACCAAGTGCCCTGAATGCCAAACTGTTTATAAAGTATCCGTTGCGCAGCTGACCGTTGCGCAAGGGATGGTTTGTTGTCCTAAATGCGACAATACCTTTAATGCTCTTTCGCATTTGGTATTTGCCTTTCCTCAAAATAAAAACTCAGTCACATCACAATTACATCACATTCAAAACCGCAGTTTTATGCAGGCAACTGCTGAACTTGCGCAACCGCAACATATTTTAGATATTTTTCAGCGTAAAGTTGAACATTCCAATATTGATCTGAAAACCTATCTGAATAACCTCAATTATTTCAGTACTGAACCGATTGGCAACATTCCTGCCATGAAGTTGTCTGCGCCTGATCTTGAAAGTGAAAAAAAGCATGGCAATGGTTACTACTTACTTTGGGGAATTATTAATCTTTTATTGATTGGCTTGTTGATCTTCCAAATTTTGTGGTTTAACCCAAAGTTTTTAAACAGCAGCCCTGCACTGAATTCTGTGTTTACCCAAGTCTGTCAATTTTTTAACTGTAGCAGTTTAGAAGAACGCTATAGCTTAATTTCAGCAAATCGCGTGAAGGTTAAACGTGTAGATCGTATGAATACACAATTTACGGGTGAGCTGATCAATTACTATGATAAAAGCTTGGCTTTGCCTAATATCAAAGTCACTTTAAAAGAAAAACAACAAACATTATCGACTTACATCTATTCCCCACAGGAGTATTTGGTCGAAAGTCTTTCGAGCATTCAACGTATTCCTAAAAACAGTCCATTTAAGTTTGACATTTTAGTTCCAATATCACGAAACGACTTCGATGCCTATACTTTAGAAATTATCAAGCCTTAATTCACAAAAAAATAGTGAAAAAATAGCGAAAAAAATTAAAAAAATTGCAGTTTTCTTGCTCACTTTTTCTCATACAATGGTATCATACGCGCCACGAAAGCTTTGTGCTGCAAACTCCTCGCAAGATTCACAACAAATATAGATCTGTCTAATGCGCTTTATTTTTATATATCGCGTACAGAGTAGATTTTTTGTTTTGATTTTGGTCTGTAACAATTATTAATGTATTGTTACGCTTAAATTTCGACCAATGCCTAGAGTTGTGGCAAGCTAAATGTTCCAGTTTTAGAACTTCCCGTTTTAGGATCTAAAACGGAGTTCATTTAATTTATAGACCACATTGATATATCACTTTATCCCAGTGATATCTGATTTTCGGATTAATTCGCATGAATAGCAAATCTCCTATTTTTACTGCACAATCTGATGTTGCTTTACGTATTCACGTAGATCGCGCAGTTCGCCATTATTTTGCACAACTACAAGGTGAACAACCTTCACAAGTGTATGACATGGTGTTAGCAGAAATGGAGAAACCTCTTTTATCTGTTGTTCTTGAATACACTCGCGGTAACCAAACACGCGCTGCTGAAATTCTTGGACTAAACCGTGGTACTTTACGTAAAAAGTTAAAAGCTCACGGTTTAATGAGTGAATAAGTGATAAAATGCTTGCGACCTCCGCAGGCATTTTTTTTACCTGCATTTTGCTAGTTTGTTTTAATCTGTAATTGAAAACTGTGACGAAGATCATGACTATTAAACGCGCTTTAATCTCTGTTTCTGACAAAACAGGTATTGTTGAATTTGCACAAGACCTTGCTGCTCTTGGGGTAGAAATTTTATCTACTGGCGGTACTTATAAGTTGCTTAAAGACAACAATATTGCTGTCGTAGAAGTATCAGAGCATACTGGTTTCCCTGAAATGATGGATGGTCGTGTAAAAACGTTACACCCAAAAATTCATGGCGGTATCTTGGCTCGTCGTGGTCTAGACGAAGCAGTCATGGCAGAACACAATATTGATGCCATCGACTTGGTTGTTGTTAACCTTTATCCATTTGCTGCGACTGTTGCAAAACCAAATTGTTCACTTGCAGATGCGATTGAGAACATCGACATTGGTGGCCCTACTATGGTTCGCGCTGCAGCGAAAAACCATGCTTCTGTAGGTATTGTAGTAAATGCTTCTGACTATGCGACTGTTATTGCAGAAATGAAAAGCAACGGTGCATTGTCTTACGAAACTCGTTTTGATTTGGCAGTGAAAGCATTTGAACACACTGCACAATATGACGGCATGATCGCCTCTTACTTAGGTGCACGTGTAGGTAAAGAAGAAGGTACTGCTGACCAATTTGCACGTACATTCAATACACAATTGAACAAAGCGCAAGATTTACGTTACGGCGAAAACCCGCATCAATCTGCAGCGTTCTATGTAGACCCTGCTGCAACTGAAGCTTCTGTTTCTACAGCGAAACAGCTTCAAGGTAAAGAATTATCTTATAACAACATTGCAGATACTGATGCCGCACTTGAATGTGTGAAATCATTTGCAAAACCTGCTTGTGTGATCGTAAAACACGCGAACCCATGTGGTGTTGCTGTATCTTTAGACGGTATTCAAGCGGCTTATGACCTTGCTTATGCAACTGACCCTGAATCTGCATTTGGTGGCATCATTGCGTTTAACCGTGAGTTAGACGTTGCCACTGCACAAGCGATTGTAGACCGTCAATTCGTTGAAGTAATCATTGCGCCTAGCATTGCAGATGGCGTACTTGAAGTGACTGGCGCGAAGAAAAACGTACGTGTACTGGTATGTGGCGAACTTCCTGCGATTGATGCACGCGCTCCACAAATGGATTACAAACGTGTCAACGGCGGTTTATTGGTTCAAGATCAAGACTTGGGCATGATCACTAAAGATGACTTAAAAGTTGTGACCAAACGTGCACCAACTGAACAAGAAATTGACGACATGATCTTTGCTTGGAAAGTTGCGAAATACGTAAAATCGAACGCAATTGTTTATGCAAAAAACCGTCAGACCATTGGTGTTGGTGCAGGTCAAATGAGCCGTGTAAACTCTGCTCGTATTGCTGCCATTAAAGCAGAACATGCAGGTTTAGTGGTTGAAGGTGCAGTAATGGCATCTGACGCATTCTTCCCATTCCGTGATGGTATTGATAACGCAGCTAAAGCTGGTATCAAATGCATTATTCAACCGGGTGGTTCTATGCGTGATGAAGAAACGATTGCAGCAGCAGATGAAGCTGGTATTGCAATGGTCTTCACTGGCATGCGTCATTTCCGTCACTAATTAAACTCATTAATTAGAAGTCGTATTTAATAATCCTCCGAAATCCCCCTTTTTTATAAAAGGGGGACTTTTCACGTAAGGGAACTGTGTTTTTATGCACAATCTCCTTCCTTTTCAAGGGTGAAAAGCATAGCTTCGCTAGGGGATTTTATTCTTTGAGGGATTTTTAGATGAATATTTTAGTTTTAGGTAGCGGCGGTCGTGAACATGCGTTGGCATGGAAAATCGCACAAGATGACAAAGTCGCTAAAGTCTTCGTTGCACCGGGTAATGCAGGTACGGCAACAGAAAACAAATGCGAGAATGTAGCGTTAGATATTCAAAATAACCCTGCAATCATCGACTTTGCCAAAAATAATGCTGTTGATTTAATCATTGTTGGCCCTGAAGCACCACTGGTCAATGGTGTAGTAGATGCCTGCCGTGAAGCGGGTTTAAAAATTTGGGGCCCAACCCAGTTTGCTGCACAGCTTGAAGGTTCTAAAGCCTTTGCCAAGCACTTTTTAAAACGTCACAACATTCCAACTGCATTCTATGACGTATTCACCGAAGTTGATGCGGCAAAAGCATTTGTTGAAAAAAATGGTGCTCCAATCGTGATCAAGGCGGACGGTCTTGCTGCAGGTAAAGGCGTGATCGTGGCGATGACCAATCAAGAAGCATTTGATGCAATTGATGACATGCTAGCAGGCAACAAATTTGGTGATGCGGGTTCGCGTGTAGTTATTGAAGAATTCCTTGCCGGTGAAGAAGCTTCTTTCATTTGTATGATTGATGGCGACAACATCCTTCCTATGGCAACTTCACAAGACCACAAGCGTATTTTTGAAGGCGACCAAGGTCCAAACACTGGCGGTATGGGTGCTTACTCTCCTGCCCCTGTCGTGACTGCAGACGTATTTGAAAAAACGATGAATGAAGTGATGCGTCCTACCGTTGAAGGTATGAAAAAAGACGGTCATGTTTATACAGGTTTCTTATACGCTGGCTTAATGATTGACGACAAAGGTCAACCAAAAGTGATCGAGTTTAACTGCCGTTTTGGTGACCCTGAAACGCAGCCAATTATGATGCGCTTAAAGTCATCTTTGGTAGATTTGGTTGAAGCAGGTATTGCTGGCAACTTACCTGCCGAAGCAGACTGGGATGAACGCAAAACTGTCGGGATTGTATTGGCGACTGCGGGTTACCCTGAAACTTCAGGCAAAGGTGATGTGATTTCTGGTTTAGAAACACAAATGGCAGATGCGAAAGTATTCCACGCAGGTACAGCAAGCAATGCCGATGGTGAGATTGTGACCAATGGTGGTCGTGTACTGTGTGTAACTGCGCTCGGTAATACCATTGGCGAAGCGCAAGCTAAAGCCCTTGAACTGTGCGAAAAAGTTACCTTTGATGGTGTGCAATATCGTAAAGATATTGGCTATCGTGCCATTGCTCGTGAAAATGCTTAAAATTTTTAGTTTAGCCTAAAAATTTAAGTCGATAAAAAAGCTCGTCACTGTACGAGCTTTTTTATGGCATCAATAGATGAATGAGCCTAAATAACACCTGATTGCTATTTTTCATATTTCTATTTCAGAATAAATTCTAAAGCACCCAAATATTTAAACACTTGTTCAAATTCACAATCTTTACAGAATATATTTATTTATAAGAACTTATTTTGACTTATTCGCTTTCTGTTGTAAAAACAGTGATATGCATAACATACACAGCACTATATAGAATTATTTTTTATTGTTATGATGGTGCATCTTTTGAAAAAGTGAATTGCCCATCCATCTCAAAATTATTGATTGAGCTGTGGGCTGACTTTTTCAGTACTCAAACAATACCTACAACATATTTGAGAAACATACAAAATCATCATCATGCGATTCCATCCATCGTGCTGATTTGATTCTTCTCAATCATTGGCAACTTTAGGCACTGCTTAAACTTGCTCGGGATATATTCATGAAAAAGCTCCTTGGTCTTGTACTTGGTCTTTCAGTTGGCTTGGCTGGCTGTGGCAAACAAGAAGCGCCTGCGACTGACGCGGCACAAAAAGATTCTTCTGCTCTACACACTGTCACTATGGCATCGACTGGTTCAGATGCAGATATTTGGCGTTTTATTGCCGACTTACCTGAAACCAAAGCAGCAGGTATTCAACTTGAAGTGAAAAACTTCACCGATTACGTGTCAATGAACACGGCGGTAGCAAATAAAGAAATTGATCTTAACGCATTCCAATCTTATGCCTATATGGTGGCATTTAATTCCAACAATAAAGATCAAATTGCACCAGTAGCGACAACTTACTTAGAGCCAATGGGTATTTACTCAAGCAAAGTGAAAAAGTTGGATGAGTTCAAAACAGGTGCAACCATTGCTATTCCAAATGATGGTGCCAATGAATCACGTGCACTGTTATTACTTCAATCGGCTGGTTTGGTTAAACTGAAAGATGGTTTTGACAATGTTCAAGGCACGCCTGCAGACATCGTAGAAAATGCTAAGCAAATTCAAATCAAACCAATTCAAATGGCAACGGCTGTACGTGTAAAAGATGAAGTCGATGCAATTGTCTTGGGCAACACCCTTGCAATGGAAGGTGGTTTGAACGTACTGAAAGATTCAATTTATTACGAACCAATTGACCAAAGCACAAAAATGAATGTCAATATTCTCGCGACTGCTGCAGATCGTCAAAATGACCCAATCTTGCAAAAAGTAGGTGCGTTGTATCATACCGAAGCGGTGAAGCAATATATTGATCAGCACTTTGGCGGAACAAAAGTTGCGGTAAATAAACCTGTCAGCTATTTCACTGAAGCAGCAAAATAGTAATATAATGCGTTAAACAAAACAGGCAAAGCGAACTTTGCCTGTTTTTTCATTTATGGACATTTCTTGACGATATGATTGAATTTAAAAACATTTCAAAGCACTATCAGCTCAAAGGTCAAACACTGCGTGCGTTGGATCAAATTAATCTACAAATTCCAACAGGCAGTATTTTTGGCATTATTGGCTATAGTGGTGCAGGTAAAAGTACGTTAATCCGCTTGATCAATTTGTTGGAGCGTCCAAATGCTGGGCAAGTCATCATTCATCAAAAAGATTTTACTGCACTCAATGCCCGTGAATTGCGTCAAGAACGTGCCCATATTGGAATGATTTTTCAGCACTTCAATTTATTGCAGACCAAAACTGTGGCTGCCAATATTGAAATGCCGATGAAACTGTTAGGCTGGAACAAAGCCAAACGTGAAAAACGTTTAAATGAATTACTTGAGTTTATTGATTTAAAACATAAAAAAGATGCCTATCCTGATGAACTTTCAGGCGGACAAAAGCAACGTGTCGGTATTGCGCGTGCGCTAGCCAATCATCCTAAAATTTTACTCTGCGATGAAGCGACTTCGGCACTTGATCCGCAGACTACCAAATCTGTACTGGAATTACTGAAAAAAATTAACCGTGAACAAGGCATTACCATTGTAATGGTGACGCATGAAATGGATGTGATTGAATCGGTTTGTGATTATGTTGCAGTGATGGAACAAGGCAAAGTGATTGAAACAGGTTCAACCTTGGAAATTTTTAGTCAGCCGCAACACCCGACCACTAAAAGCTTCATTCAAACTGTGTTGCAGCAACAATTGCCTATCAATATTTTGAATAATCTGGAAAATCAAAATCAGCACAGCATTTATTGTCTGAAATTTTTAGGTAAATCGGCTCAGGAAACCGTGATTCAAGCTATCATTAAACAGTTTGATATTAGCCTGAATATTTTATTTGCCAATATGACCGAAATTGATGGTGCTGTGATTGGGCAAATGTTCATTCAATTACTCGGTGATACAAACGTCATTCAACAGGCGCTTGAGTTTCTGAAAGCCAATGGCGTTGAAGTTGAACAGTCAGGAATACAAGCATGAGAGATTTAATTGTACAGTGGCTGACTTCGGTAACCACACCTTTCTGGAAAAGCTCTTTATCTATTGACCAATTTGTTACGGCCTTACAAGAAACCTTTCATATGGTGTTCTTTGCCATGTTGTTTGGTTGTATCTGGGGCTTTATTCAGGGCATTACCCTTGTAGTGACTCGTCCGACAGGTATTTTACCAAACCGTGTGATTTATCACGGACTCAACCCGATTGTAAATGCACTGCGCTCCCTGCCCTTCATTATTTTATTGATTGCGGTGATTCCGCTGACTAAATTTTTAGTGGGTACATCCATCGGAACTTGGGCAGCCATTGTACCGCTGACCATTTATGTCGGCCCGTATATTGGTCGTTTGGTAGAAACTTCACTACTTGAAGTCAATGAAGGGATTGTCGAATCTGCACAGGCAATGGGTGCTACACCATTACAAATTATCTTCAAATTTATTTTACCTGAAGCACGCAGCTCACTCATTTTGAACCTAACTACAGCCACCATTAGCTTAATTGGCGCAACTGCGATGGCAGGTGCAGTCGGTGCTGGTGGCATTGGTGACCTTGCTATTTCTTATGGTTATCAGCGTTTTGATAGTAGTGTAGTCATACTTACAGTAGTGGTCTTATTAATTTTAGTGCAATTGGTGCAAAGTTTAGGTGACTGGTTATCTAAGCTCAGATAAAACAATCATCATTCAATAGCGAATAACTTAGCCTGTTCATCCCACTCGATGAAACGGCAAAAGTTAACGCATAAAATGAAAATTGTGTTAGCGGGTGAAGATCACTTCACCACAGAAAAACACAGCAGCGTGTTTTGTCTTGAACAGAGCATGCTAAACTAACCCGTGATTTTTTAAGGGACTGATTCATGCGCTTTGTTCATTTAGGTATACATACAGAATTTTCGATTACCGAGTCGATTGTACGCATACCTGACTTGATTAAAGCTGCAGTCAATGAAGAAATGCCTGCTTTGGCATTGACCGATCTCTCTAACCTACACGCTGCCGTAAAATTTTATGGCAAATGTTTGGGGCAAGGCATCAAACCGATTTTAGGTTCAGTGCTGCGTTTAAATGATGCCGATCATCGTGTGACGCTATTGTCGATGAACAATCACGGCTGGCGCAATCTGACCGAACTGGTGTCGCGTGGCTATATTGAAGGTCAGCAACTCAATATCCCTTGCGTCAATAAAGCATGGATTTTAGAACAAGCCAATGATCTGATTCTGTTACTCGGCATTCAAAGTGATGTCGGCAAAATGCTGATCACGTCCAATCCACAAAAAGCCGAACCGTTGCTAGAAGAATGGATAGAAAAATTTGGTAATCGGGTCTATTTGGCGCTGACCCGTACAGATCGTCCCGATGAAGATGCTTTTATTGCCGAAGCGGTTAAATTAGCTAAAAAATATAATATTGGCGTGGTGGCACATAATGATGTGCACTTTGTCCGCCGTGAAGATTATGAAGCGCACGAAGCGCGAGTTTGTATTGCCGATGGTTATGTTTTAGGGGATAACCGTCGTCCTAAAACGTATAGTCCTGAGCAATATTTTAAAACTACTGCAGAAATGACGGAATTATTTTCCGACATTCCAAGTGCTATTGAAAACAGCTATCACATTGCCAAACGCTGTAACGTCACGCTGCAATTGGGTAAATATTTCCTTCCAGATTATCCAATTCCAGACGGACACACCATTGATACCTACTTCGCGCACCTATCCAAACAAGGTTTAGAAGAACGTCTAAATGTGCTCTATCCTGTCACACAGCGCGATGAAGACTGGGCAGAAATTCGCAAACCTTATGATGAACGAATTGAATACGAAATTAATATTATTAACTCGATGGGCTTCCCGGGTTACTTCCTCATCGTCATGGATTTTATTCAATGGTCTAAAAATAATGGCGTACCTGTTGGGCCGGGTCGTGGTTCAGGCGCAGGCTCATTGGTCGCTTATAGCTTAAAAATTACCGACTTAGACCCATTGCGTTATGAACTACTCTTTGAACGTTTCTTAAACCCAGAACGTGTATCCATGCCCGACTTTGACGTCGATTTCTGTATTGCAGGACGCGATAAAGTCATTGATTATGTGGCACGCACCTATGGACGTGATGCGGTATCACAAATTGCCACTTTCGGTACTATGGCCGCCAAAGGTGCGATTCGAGATGTCGCACGGGTTTTGGGCAAGTCTTATGGTTTGGCAGACCGTATTTCTAAATTGATTCCAACTAAACCTTTAGGGCTTAGTTTGGAAGAATCAATTGAAGCCGAACCACAGCTGAAAGATGTGGTGACCAATCCATCTAACCCAGACTATGACGATGCTTCAGAAATTTGGGAAATGGCTTTAAAACTTGAAGGCATTACCCGCAACACAGGCAAACACGCAGGTGGTGTGGTCATTGCACCAACCAAAATCACCGACTTTTCTGCGGTTATGTGCGATGCTGATGGAACCGCCCGTGTTGCACAATACGATAAAGACGATGTTGAATCGGCAGGTTTGGTCAAATTTGACTTCTTGGGTTTACGTAACCTGACGGTTATTGAAGATGCAGTACAAAATATCAATAAACGCATCCAAGCCGATACACCGCTAGATATTGCCCATATTCCATTGGACGATAAAGACGCCTATTTAGTCTTTGCCAATGCCAACACCACAGCGGTATTCCAGTTTGAATCCGTGGGCATGAAAAAGATGCTGAAAGAAGCACGCCCAAGCAAATTTGAGGAAATTATTGCCTTCGTGTCCTTGTATCGTCCTGGCCCGATGGATCTCATTCCAGACTTTATTCACCGTATGCACGGTGGCGAGTTTGAGTATCTGCATCCTTTGCTAGAAGGTGTGCTTGAACCAACCTACGGCATTATGGTTTATCAGGAACAGGTAATGCAGGCGGCACAGTATTGTGCAGGCTATACCCTCGGTGGTGCGGACTTACTACGTCGTGCTATGGGTAAGAAAAAACCTGAAGAAATGGTGAAACAGCGCCAAATCTTTATTGAAGGTGCTGCGAAAAAAGACATTGATGCCGCCACAGCCAACCATATTTTCGACTATATGGAAAAGTTCGCAGGCTACGGTTTTAACAAATCCCACGCGGCTGCTTATGCCCTCGTTGCCTATCAGACGGCATGGCTGAAAGCACATTACCCTGCCGAATTCTTGGCTGCGGTAATGTCGTCGGAAATGCAAAACACCGATAACGTGGTGTTCCTGATTGATGACTGTCGCCACAATGGTCTGGAAGTTTTACCACCTTCGGTAAATATGTCTTTGTATCATTTCCACGCCAGCGATGAACGCACCATTGTCTACGGACTTGGCGCAATTAAAGGCGTGGGCGAACAAGCCATGCAATCGGTGATTGATTCTCGCCAAAAAGAAGGTCCATACCGCGATTTATTTGACTTCTGTCATCGTATTGATTTGAAAAAAATCAACAAACGAACCCTTGAAGCCTTAATTCGTGCGGGTGCATTAGACTGTTTAGGCATCGAACGCTCAAGTTTAATGGCACAATTGCCAGAAGCGGTACAAGCGGCGGAACAAGCACGTTCCAACCGTGAAACAGGCATCATGGATTTATTTGGTGAAGTTGAAGAAGTACAACGTAAGCCTGCCAAACCTGTAAAACCATGGTCAGATGAAGTCCGACTTAAAGGTGAAAAAGACACACTTGGACTTTACCTCACTGGTCACCCGATTGATGTCTATCGCAATGAATTAAAAGCCTTTATTCCAAGTAAAATTAATGAACTGACGCCAACCCGTCGTGGCGTGACCACCGTCTTTGCAGGCTTGGTGGTGGATGTCGCCAACTTCCCAAATCGGATGGTGGTCACTTTAGATGATGGTACGGCACGTATTGAAGTATCTGCCAACCATGAGCGCTTCCAACGCTTTAAAGATATTGTACAAACTGAAAAAGTGGTGGTGATTGAAGGCGAAATTTACGAACGTGAAGGTTTTGACCGCCCAATGGGACGCTTAACCAAAGCGTTTAGCTTGAATGAAATTCGTCAAAAACGCGCCAATAGTATTCAAATTCACTTGCATGCAGAACATTTAAGCAAGACCTTGAGTCAAGACTTACAAAATATGTTGCTGCCTTATTGTAATGTGGATTTATGCACGCATATTCCTGTTTTATTGCACCTTGACTATGCTTATGCCACTGCAGAATTACATTTGGGCATTCAGTGGAAAATCGCACCCTTAGATGAAGCCTTGGTCAAATTGCGTGACTATTTTGGTAAAGAAAGCCTGCACATTGAATATCAAGTGAAATCCAAAGCCGCGAAAGCTGTCGATGTGGCGAAACCCGCAACGATTGCACCACCACCAGCTGATATGAGCATGGATGATGCTATGGATTTATACCATACCGAAGTTGATCAATATTCTTAATTTAAAATAATTTTTGGACCTTGTATGAGTCAAGTCGACAATGCTGCAGTATCAGCACACCTCTCCCACGTGCGTATTGTCATGGTGAATACCACCCTGCCTGCCAACATCGGTAGCGCCTTACGCGCCATGAAAACCATGGGGCTATGTAAATTGGTTTTGGTTGATCCAAAAACCTATCCGCATCCAGATATTGATGCTTTGGCGGCAGGTGCAACCGATTTAATTGAACAGATTGAAGTGGTTGAACAGCTCGAAGATGCAATTGCCGACTGCCATTTGGTCTTTGGCACCAGTGCACGTAGTCGTACTATTCCTTGGCCACTCTTAGATGCACGCCCTGCGGCAGAAAAGTCGTTAAATGCTGTGGCACAGCATGGGCAAAATGTTGCCATTATTTTTGGACGTGAAGATCGTGGTTTAACCAATGAAGAGCTGGCTTTGGCGAATTATCACGTGACGATTCCTGTCAATGAAGAATATGGTGTGCTCAATGTTGCTCAAGCCATTCAAGTGATTTGCTATGAAATGCGTATGGCTGCCATCGATATTGTCGGAAAAATTGCCGATCCTGCAGCGACGATGCAAGTGACAGATTCTGAAGCGATGCAATGGGATGAACCTTTGGTCAACCATGAACAAATGCAACAGTTCTATCCACATTTAGAAAAAATGCTGGCAGAAATTGAATTTATGGATCCAAAAAATCCACGATTATTGCCTTTGCGCTTGCGTCGGCTTTTCGGACGTATACAATTAGATCGTATGGAATACCATTTACTTCGCGGTATTTTTAGCCGCGTACAAGCAATGAATAACGGTTCATGGAAAAAATCTACATCAACACAGGACGAGGATCAAACTAATGCTTAAACAGCTCAAAGAAGACATTCAAGCTGTCTTCGCGCGCGATCCTGCTGCTCGAAATACACTTGAAGTCTTAACCACTTATCCAGGAATTCACGCTTTAATTATGCATCGTGTGGCGCATGAATTATGGAACAAAGACTGCAAGGGGTCGGCACGTCTACTCTCGTCATTTAGCCGTTTTGCTACAGGAATTGAAATTCATCCCGGTGCAAAAATTGGTCGTCGCTTTTTTATTGACCATGGCATGGGCGTGGTGATTGGTGAAACTGCTGAAATTGGTGATGATGTCACCTTATATCATGGCGTGACTTTAGGCGGCACAACGTGGAATAAAGGCAAACGTCATCCAACTTTGGAAGATGGCGTAGTAGTCGGTGCAGGCGCGAAAATTCTAGGCCCATTCACCGTACATAAAAATGCCAAAGTTGGCTCTAATGCGGTTGTGACCAAAGAAGTACCTGAAGGCACAACTGCTGTGGGTAACCCTGCGCGCTTTATTATGAAAAATAAACCTGCCGATGATCAGGAAGCACGTCGTCGTGATTATGCTGCCAGTATTGGTTTCCAACCTTATGCAGCAACGCAGGACCAATCTGACCCAGTATTGGACGGCATGCGAGTATTACTAGATCGCTTGGAACAAAATGAAAAACGTATGAATTTATTATGTCAGCGTCTCTCTTTACTTGACCCAAGCTTTAAAAACCCACAGCAAAATGAACAACCTTATAGTGCAGAAGAATTAAAAATAATTGAAGATGTTAGACGTGAGTGTGAAGCACAAAGTAAATAGGGCTGTTTATTTGATCAATCCTACATACTTAAAAAAACTTCGTATCACTGTGTAACTAAGCCCCCTCAATTGTATTGCATGTTCGGAACAGATTTCTTAGACTGACCGACATGCAATATTTTAATCCGACACAATCACCTCTCACTTTTAAAATAAATTGAACGGAAGAACACCATGACCCTTAAGCCTTTGGCACTCAGTATTCTAGCCGCAACGCTCGTTAGCGCCTGTGTTGCACCACCAAAACAAGAAGTAAAACCACCTATCGTATTTACCGAACCTGAATTAAGTGCACCATTCTATGCCTTAAATCCATTTAATTATGATGCCCCACCACCATTTGAAATTAACCTACAAAAAGCAGCAGCACAGCCTGTGACTAAAATGGTGGTTACTAACCCAAATGATCCAAGCAAAAGCATTACCTTAGATCAAAACAAATTGATTGTACCTACGGTCAATAACAATGCCCGTAGCTTGAAGTTTGCAGTTTTGGCAGGTGAAAACGAAATTGACATCACCGAAATTGATGACTTCTTACAATTGGTCGAAGGCAAAGCACGTCACTATCCACCACGTTTTAGCGAACGTCAGGAACGTCGTGGTTTCGAGGCAAAGCTCAAAGAATTGACTCAACAATTAGACACTTTGGCAGCCAATGAAAATGCCTCTTTTGATATTTTGATGCGTGCATTTAAAGCCAGTGTTATGGCACGTAATCTAGACTTAGGCTCTGTTTACACCACACGCTCACTTAACTATGCGCAGCGTATCTTAAAAATTAATCAGGAAGATGCCGAAGCGAATTTCTGGTTTGGTTTCGGTCTGTCTGAAGGTGGCGGTCATCGTGAAGCCATTCCTTATTTAGACAAAGCCATGAAAGCAGGTGTGCAGGAAGCTTATTTGTCTGCGGCAAACAATTATATTGCCATGGAACAAAAGAAAAATGCAGTACAAACTTTGAAAAACTATAAAATCAAATACCCGCAAGAAGCCGAAGTGGCTGACCGTTTGATTGCTGAAATTGAAAAGCAAGGTCGCTGGAATGTGTGGCAAGTGATCGCACCACGCACTTAATAAAAAATCGATACAAAAATACCTAAAAATAGACCGTTTCGACGGTCTATTTTGCTTTCTACGCAATTGAAAAAGCTTTAAAAAAACGTATGATGGAAAAAAATCTTAAAAATTAAGCCAGACTTTCCATGAATAAAATTGTGATTGCTGCATTGCTCAGTACAACACTGCTGTCTGGTTGTCAGGTGGTCAGTGTTAAAAATCAGGCGTTAAAAGTTAGTATTGCCAATGAACGTGATAGTATTTTATCGCGCAAAAAACTGAGTGAAGCCAGTTTAAATGTCTTGTCGATGACAGGACGTGAAGCCAATATTTGTGCCGAAAAACCTGAAGAATGTGTGAGTGCACTCAAGCAAATCCCACAAATTCAGGATGAACAACTGCTCTCAACCGCCAGTGAATTATATTTAGCGAAAGCGATTGAACTGGAAAACTCATCGTCCTGTAAAATCAGTATTCTGAACAGTAAAAGATCGGAAGAACAACAAAAAATTCATCAGGCCAATTATGAACAATGTTTAGATCAGCAATTGCACATGCTCGATCAAAGTATTCGTTATAGTTACGCCTACATGTTTAAAACCAAACGTGCGCCGCAAGACCGTCTTTTTGATAACAGACAAGTCCAAATTCGGGATTTTTATAATCAGGCGATTGCCAAATTGGTCAGCAGCTATGCGCTGCGCTATAAACACGATGAATTGCAACAACAAATTCGTGTTGGCAACAGCATTTATGACATTGATTTTGAGTACTACCCGCAGCTGAAACAACAAAAAATTCAGCAGTTGATGTCAACCTATAACCTGAACTTTTCGGGTTTGCGCTCGGTCACGCGCCGTGATGGTTTTGGGTCTGAATTTCTGGTGGTATTGCCTGAAAATCCAAACGATGATCTGAGCAAAAGCAAATATATTATTGATCCGCTAAAATATGATTATCCTGCAGGAAAAAATCCAAATATTCACCAAGCTCGCTATTTAGCCGCGACAATCACTGCAGAACCACATAGCGCCAATTCCATTGAAGATATTTTGAATCGGCCGCATTTTAAGCTCAAGGCTTATGATCCGTATAAATATGAATCTGCCCAAATTGCACAAAAGAACTACCCGCTTGCAGCTAACTTTTCTGCACCTTATGGCTTGTGGTTAGCGCAAAATAATTTAGGTAAATCGGCTTATTTATCCTTAATTGATCGTGAAGAACGACTCAGTATGCCGCATTTGTACTTACTTGAGCCGTATAATCCGAATAAAAAAGTCATTGTCCTCATTCATGGTTTGGCCAGTAGCCCCGAAGCGTGGATTCGCTTAACCAACGATATTATGGGCGATCCTGTATTGCGGGAAAACTTTCAAGTCTGGCAAGTGTTTTACTCGACCAATATGCCAATTTTAGAAAGCCGTTTCCAAATTTATGCCTTGCTTCAACAAGGCTTTAAACAGGTCAGTCCTTCTGCTGCAGCCAAAAAAGATGCTGTAGTAATTGGACACAGCATGGGTGGTATTTTGGCACGTTTGTTGGTCAGCGATACTGATTTAACTCAACCTGCCATGCAAATGCTTAAAAACCGACGTCTGGAACGCTTTAAATCTGATCCTTTGTTGCAAGCACGTTTGCGCCTTAAACCCATCACCAATTTTAACCGTGCAATATTCTTGGCTGCACCGCATAAAGGTACAGAGTTTGCAGACCGCTGGTTCACCCTTGCAGCACGTAAAGTCATTCGCTTACCGACTGCATTTTTAAGCGCGTTTGCGGATACCTTGCAGCAACATGAAGTCGATTTAAAAAATCTAACCAAAGAAATTGGGCATGGCGTCATTCAAAATGGACCGAGTGATTTAAGTAAAAATTCCAAATTTACGGAATTAACTGAAGATATTTTGCCTGTCAAAGGATTTAAATATCACAGTATTATTGGCAATAATACCGACAGCACTGAGCATCTGTTAATGAATGACGATGTGGTGCATTACAACAGTGCCCACTTAGATGGCGCTGTTTCAGAAAAAATTATTAAAGGCGGACATTCCATTCAGGAAACGCCAGAAGCTGTATTGGAACTGCGACGTATTCTTAGATTACATTTGCAAGATTTAGGCTTGTATAAACCGTAATCCGTCACGGCAAATAAAAAACCGAAGTCTAAGTGGCTTCGGTTTTTTATCTATCATGCTATTTTTTAGCAGCATTATAGCGGTGCTTGTCCCCAATAGGCTTTGGTCAATAAAGCCTCTAATTCGGCATAGTCATATTCACGTGGATTATAATATGGACTATCACAGATAATACGTGCCACTTGGGCAGGTGCTGTTTCGGGTAATCCTAAATCTTTAAGTGCCATTGGAATATTCAATTTTTGGTTAAGCTGATAAATCGCCAAGCCTAACTGTTCCCGATCTGACACATTTAAAGCCGCTGCCAGTTGATTCATTGCAGCAATATCTGCATGTCGGTTGTAATGCACTGAATACGCCAACACAATGGCGTGGGTTTGCGCATGTGGTAACTGATAGCGTCCGCCCAAGCTATGGCAAATTTTATGATGAATTGCCATACCCACCGAACCCAAACACACACCTGCCAACCATGCGCCATATAAAGCATGTTCACGTGCCTGCATATTATGAGGCGCTTGCACAATTTCAGGTAAAGCCTGTGCCAGTTGAGTAATCGCCTCTAGTGCCATTAAACTTACAATGGGATTTTTATCCTGTGCATATAATGCCGCAACTGCATGTGCCATCGCATTCATACCCGAACATACCGAAATTTCAGTGGGTAAGTTGAGTGTCAATTCAGGATCATAAATCACTACTTTAGGCAAAACTTGAGCTGCTTTGCCTGTGGTTTTCAGCTGGTTTTCGGTGATGCCATACACCGCAGTCATTTCACTACCTGCATAAGTGGTCGGAATTGCAATAATCGGTAAATGGGTTTCTAAAGCAATTGCTTTGGCTAAACCAATCGCAGAGCACCGCCGAGTGCCAAACAGCAATCGACCTTTAAACGCTGCACATCTTGAATGGCTTGATCGGCAACTTCTTTTGGCACATGCATCACCGCATGAGGATAGACCGCTACAGCCATGTCTTGGATTAGTGCCAATAAACGCTCGCCTGCGGCTTTTTGCCCTGCAGTGGCAATAGTTAAAATACGCCTATAGGTATAAGATCGTAAAATCTCTTGAATTTTTTGCAGATGACCTACGCCAAAATGAACATTGATTGGCAATACCTGATAATGGAATGCTTACATGTTATTAAACTTAAATATTGTCTTTAGATTTTAATAGCATTTAACTATGACTAGGCTGCTGAACAGCCCAATTCTGCAACGCTGCTTTGCAAATATTCAAATAAAACTCAAAACCAACTGTTTTGCTGTAAACACAAAAACCCATGATCGCATGGGCTTTTGGATCATTAAAATTAAATGCGATGAATCATCTATCAATTTTAATGTAAAGAAAACTTATACTTTTGTGCTTAGTCTATTTCTTTTAGGCACACTGCAGACAAAATTGGAATACCAAAACATGGAAGCAACAATAAAATCCAGTATTCCACGACGGTAGCTTCACCACTGATCATATTGATGAATAATCCACCAATGATTAATACCGCTGCAATTAAACCCAGAAAAATTCCAAAAAATCTTGCAGGCATTTGACGTCCCCTGAACAATCGAACAAAAGTGTTAGATCTAGTATATACCTTATAGTTGAATAAGATATGACTTTTTGATCAATTGATGACTTAAATTTTATTAGGATTTAAACACCTGATTTAAAATGTTTTTATAGAAAATCACAACGATATTCGATCAGACACATTTCCTAACAATAATAAAATCTTATTAAATATATAATATTATATTATATAAACTCAAAATAAATGAGTGTGGATGAATGAAAACACCAGATCAACTAATCACTGAAGCCAAAAGTGAAATTACAGAAATTAGCGTGCAAGAATTGCATGAAAAATATTTGCAACATCCCGATATTATTTTGATTGATGTACGAGAACCTGAAGAACATCAGGCTTGTGCAATAGACCGTGCAGTGAATTTTCCACGCGGCATGTTAGAAATGAAAATTGCACAACACCCTGTAGTAAACCACTATTGCGATGTTGAACGTGCTCTTACCAATCTGGCTGAACGAGATATTTACTTACTTTGTGGTACTGGTGCGCGTTCTGCACTTGCCACTCAAGCCTTACAAAGAATGGGTTTCGAGAAAGTCTATTCAATGCAAGGTGGTATGCAAGCTTGGCTGGAAGCAGGTTTTCCGACAGTTTCTTTTACAAGATGATACTAGGGTCTGTTGAATGCTTAAATAATGCTCAATATTAGGTTAAATATTAATTAAAACTTCGTGTAATACTTCAATATTTATCATTGTCATTTTTGTTATAGTATTACATGAATAAATTGAATAAAAGATTGATACAGTGTTTATGATGTGGGGCAGATTGCTAGGATTATTTGCAATCTTGTTACAAGTCGCTGTGTTCCTACAGCCTTTATTACCAGAGAAACAACATTTTTCCTCTGTCTGTGAAACTATTGCCCAAGCATTATTTTTAGAACGCACCGCACCCCATTCTTCGTATTCATCTACACACCATGAAACTGCGACTCATGTTGCATTCGGACTTGAAAGTTCACACGAACATGCATCATCTGAAGATGCGGCGCATACAGATCATGAATGTGAATACTGTCTAGTTTATAGTTTTGCACTACCATTATTTGAAAACAAAATCAGACCAATTTTAGTCCGAACGCAAATTCGGGTTTTGTCTTTTAAAACATCGTTTACACCAACACTATTTCAAACTGAGCCGCTTTTTGTTCTGCCACAAGGTCGTGCCCCGCCCCACTTTGACTCTTGAATTTTCTTATCATTTCTTACAGTGTTGCCATCTTTGCTTCACTCTAAAGTGTAAATTTTGCAGTATCAAATTTATGCAGCTGTAGGACAATACTTATTTTAATAACTCATTGACTTGTTTATTCGACCCTAAGGAGGAGATAACTATGCATCTGCTTCAACACAGTCATAATCATGTGAATCATACTGTAGAGCAAACGGCTTGTTTGGATTTAGCACAACAGATCATTAAAGTTCGGCAAAAAATGAATATTTCACAAACTGAACTTGCGGCAAAATTGTGTATCTCTGCCCGAACTTTAGAAAGTTGGGAACGTGGTGTCCGTCAACCGTCGAGTTCTGCTCAAGCATTGATTCGATTATTTATTAAATCGCCACAATTTGTGTTAGAAAACTTGGCATAAAGCACTTTATGATGATGAATTAAAGCAATGAAAAACAATAAAGAAGCTCCCAAGGGAGCTTCTTTGGTCAAAAGAGTTGAAGCATCATTTTGATATACATATAGAATGAATACCCTTGCTGTTTCATAGCTCTATATTCAAAAATAGAATAAAGATATGAATTTATATTCAAATACAAGAATACAACTTTTCAATATACTGACGCATATATTGTTTTTACTCGATCTATATTCTCATGAAATATCTATCTTCTTTTATCTCAATTGCTGTTATCGCACCTTTGTTTTCAACATCTGCTTTTGCAACAACAGGATATTTCATGCATGCATATAGTGTAAAATCTCAAGGAAATGCAGGCACAGCCATTGCTAATTTTCAGGACAGTTTGACTATTGCAAGCAACCCAGCGGGTTTGAGCTGGTTAGGTAAGCGTGTTGATGCTGGTTTAACTATTTTCTCTCCAGATCGTGAGTCTGAAATTACAGGAAATGGTTATGGAGCAAATGGTCAGTATGATGGCAATAGCCGTAAATACTTTGTAATTCCAGATCTAGGTTATGTTCACCCAGTGAATGAACAAGTCACTGCGGGTATTGCGGTTTATGGCAATGGTGGCATGAATACCAATTATAAAAATAATCCTTATGCAGTTTATGATAATACAGGAAGCGCAGGTATTTCATTAACCCAAGCCTTTATTTCACCTGCTTTATCTTGGAAATATGCAGAAAATCAATCTATAGCCTTGGCTGCAAATATTTTATATCAACGTTTTAGTGCACAAGGTTTTGCTGGTGATGTCTTTGGTGGTGCTTCGTCAAACGGTGCGGCAATTAGCGATCGTGGCAATGACGATTCATACGGCGTAGGTGCACGTATTGGCTGGTCGGCAAAACCAAATGATAAACTGACCCTTGGTGCAAGCTATTCATCTAAAATTAATGCCAGCCGCTTTAAGAAATATGAAGGTTTATTTGCCAAACAAGGTGATTTTGACGTACCTGAAAGCTATGGTGTAGGTTTAAATTATCAACTTACCCCTGCTTTATCAGTCGCGACAGATTACTTACGCATTAATTATTCAGATGTAGATTCTGTTGGCAATAAACTGGATCAATTATTCGCAAACAATAAATTTGGCACAACACAAGGTCCTGGTTTTGGATGGGATGACATCAATGTCTATAAAATTTCAGCGACTTATCAAGCCTCAGAAAAACTGACTTTACGTGCGGGTTATAGCTATAACGATCAGCCTGTTAAAAATGATCAAACCTTCCTAAATATTTTGGCACCAGGTGTGGTACAAGAGCATTTAAGTGTTGGTGCAACTTGGCGACTCGATGATCAACAAAATGTAAGTGTGGCTTATACACACGCACTCAAAGAAACAGTGCAAGGTAACAACTCTATCCCCGCTGATTTTGGTGGTGGCGAAGCCAATTTAAGCATGAGCCAAAATATTTTGGGCGTGTCATATAGTTTGAATTTTTAAATTCTACATAGCTTGAGTTTGAATAATAGCTTGCCATGATCTGAAAAGATGATGGCTTTTTTTACTTTGATTGTGATGAAGTTTTTCCAAAGTACGGCTTTAGCTAGAAATAAGACCATGCAAAGCATAATGTTACAACATGCACTACTTTCTAAATGAATCCATAGAAAACAATCAAATTTCGATGCTTTTTATAACGATGAATTACACGAAAAACTCAGTAAAATTCAGCCAAATGACACAATAATTTTCACTTTTAACTTCGCAAATCATACATTTTCAACAGCTAAGCTCTTTGAGCTATGCGATATCATTTTTGAAACTGTCGGTTTAGATTTTATGGGCGATATTTTTTATGGCTGTGTGCTCACTAACACACCAGATCAATTGAATATTATCCATTTAAAAGCTTAAACCGCTCGATGTTCGACTCGTTAGAGAGCGAGCAACAATGACATGCAGGTTCACTAATTTGACTAAGATGGCGTAAAATAAGCTAGTCACATACTTACACTTAAATTACGCTTCAAATTAAAGGACTTCAACTGCATGAACATGACAGAAATCATGGCTGATCTATCTTCACACACTCCAATGATGCAGCAATACTTACGGGTGAAGATGGAACATCCACATTCTTTAATGTTCTATCGCATGGGCGATTTCTACGAATTATTTTTTGATGATGCACACAAAGCCGCCAAACTCTTAGGCATTACCCTCACCCATCGAGGTAAAACCAGCGGCAAACCTATCCCAATGGCAGGCGTACCGTATCATGCTGCCGAAGGTTATCTCGCTCGCTTGGTTAAAAAAGGCGAAACCGTGGTAATTTGTGAGCAAATTGGCGAGGTAACAGGCAAAGGTCCTGTAGAGCGTGGAGTGGTACGGATTATCACCCCTGGTACGCTCACCGATGATGCCCTGCTCAACAGTCATCAATCTTCCAACTTGGTCTCTTTATGCTTACAGCAAAACCAAATTGGTATCGCGTTGCTGGATTTAAGTGCAGGGATTTTTAAAGTTCAGCAAATGGATTATTTGCCTGAACAACTCGCGATTGAACTTTCTCGTTTAATGCCAAGCGAAATTGTGGTCGATGAAGATATTGTCGATCCGAATATTATTGAACAGGTTAAAAAGCAACTTGACTGCCCTGTGACCAAACGCCCAAATGTCGATTTCAACCTGAACAATGCACAAAAAACGCTTTGTGATCAGTTTGCTGTATCGACACTTTCAGGTTTTGGTATTGATCATTTGCCCTTAGCCAAAGCAGCAGCGGCAGCGTTAATACACTACGCCAAAGAAACCCAAAAAACGGCTTTACCACATATTCGCAGTATTCAATTAGAACAAAGCAGCGATTTTATTGCGCTTGATCCTGTGACCCGACGTAATTTGGAATTGGTTGAACCATTATTTGAACACGGCACTTCTTTATTCCAACTGATTAACGATTGCCAAACTGCCATGGGTAGCCGTTTACTGAGTCGTACCTTGATGCAACCTTTGCGTGACACGGCATTGTTAGATGCAAGACTGGATGCAATTCAAGCCTTAATACAAGGTTACCATGAGTCGCCTGTGCGTTTGGTACTGAAAGAAATTAGTGATATTGAACGTGTGCTGAGTCGTGTCGCACTCGGTAGCGCACGCCCACGTGATTTGGTACAACTACGTCAGGCCTGTGCGCAAATTCCCTATTTGCGTCATGCCTTACAGCCCATTGTTTCTGCACAACAATCCGCACTCATTCAAAACCTGAATGAAGAACTGGGCGATTTTCATGGACTGCATCAACGGCTGATGCAGGCAATTGTAGAAAACCCACCTGTACTATTGCGTGATGGCAATGTCATTGCAGAGGGTTTTGACAGTGAACTCGATGAACTACGCAAAATCTGTGATCATGCGGGGCAATTCCTGATTGATTTAGAAGTCAAAGAGCGCCAAGAAAGCGGTATCCCAACGTTAAAAATTGGCTACAACCGTGTCAGTGGTTACTACATTGAACTCACTCGCGCCCAAGCCGAGCAAGCACCTGAACACTATATCCGTCGTCAAACTTTAAAAAATGCAGAACGCTACATCACCCCAGAGCTAAAAAGTTTTGAAGATAAAGTCCTGTCTAGCGAGTCCCGTGCTTTAGCCCGTGAAAAGATGCTATTTGAAATGCTATTGGATGAATTACGCCAAGACATTGCTCAATTACAAATGATGAGCAGCGCGATTGCACAAATTGATCTATTGGCAAACTTTGCCCATCAAGCACGTTTACGCAATTGGGCACGCCCTGAATATAGCCCTGAAATTGGAATTAAAATTACTGCAGGACGTCATCCTGTTGTTGAGGCCTTGAGTAAAACCGCCTTTACACCGAATGATACTTTACTCGACTACAATCATCGTTTGGCAATTATTACTGGCCCGAATATGGGCGGTAAATCAACGTATATGCGTCAAACCGCACTCATTGCCCTACTTGGCTATTGTGGTAGTTATGTGCCTGCCCAAACAGCCGTATTAGGTCCTATTGATCGCGTGTTTACCCGTATTGGTTCTGCCGATGATTTATCGACAGGTAAATCGACCTTTATGGTCGAAATGACTGAGACTTCACAAATTTTACACCATGCAACCTCACAGTCTTTGGTGCTGATGGATGAAGTTGGTCGCGGAACCAGTACCTACGATGGCTTATCTTTGGCATGGGCATGTGTGTTGGATTTAAGCAAACGCATCAAATGTTTATGCCTATTTGCAACGCATTATTTTGAATTGACCGAATTAAGCAAAGAATCTGGGGTGGATAACTACCACGTAACCGCCAAAGAAATGAATGGCAACCTGATTCTCTTGCACAAAGTTCAACAAGGTCCTGCAAGCCAAAGTCACGGTTTGCAAGTGGCAAAATTGGCAGGCATTCCAGCCAATGTGATTAAAGAAGCGCAAAACCGTTTAAGAATTTTAGAAAAACAGCAGCACAAAAATGTCAATTTAGCCGTTCAAGATGACCTATTTGCACCAGCAACAAGCTCAGCTGAACCAGAAGTGATTGAACGTGTAATAGAGGTAGAAAAACCATCACCTGCTTTAGATTTATTACGCAGTATAGATGTCGATAATTTAACGCCACGACAAGCGCTGGAACAATTGTATGCTTTAAAGGAACAATTGAACGCTTAGCCGCTGTTATTTCTAAAAAATTTGAGCTAAACAAAGACTCTCAATTGAGAGTCTTTGTCATTTATAAGTTTTTTTGATGGTTTTATCCCCCTTTTATCAAATTTAGCAGCACTGTCTATATCAAATATCAGTAAAAGCGATTGTTAGTTGTAGTGATTTTTGCCTAAAATAGACTATTCTGAATTAGAACCATATTTTTAGGTAGCTGTCGCCATGACATTTGTTGTCACTGAAAACTGTATTAAATGTAAATATCAAGACTGCGTTGAAGTTTGTCCTGTAGACTGCTTCTACGAGGGTCCGAACTTCCTTGTCATTAATCCAGACGAATGTATCGACTGTGCATTATGTGAACCAGAGTGTCCTGCCAACGCTATTTTCTCTGAAGATGAATTACCAGAAGGTCAGGAAGTGTTTATCGAGCTAAATGCTGAACTTTCACAGACTTGGCCAAACATTACACAAATTGGCGATCAACCTGCTGATCGTGAAGAATGGAATGGCAAACCAGACAAATTACAATACTTAGAAAAGTAAGTTCGTCTTGTTGTGAAAAAGATCAGTCCTGTGCTGATCTTTTTTTATACCTAAAACACACATTTGATTGCAATATTTTTAAATTTTAACCAGCATTTTCGATTAGAATACTGCCACTTTAAATAAATATCTGATTTGCCTAATGAAGAAATTTTTCAAGGCGCTGTTTTCGTTCAGCATTGTTCCCGTTATCTTGGTTGCCTGTAGTTCAACCCCAAACAGAACAACAACGATCACCACGCCCGATGGAAAACGAATTTTCATTCCTCAAGAAAAAATCACCTATGAGCGTCAGGTAGCACCTAAAATTGTGCCTTATTCGTATAATGCATGGGTGGCAGTGAGTGACAATTTACGCCAAGTTCGTGAATATGAACGCTTCTTGGAACACAACGGTGTTGGCAATATTATTCCAAGTTTTGAATTAATGCGTACCGCACGTGACTGGCAACGCTGTGGACGTTCGCAATTTATGATTCCAAGTCGTGAATTGTGGCAAAATCAGGTGCCTACCTTGCGTGTATTTAAATATTTGGTCGCCTCTAAAGTCTTAACTGATTTTGAAGTCACTTCTGTCTATCGAGATTTACCACTGAATCAATGTGCAGGTGGTGCGAACTCATCGCGTCACTTATTTAACTCAGCCATTGATTTTAGAATTGGGCCACAATTCCCGAATGCCGAAGACTATGCCTATATTGAAAGTACCAAATACAGACTGTGTCAGTTCTGGCAGCAATATGGTCAAAGTTTAAACATGGGCTTAGGCTTATACGCTTCAGGACAAATTCATATTGATACACAAGGTTATCGAACTTGGGGGCCAGATTTAAGCCGCCATTCATCTATGTGTAATTTCTAATTCAGTGTTGTTTAGAATTAAATCCTAAAGAGGTCAAATTGACCTCTTTTTTTATTGCGAAATAGATTATCACCTGCTCCATTCCGCGAATAAATTGCACTCTGAGCAGAAAAGTTTACAATGCACACATCGCAACAAAGGTGAGCACGCTATGCAACAAATGTGGACGGATATCGATCACTATATCGAATCACATTTAATTCCCGAAGACCCAATTTTGACGCAAACTTTAGAAAATACCGATGCCAAAGGTTTTCCAGATCACCTTGCAGTTGCGGCAAATCAGGGCATGTTGCTACAAATGCTCATTCAAATGAATCAATGCAAACGTGTGTTGGAATTGGGCACATTCGCAGCTTATAGCACAATGTGGCTAGCACGTGCGCTGCCTGAAGATGGTTATATACTCACGATTGAAGGACGTGATACCCATGCAGCTTTGGGACAGGAAAATATTGACCGCGCTCAATTAAAACAAAAGGTTGAATTAAAAGTTGGTCGTGCTGCAGAAATTCTAAAAGCTCTGCCAGAAGATACTGAAGCTTTTGATTTTATTTTTATTGATGCCGACAAACAAAGCTATCCTGAATATTTGGAACTGAGTCTTAAACTTTCACGCTCAGGTACAATTATCTTTTTAGACAATGTAATTCGTGCAGGGGAAATTTTAAATCCTGACAATCACAAACCAAGCATTGAAGGGATTCGTGACATGTTCAAAGCCATGCAAAATCATTCGCGAATTTTATCGTGCACAGCATTACAAACTGTAGGCAGCAAAGGACATGATGGCTTTGCTTTAGCGATTGTAAAGTAAAGTCCACACAAGGTTAAAAAACAACCTAAAGCAATTTTACATTATATATTATAATGTTACATATACTGTCCATACAGTTATCCACAAATTATGCGGATAACCATGGACAGTCAGCAAGCATTTACATCAGTTCAACTAAACAATCTTTTGAAATGATCTTTTTTGAATCATTTACGATTTTTACTTTGCCACCAACAAAGGAACAGTTGAGTTACGGAAAATATTGGTGGTAATGCTTCCCAAGAAAAATTGATGAATTTTACTGTGGCTAAATGCCCCTAGTACAATCAACTGGATACCATGTTCACGTTGATAATCTAAAATATTTTCAGCTACATCACCATAACGATATTCAACCACCACATCTAAACCCGCTGCTGTTAAAAAATCTGCAGGTTCATTTAAAACTTCAGGATGATCGCCCACATAAAGCAAATGACATTGCAGTAATTTAAGCAAATCACTTTGTGCAATTCGCTTCATCATTTTGATGCAAGTTGGGGAATATTCATAAGCAAAAATAAAGCGGGTTGGTGCTTTAAAATGCTCTCCCACAGTCATCACGGTACAATTTGCACCACGAATAAAGTTTTCGACATTACTCCCTAAAGCCTTATTGCGTTCAGCAGATTTTTCGCCCACGCGTCCAATCACCACAATATCGTCTTCATTCAACACACTGAAGCTTTGTTCTAGAAAATCGCCTTTTTCTTGAATTTGAGTAGGTACAATTTCATATTTTTCCTGAATCATATTGGAAATGTGCTGCAATAAATTGTTGCTATAGTCGAGTGCTAATTCACTTTGTTTTTGTTCCAACTCAGCTAATTCTTTGAGTAACATCGCATTACTTTCAAAACCAATCACGCCACTAATTTCCCCCAAATGATAACTGGCGGGGTAATAATCCAAAACTTGTAATAACACCAATTCACGTTGAGTTTGTGTTGCAATCCACGCAGCAGCTTCAGCAAGCGCATTAATACAAGGCGAAGAATCAATACAAGCAATTACACGTTTCATTATTGCCTCTCTTACTGCCTTTTGCAGGCTATTTTTTAGTTGTTATTTTTAACTTAACACAACTCGTGTTGCAGGGACATGAAAAAATGTAATGAAGTTTAAAGATTTAGCCTTGCTGCATCGTATTTACTCACGATAACGAATCAATTTGGCAGGGTTTCCTACCACAATTTCCCGCTCCTGAACATCTTTGGTGACCATGCTATTCATACCAACGACTGCATGTGCCGCAATCTTCACCCCATCTTTAACACCAACATGCGCACCTAACCAAACATCCTTACCAACTTCAATGCCCTGTGAACGCACCGCTTGCTGATAAATGGGCTGATCCAAAGCCATGCCATGATCAAATGCATATAAATGACAATATGCTGCGATACGCACCTGATCATGAAGCTTAATTCCAACTCTGCCACCATCTAAAATACAGTGGTGATTAATCGCGACTTCATTGCCAATTTCTAAAGGGCCATGCAAAGTACAATCGGCTGCAATAAAGGTATTATCGCCAATACTGATTTTACGTCCTGGTTCTGCAAAAATATGTGCCAATGGTGAAATAAAACAGTTTTTGCCAATCTCTACCGTTTCCATTGCCATTAAATAAGCTTGATATTCCTGCTGCCAAGCTTCTGCCCAAGCACGATGTTTAGGTTTTAATGACCAATATAACCACGGCATGTAGTTTAAACGGTGTTTATGCTGCTCACGGTACTTCGATAATGGATCAGGTGAATTTGCTTCAGTCATCTTGATCATCCTCAAGGATTTTGAGTTGTTCACGCCCACGGCTAATATCTTGTAATTTTAGTTTTAAAGGGTCTATTTGATCGACTTGCATGAATGCCTTTACCAACACGCCTTCGGCGGTGTAGTCTTCGCTGTACTCAATCTGCTGACTATTTAGCTCGTATTGTAAAATTGCCCACTCATTAAAATGACAGGAAAATTGCACGGTCTTTTTTTCAATCAGTTCTATTTTTTCTGCTAGAGCCAAACATTGCCCTGCACATCCCCCATAGGCACGTACCAAGCCGCCTGTGCCCAATTTAATGCCGCCGTACCAACGATTCACCAACACCAAAACATTAGTCAACTCATTGCCTTCAATCGTGGCTAAAATAGGACGTCCTGCCGTACCTGAAGGTTCGCCATCATCATTAAAACGTAATTGATGCCCGATTTTCCATGCCCAACATTGATGTGTGGTAGATGAATCACGCTGCTGTTCCAAAAAAGTTTTTACCGCTTGCTCATTATCTACAGGCACAGCAATTGCCTGAAATCGACTTTTTTTAATTTCTTCTTCAAAAGTGATGGGCGCAGCAATGGTAAATGGCATAACACTCCAGATCAATCAACCAGTTAAATAAAAACTTGATAATTATAACGTGTTTAGCGCTCTAACGTATTTAGAGTTATAGCTTATTTGGACTGATAACCACCATGAAAAAACCTTCTATCCTCAAAGGTATAGAAGGTTAAATAATGTTTACACGACTTTCTGTTCTACAACTTATGCAGTAAGCATACGAAAACCAATAACGATTAGAACATTCAAGCTTTAAACAAAAAAGTCTTCACCCAAATAAACTTCACGCACAATTTCATTTTCCAGAATTTCTTGCGGTGTACCCTCTGCAATGACTGAACCTTCGCTAACAATATAAGCACGTTCACAAATGGCTAAAGTATCACGGACGTTATGGTCGGTAATTAATACGCCAATGTCACGATCTTTTAAGGTACGAATGATATCTTTAATATCACCGACAGAAATAGGATCGACCCCTGCAAAAGGCTCATCTAACAACATAAATTTAGGGTCTGCTGCCAAAGCACGGGCAATTTCTGCACGACGGCGTTCGCCACCCGACACACTCATCCCTAATGAATCTTTAATATGCGTGATTTTAAAATCTGCCAGCAATTCTAATAAACGCTGCTGACGTTGCTGTTTATTTAAATCTTTGCGGGTTTCTAAAATAGCCATAATATTTTCAGCGATGGTCAGCTTTCTGAAAATAGAGGCTTCTTGCGGTAAATAACCAATCCCCTTACGCGCACGTTCATGCATGGCAAGGTCAGATAAATCCAGTTGATCTAAATGGATTTCGCCTTTATCCATACGCACCAAACCCACAACCATGTAGAAACTGGTGGTTTTACCCGCACCGTTCGGCCCAAGTAACCCGACAATTTCACCACTTTTCATTTCAAATGAAACGTCTTTAACCACCCAGCGCTTATTATAGTTTTTGGCTAAATGCTTAATACACAAAGTCTGCTGACCGTGCTGGACGCTGTCCTGTGCTGCGCTCGTTTGATCCATTAATCACGCGCTCCCGGGAATGATTTTGAACTTGATGGTGGAATCACAATTTTTACACGACCCGCTTCAGAACCAGTTTTGTTCGGTGTACCAATCGCTTCAACATCGCCTTTGTTCATACTATAACGCAAGGTATTACCACGAATACTGGCTCCATCTTGCTCTAAAAGTGCGCCACCCGTTAAGGTGATAATGCCTGTTTCAGCATTGTAAACAATCTTTTGCGCCTGACCTTTGGCAAGCCCTTTGGCTGGATCAGTCTTTTGCTGGAATTGCGCAGGTCTGCCCGTTGCCGTAATGACACTAATTTCTTTTTTGCTGTTCAGATTAGCAACAATCGAATCTGCCTGCAGTTTCATGGTGCCCTGTTCAATCACCACATTGCCTGTATAAGTGGTGACGCCAGTACGTTCACTAAAGGTCGCACGGTCTGCCAATAAAGTAATAGGCTGACTGCGGTCTGACGGAATTGCCCATGCACCTGCCGATGAAAGCACCGCCAAGCCCACAAGTGCTGCTTGTTTTATCAACGCTTTAGGAGCTGTAAGCTTAGATTTATGGTTCATACTTTCCTCGAATATTAAAAAATTCGTATTGCCCGTCATTTAAATTGGCTTTTAAGCCCTGACTGATAAAATCAGCCTGTGGAGATTGTACAGTCACTTGTTTTTCGGTACTGATTTCACGTGTTTTAGGAAACACATTCAACTCGACTGTTTCAAGCGTCAGTTTGCCTTGAGCGAGTAACTTGGTTGCTAGCACTTGATCTGACAACACAACCTTTTCATTGTCATTAAAACCTTGTGCCTGTTTAGCAAAAAAAGTGGCATCCTCCGCGCCCGCTTTATACATAGAGGCATTCAAATTTTCCAGCTTAGAGGTTTTTTGCTGCATGTCTTGCTCTAAACGGTCAATTTGCGCACGCACATATAAATTGCCCTGCTCATCTGTTTGGGTCAGATGAATTTGCTCTGCACTATAAGTCATAGAGCGAGCAGCGTCAGTTTCCAGTTTTTTGCCTTTACCGCTGTAATAGTAATAACCACCACTTACAGCTGCAATTGCAATCGCAGTAACGTATAAAACTTTAGTATCCATAAGTGGGGCTGTAACTCAAACCTTTGAATGTATGACTTAATTAATGAGGGATGCTGAGATATTTTTCAAGTAAGCTTTGGTACACACCTTTGGCGGTTAAAATCATATCGCAGATTTCACGTACCGCACCGCGCCCACCCATGGCCTGTGTGACTAAATCGGCACGACGACGCACTTCAATATGTCCATTTGGCACTGTGACTTTCATCCCTGCAATCGAAAACGCTGAAAGATCAGGCCAGTCATCGCCCATATAGAGACAATCTGCAGGTGATAAACCTAACTTGGCACAGGCTTCCTGCAATGCAGTGCCTTTATCTTCACGTCCTTGGTAGACCAAATCTACACCTAAATCGGACATGCGTTTTTCGACAATATTACTTTTACGACCCGTGATGATAATGACTTTAACACCTGCTTGTTGCACCAGTTTCATACCTAAACCATCACGAATATCGAATGATTTAATTTCATCACCGCTGTTGGTTAAGGTGACAAAACCATCACTTAGAATTCCATCGACATCTAAAACCAAAGCTTCAATATGACGCGCTTGCTCTAATAAAATATAAGATGCCATTGTTTAGTTTACCCCTGCTTGAATCAAGTCATGCATACTGATCACACCAATGACTTTATTGGCATCATCCACCACCACAAACTGATTGATTTTACGGTCACGTAATTGCTCTAAAGCTTCAACTGCACGTGCTTCTTGTGAAATCGTTGCAGGATGTTGAGTCATCACTTGCCCAACTTGTAAATTCACATCAAAGCCCTGTTGTTTATCAATTAAACGTCGTAAATCACCATCGGTGAAAATGCCTAACAAGACGTCATTTTCATCGACAATTGTGGTTAAACCTAGACGTTTGTTTGAAATTTCGTATAACACTTTGTTCATTGGTGTATCTGGTGCAACTTTAGGTAATTCTGTACCGGTATGCATCAAATGTTTCACATGCAATAACAGGCGCTTACCCAAAGCGCCTGCAGGATGTGAACGAGCAAAATCATCGGCAGTAAAACCACGTGCATCAAGTAACGCTACAGCCAATGCATCACCTAATGCCAAGGTTGCAGTCGTACTTGAGGTTGGTGCTAAACCAAGTGGACAAGCTTCCTGAATATTGCCTAATGTTAAAGCGACATCAGCATTTTGTGGCATCGGCCCGCGATCATCACCGCTAATTGTGATTAGAGGAACTTCCAGATGTTTGATGAGTGGCATCAACATCATAATTTCATCACTTTTGCCGGAGTTGGAAATGGCAATTAAAACATCACCCCGTACCAACATTCCCAAATCACCATGCCCTGCTTCACCCGGGTGCATAAAGAAAGACGGCGTGCCTGTAGAGGCAAACGTCGCAGCCATTTTACGACCAATATGACCTGATTTTCCCATACCTGTGACCACAACACGCCCTTTGCAATGCAACATGATTTCGCAGGCACGGCTAAAACGCTGATCAATTTGCGTCGCCAAGACTTGTAATGCTTGTTCTTCTATTCTTAAAGTGTCTAAGGCTACAGATTGGAAATCAATGGTATTTGACATGTTTGGCATTCAACGTTCAACTTAAATTGAGTATTTTCTACACCTCAATAAAAGTGATTTATTGAAGCACATTTAATTTTCGCAATTTTAGCATATCTATGCAATTCTACACTTTGATTCTGCGTGTGTTTTTTGTTTTAACGCATTTTTGTATGCTGTTTTAATTAACTCGCTTTTTGACTCGAGTTTCAAATGAAAAACAATCATATTTGAGCTTAGGCTATTTATTTTATTGATTCAAAGTTGCAGATAAAGCTAAAGATAGAACTAGCTCAGAAGCATATTTCAACGAAAATGCTCTAAAAATTATGGATCAAACCCATCTATAAAGCTGACTGCAAGCAAGCTATAACAAACAGCCATAAAAAAACGCTTATCTTTCGATAAGCGTTTTTTAAAATTTTGGAGCGGGAAACGAGACTCGAACTCGCGACCCCAACCTTGGCAAGGTTGTGCTCTACCAACTGAGCTATTCCCGCAATATGGAAGTGAATTATAGAGAATTTCATACAACTGTCAACTCTCTATGCTCCCAAGTGCTCAATTAATCAGCACGACGCCATACTGTACCTTGACGGGTATCTTCCAAGACCACACCTTGATCGAGCAAAGACTGACGAATTTCATCAGCACGGGCGAAATCTTTGGCTTTTTTGGCATCCTGACGTTGCTGAATGAAGTCTGCAATGGCTTGTTCAGATAAACCTAAAGCGTCCTGACCAATATCAGACTTCAGGAATTCGTCAACATCATGCTGCACCAAACCTAAAATATTGGTCAAATGACGCAAAGTCGAATAGTACACCGCCGCCTGATCTGCCTGCTGCTCTTTTACTGAACGGTTCAGCTCTTTATTGACTTCAAACAGAACTGCAATTGCTTCGGCTGTATTAAAGTCGTCTCGCATTGCGGCATTAAAACGTTCCACCAAAGCCTCATCTAACTGCTTAACTGTTTGCGTACCGTACGCTTGTTGATAAGCTTTAAATGAGTGATAGAAACGTGATAATGCGGTTTTGGCTTCTTTGAGTGCTACATCGGAGAAGTTTACAGGGCTACGATAATGCGATGACACAATAAAGTAGCGGATCACTTCAGGATGGAATTTTTCCATCACATCACGAATGGTGAAGAAGTTACCCAATGACTTCGACATTTTTTCGCCATCGACATTAATAAAGCCAACGTGCATCCAGTAATTTACATACTGCTCACCTGTTGATGCTTCAGACTGGGCAATTTCATTTTCATGGTGTGGGAACATTAAGTCTGAACCACCACCATGAATATCAAAATGATTACCTAAGCAGCAAGTCGACATCGCAGAACATTCAATGTGCCAACCCGGACGTCCATTGCCCCACGGCGAAGCCCAAGATGGTTCATTTTCTTTGGCATGTTTCCACAAAACAAAGTCAAATGGATGCTTTTTGTCGACTTCAACATCAACACGCTCAGACGCGCCCGCCTGCATGTCTTCTAGCTTGCGACCTGAAAGACGGCCATATTTGTCAAATTTTTCAACCTGAAAATAAACATCGCCATTACTTGCAGGATAAGCTGTGCCTTTATTGACCAAATTACCAATCATATTTTGCATTTGATCAATATATTCAGTGGCACGTGGTGCAGCATCAGGTTCAACACAGCCTAAGTTTGCCGCATCTTCATTCATGGCTTGAATAAAACGATCTGTTAAAGCTTGAATGCTCTCGCCATTTTCATTGGCACGTTTAATAATTTTGTCGTCAATGTCGGTAATGTTGCGGACATATTTCACATTCCAACCTTGACTGCGCAAAAAGCGAATGATGTAGTCAAATGCAACCATAACCCGCGCATGCCCGATATGACAGTAATCATAAACCGTCATGCCACAGACATACATGTCGATATGTCCTTCTTTACGCGGAACAAATTCAACTTTTTTTCGTTGCTCTGAGTTATATAGAACAAATGGTTGCATAGGTTTTCAAAATAGGTCTATTAAAAGATGCTCCATCTTAACCTAAGCATTATTTTTCATAAAGTTTTTCGATGTTTTTATTCTGTATGTGTCTGTGTGAAGAGAATATCGCGGATGATCCAAGCCTTCTCCCGAAGGAGAAGGAACTTTTTAATACCTGTACTTAGGCGTTTGCTGATCTTATACGGTTTGGCAAAGCTTATGCAGCATCACGTTTTTGTACCAAAATCGCGCCAACTGAATAGCCTGCGCCAAATGAACACAAGACACCATATTCACCGTTTTCGACTTCGTGTGCAGTACGGTGTAAAGCGATAATTACCCCTGCCGAAGAAGTATTGGCAAACTCATCTAAAATAATAGGTACTAAACCTGGTTGTGCTGCTTCTTTACCAACCACCAATTTCAAAATGAGTTCGTTCATGCTGGCATTGGCTTGGTGCAACCAGAAACGCTTCACCTCGGTTGGCGCAATCTGATTCTTTTCTAATTGCGCAGTAATCATTTTGGCAACTAAGGGGCAAACTTCTTTAAAGACTTTGCGACCATCTTGATGGAAGCGTTTATCGTCAATATCTGCATTTTCACTTAAGTTTAAAAAACCGAAATTATTACGGATATTATTCGAGAACTGAGTAAACAGGTTCATGTCCAAAATTTCAAAACCTGCTTTGGTTTCAGTGTCTTCCAAAATTGAAGCGGTTGCTACATCACCAAAAATAAAGTGGCAGTCACGTGAACGGAAATCGTTATGACCTGAGGTAATTTCGACATTCACCAACAGTACGCGGCGCGCACCTGCTTTAATCGCATCATGCGCTTGCTTAATGCCGAAAGTCGCAGCAGAACATGCCACGTTCATGTCATAGGCATAACCTTGAATACCAAGCGCAGTTTGAATTTCAATCGCCACCGCAGGATAAGCACGCTGCAAGTTTGAGCAAGACAAAATCACCACATCAATATCTTCTGCGGTCACGCCTGCATTTTGCATGGCTTGTTTTGCAGCAATTACACCCCATTCTGCTTGTAGCGAAATTTCATCATCCCCGCGTTCACGCAAATTTGGACGTAAACGGTTAATGTCCAGAATACCTGTTTTTTCTGACACGTAACGGCGTTTTACCCCAGAGGCTTTTTCGATAAAGTTAGCACTTGAGCCACGACGTTCTTCAAGCTCACCTGCTGCAATTTTGTCAGCATTGAGCTGATTATACTGTTCCACATAAGCATTTAAACTTTCGACCAACTCTTCATTGGTAATAACATCTTCTGGGTGATAAAGACCAGTACCTATAATGCGAATGCCCATGTAAAACTCCTTCTAGAAATTACTAATATCTTAACTGATTCCGAGCTTTTCCCATACTTTTTGCAGCCGAGTTGCAGAAATTGGCATTTTGGTTTTCATGGGTTGAGAGAACAGCGATATGCGTAATTCTTCCACCATAAAGTACAATTCCTTGAGTCGGGCATCTTGTTTGTGTTTAAACAATTTGTCCATCCAAGGGTCAATTTGGGCGATGGCAGCATCGTCTCTTTGCAAGTTATTGGGTAAGCGGTCTAAACGTAATAACAACGCTTTCAAATAGCGCGGATATTCGCTCCACACCTCTACAGGCTTGCTATACACAAAGTCTGCCAGATGCATTAAGTCCAGCTGATCTTCTATATCATCCATATTTTTAGCAAAAACTGCTTCATCAAGCATAAGAAGCTGACGGCGGATGTCTTGCCATGCAATATAAATTTCATTAAAGATACGCAGCGTGGTTTGACCATGACTGAGGAAAGTCTTTTTTACCTCAAGCTGCAACTTTTGAAACTCTTCCAAGTTGACTGGTAAGTCACCAATAATGCTTTGCAATGTTGCATAGATCAACATTTGCTCAAGTTGAGCTTTATCACCCAAAGGCGAATACGCCAAAGCCAAGGGTTTATCAATTTGTTTTTTCAATTGGCGTGATAAATCACCCAATTGCACATATAGCAAACGAATCACGCCTTCACGGTGCTGACGAATCGCCTCACTCTGATCATTAAAGGTTTGAATCACCACACCCGATTCATCTTTTGGTAAAAGCTCTGCAAATATTTTGCTTGGTACCAACGCCTGATATTGCTTAACCACTACGCCCGTAACTTTTTGCGAAGCTTCAAATACAAATCGTTCAGGAAAAGTTTGAAATTCTCCGTGCACCTGCTTTACAGGACTATGCGTTTCGGTATGGCAACGCGCTTTTAATTCAGATAAATCACGACCTTGCTCAATCACCCGCCCTTTTTCATCTAGCACTTTAATGAACGGCAATAAATACGCATCTACCCGCTCAAAGCTAAAGTCTTTTTCGGTGATGTGTTCAGCACGTAATTGAAATGCCAAAAAGCTAAAAATGTGCTCGCGTAAATTTACCGCATCAACACGTTGTAGCAACTTTCGAGCTGTGTCTGGAATAGGCACCAAATGACGACGCTTATCTTTAGGCAAAGTCTTGAGCAAGGCTTCAATTAAATTTTCACGCCAACCCAGAACACCCCACGACCAGATATTTTCATCGACCTGTGCCAACGCTTGCACTGGAATTTTAACGGTTGCGCCATCTTCATCATGGCTGGGGTCAAAACGGTAACTGGCCGCCAAGCGCAGCTCACCATTACGCAAATAGTCAGGAAATTGCTGCGTGGTCGGACGATCATTCAGCCAAAGTGCATCATCTTCCACAAATAAATAACGTGGATTTTGCGGCTCTACTGTGGCACGCCAATCTTCAAAGGAACGACGGCTTGCAACTTCTGCAGGTACTTTGGCGGCATAAAATTGATAAATAGTTTCTTCATCAACCACTAAATCACGACGACGTAATTTATCTTCAACCCGTTCCACTTCTTCCAGTTTAAGCAGGTTGTGTTTTAAAAATGGTGGGGTAATGCCCAAGTTGCCTGTGGTTAAAGCATCACGTAAGAATATTTCATGGGCGGCTTCCTGATCGACCTTTTCGTAATTGACAGGACGTTTCGGCTCGATAATTAGACCAAACAGCGAAATCTGATCATAGGCATTCACCACGCCTGCTTTTTTAGACCAATGTGGTTCAAAATAGTGATGCTTCAGCAAATCACGTGCAGCCAATAAAATCCATTCAGGTTCAATTTTTGCCAAGGTGCGTAGATACACTTGCGAAGTTTCTACCATCTCAAATGCCATGACCCACGGTGTATTGGTTTTATGCAAAGTCGATGCAGGGAAAATTCGTGCTTTTTGTTGGCGTACTGCCATAAACACATTGCGCTCATCGGTTTTATTGGCAATAAAAGAAAGCAACCCTGTTAATAACGCCCGATGCAGATTTTCATAACTGGCTTTTTTCTCATTAAACGACAGTTTTAAGCCACGCGCCAAATCCACCAATTGTTCATGAGTTTTCTTCCATTCACGTAAACGCAACCAACTTAAAAAATGCTGACGGGCAAAAGTACGACGTTTGTTTTCACTCATGCCATCACGGTTTTCGTGTAAAGTTTCCCACAATTTTAAATAGAATAAAAAGTCAGAATCTGCTTCACGGAACAAAGCATGTTTTTGATCGGCTTGCATTTGTTTGTCTGCAGGACGTTCACGCGGGTCTTGTACCGCCAATGCCGCTACAATAATCAGGACTTCATTTAACACCCCAAAATGCGCACCGCCTAAAATCATACGTGCCAGTCTTGGATCAATCGGCATTTTTGCCATTTGCTGACCAATTTTGGTTAAGCTGCTGCCTTGAAGCTCGCCTTTATTAGCGGTGGATTTAGTGGAATTATTCGGATGATTGTCTCCCTTTTGCGTCGCAGAGCTACTCATTCCGTCTAAAAGAGGGGCTTTACCCTTCTCAATCATCGCACCCAGTTCAATCAACAGCTTACGACCATCATTGACTAAACGATGATCTGGCGGCTCAATAAAATCAAAATCTTCGAGCGTACCCAAGCCCAAACTTTGCATTTGTAAAATGACCGATGCCAAGTTGGTGCGTTTAATTTCAGGTTCAGTAAACTCTAGGCGACTTAAAAAATCTTCTTCTGAATACAGGCGAATACAAACGCCTGGCGCAATACGACCACAACGTCCTTTACGCTGATTCGCTGCTGCCTGAGATACTGCTTCAATCGGTAAACGCTGCACCCGTGAGCGATAGTTATAACGTGAAATACGTGCAAAACCGCTATCAATCACATAGCGGATATTGGGTACAGTGAGTGCGGTTTCAGCGACGTTGGTGGCAATAATAATGCGACGACCACCACCTGAAGGATTAAAGATTTTTTGTTGTTCCGCCAAAGCCAAACGCGCATACAACGGTAAAATTTCAGTATGACGCGGTCCATGCTTATGCAAGGTTTCTTGCAGCTCCCGAATTTCCTGTTCAGTACTGGCAAAAATTAGAATATCGGCATGTTCAGGATGACCTTTTTCCTGTGCATCGGCAAAGCATTCTTCTACCGCTTGCACCACTGCGCGTGGCAAGTTTTCTTCAAAGTCATCAAACTCATCATCATCACTACCACCAATGCTTAATTCAGAAATTGGACGATAACGTACTTCGACAGGATAGCTTCGACCTTCGACCTCAAAAATAGGTGCGCCGTTAAAATAGTTACTAAAACGCTGCACATCTAAAGTTGCAGAAGTGATGATGACTTTTAAATCAGGGCGACGTGGCAAAAGTTGCTTTAAATAGCCCATAATGAAGTCAATATTTAAAGAACGCTCATGCGCTTCATCTATAATAATGGTGTCGTATTTATTTAAATAACGATCATTGGCAAGCTCTGCTAACAAAATACCATCGGTCATTAAACGGACAATTGAATCTTGCGAACCCTGTTCATTAAAACGAACTTTAAAGCTGATGGACTCACCTAACTTTTCGCCAACTTCTTCGGCAATACGCTGCGATACACTACGCGCAGCAAGACGTCGTGGCTGAGTATGACCAATTAACCCCGTTAAACCACGACCTGCCAACATTGCAATTTGTGGTAACTGTGTAGTTTTCCCTGAACCTGTTTCACCCGCCACAATAATGACCTGATGTTGCTGAATTGCAGTAATCAACTGTTCGGCAGATTGAGTCACAGGTAAATCTTGATTCAACTTGATATCGGGAATGCGCTGCGCACGCTCCAACACTTTTAAATTAGATTTTTCAAATAATTCCTGATATTGCTTTGGATTGGCATCTTTGCCTTTTCGTAGTCGATTTAAACGATGACGATCACGCGCCAAAACGAGGTGGTCTACATTTAAATGACTCTGCACAGAATACGCTTCCTAACCAAAACACAAACGCGTATTTTACGCTGTAATGCCTTTGAGCGAAAGAACAGTGATTTAGAATGCGTATTTAAAAAGTTTTCAATCCACCCTTGAATTTCAAAATAGCATCCCCAAATAGATGTATGTTCGCCAATTGCTGAAATGGGTTGTATTTGAACCTGAGGAAATAGGTTGTCATGCAATCATCATTTTGAGGCTTAATAAAGACTCAATAATGCAGTAATGAAAGTGTACGCTTTTTACATACTCATTTGTTTTTCCGATGCTAGTAATGTAAAAATACCATTTCAGCAATAAAACAAAATTAGATACTCTATTACCAACGAAATACAAACCTTAATCATGGAGACAGTGATGAGCTTAATTAATACTGAAGTTAAACCATTTAAAGCAAATGCATACCACAACGGTCAATTCATTGAAGTAACTGAAGCTGATCTTAAAGGCAAATGGTCTGTAGTATTCTTCTACCCTGCTGACTTCACTTTCGTTTGCCCAACTGAGCTTGGTGACCTTGCAGACAATTACGCAGAATTCCAAAAATTAGGCGTTGAAATCTATGCAGTTTCTACTGACACTCACTTCACGCACAAAGCTTGGCACGATTCTTCAGAAGAAATCAAAAAAATCCAATACGTAATGGTTGGCGACCCAACTTGGACGCTTTCTAAAAACTTCGAAGTATTAATCGAATCTGCTGGTCTTGCTGACCGTGGTACTTTCGTAATTGATCCAGAAGGTAAAATCCAAATCATCGAAATCAATGCTGGCGGTATTGGCCGTGATGCTCAAGAACTTCTTCGTAAAGTTAAAGCAGCTCAATACGTTCACGCTCACCCAGGTGAAGTATGCCCAGCTAAATGGAAAGAAGGTGATGCAACTTTAGCCCCATCTATCGACCTAGTAGGTAAAATCTAAGTTTTAGATTAAACCACTCAAAAAAACCACGCATATTTTGCGTGGTTTTTTTTAATCAGAACATCACCCTTTTCTACCTTATTTATTCATATTTCATCTCTAGAATAGAAAATGTAAAAACATTACAACACTACAATCGAATCTGTACCGGTAACAGTTGTGAGATTTATTTTTGAGGGCTGTTCTATGAAAAAATTATTTTTACTTTCAACATTAATAGCATTTTCAGTGCCAGCTTTAGCTGATTTCAACTGTAATGGCAGCATTAAAAATCGAACTATTGATGATAATGTCAAAGTGCATAAACAATGTGTTCTTGATCATGTGACTATTAAGGGCAACCTAATGTTGCATTCCAACTCACATACGGCAATTAAAAATAGTACGATTGATGGCAATTTAGAATCTAAAGGAAACTTTAGTCAGGTTAATGCACATGCCAACCGCATTGATGGCAATATCCAACTCGAAGATGGGCGTAACATCCAACTCACGTCAAACCGTGTAAATGGCAATATTCAACTTAAAGATAATTCAGGCTCAATCGTTGTAAAAAATAACCGCGTGAATGGCAATTTAGAATGTGAAGATAACCGCGTAAAACCGACTGGCGGCACAAACCGTGTTTCTGGTGACAAAGAAGATCAATGTCGTCATCTATAAAATCTAGTCTTTCAATCATTTTATTTAAATGAATGACTATTCATGTGCAAAGCATAAACACCACATCCTAAATGTGGTGTTTTATTTCGCTTCATAATAGTTTTGTCGTTTTTGGCACGTTTAGGTTGCGCAAAAAACTTATATTCAAAAGTTACAATTCTGTAATACTTTTTAGCAAGCACTTCACTTATGTTCAAAATAAGCAGATTTATTCTGTGAAAAATAATATAAAAAATAAAGGAGTTGCTTATGGGTAAAACACTTGCCGTGACATCCTGGACATACAGTGCATCTTCACGTTATTTAAAAATATTTTACGAAAATGGCTCTGGGGATTTATTCCATCCTGTACCACAATTTATTTATGACAACTTATTAAGACGCAGTGATAAAGCAGCTTTTGTGAGTAAATATTTAGCATACGATTTAAGCTTTAACCGTATTTCCATTCAATAATTGATTTTATTAAACTTTGAGCATCCACATAACGATCCAATCTAAAAATAGATTGGATCGTTTTAAATAGGTAAATAACTTCAAATATTAATACACTTCTTGAATCAATTTAAAGCGTTCCTGTTCACGGTCATCATCCAAAGTAATACTCTCCGTGAACATATCAAGCGGTCTGGCCCAAATAGAATAATCGCCATATAAGCATTGATAAACCACCAATTTCTCTTGGGTTTCACTGTGTGTAGCCACATGCAGCACTTGATACAATTGCCCTTTATAATGTTGATAAATCCCTTTTTTAAGCATTTTACAATCCCAATCTTACAGAATGGCATTACTGTACAATAAAAACTGTAACCATTCTCAAGATTTCACCTTATCAGAAAAAATGAATCGCATCGGCATATTTTTCTCTAATTTATCGTTCTAATCTACACAACAAAAAAATATCTAAACCCATTACATTATTTGAACAATTTTAAGCTTCAAATTGATTGTTTTTTGGTTATATTCGCATTATCCCATCTTAAGTGGATGTAAAAAAAGGAAACATGATAATGAATAAACTTCTTATTGCTTTAGGTCTTGCTGCCACTGTAGCACTTGTAGGTTGTGCAAAAGAAAAAGCACCAGAAACAGGGGCAACTACGGGTGAACACTTAGAAAACGCTGCGGCTCAAGCTGCACATGATGCCAAAGATGCAACACATGAAGCTGCTACTGCTACAGCAACTGCGGTAGATAACGCAGCGCAAGCAACTGAAAATGCTGCACACAATGTTGCAACAGCAACAGAAAACGCAGCTGATACGACTGTACAAGCTGCTAAAGATGCAACTGCTGCGACTGCAGGTGCGGTTGAACAAGGTGCTGCAAATGTGAAAGAAAAAGCACAACAATAATTTGATTGTATAAAACAAAAACTCCTGAGCAAGTTCTCAGGAGTTTTTTATTCAGCACGATTTAATTAGGGTCTGTTGACAATTCGTCTATGTTTGCGACATGAGAGATATATCTCGCAAGGTTTTTTAGCTGATATAAGGCATGGGACAGGAAATTTACTCATTCTAAATGACTGGCACATAACGTAATAGCAGCAAAAAATATGCTTGTACCCTTGCGCAGCAAACAAAGCAGTGCTTTGTTTTTGCTCATGTGGCTAAAACTTTCACAGATTGCGTTATAAAACTTGAAAATAAACCCGTTATTCCCTGCGTTTCATGCCTAATCTGCTCAGTTTTAGCCTACAGCGCAAGCCATTTATGAAATATCAACAGACCCTAGTAAACCTAAATCCTGCCGCAACTATAACGCCGCTTTTAAATTACAACCATAGCCCATGGTCTGTTGTACTTGGCGGTAACTGGTGTAACGATTCAAAATAAAATCATAATAAGATTCTGCATTGGCAAAATTTTCAGCCAAATTTTCCTGCTCTGCACGCGGTAATTTTACATCTTTAAGAAAATCTAGATTGTTATGTCCTAAGCGATATAACTCAGCAAAATAACCATTCATCATATCGCAATAAGCAATTTTAGTCGGCTTTAAAGCAGTACTGGCGACTAAATGCTGATTTAAAGTTTGTAAGTTATTTACATCTAAAGGGAATTGATGTGCAAATGCGATATTTTCGACTTGTTTAAATTGTTTGAAGTCTTGCGCCAATTTGACATTTAAAGCATCTATACGCTGTTGTAATGCAGTCGCATCCTGAACCTGATATTGCTTTGGATCAATTTTTACTTGAGTTTGCTGTGGATTGCTACACGCACTTAATCCACACACCACAAGCAAACCACCATAAACGAAAGGCTTCATTAATTTACTCATCAATTCATACATCAGGCTTATTATGCCTGAAAGCATCTGCAAATTTAATGATATCGCTCATCTTAATATTTCATAAAGAAATGACGGATATGATTTGCCAATCTACCTAGAGTTGGGCAAAGTAGATAAAAACATGGAGTAAATAATATGACCTTATTAGAACAACTGAATATAAAGCATCCTATTTTTCTTGCTCCAATGGCTGGCGTTTCTACTCCCGAACTTGCAGCCGAGGTTTCTAATCAAGGTGGTTTTGGCTCACTCGGTTTAGGTGCAAACACGGTAGATGCTGCACGTGAGCAAATTTTACGCACTCAAGAACTGACTGATTTTCCATTTCAGGTCAATTTCTTTTGCCATGAATCAAGTCCACTAGATGAAGTCGCTGCACAAGCGTGGATTGCACATTTTCAGCCAATCTTTGAACGCTATGGCGCAACTGCACCGAGTCAACTAAATTGTATTTATCCAAGTTTTAAAGACCATGATGGATATTTAGATCTTGTACTAGAAACTAAACCACAAGCCGTCAGTTTTCACTTCGGGATTCCGCATGCGCATCAAATTCAGGCTTTAAAAGATGCAGGAATCATTACTATGGTTTCAGCAACCAACTTAGCCGAAGCTCAAGCCATTGAAGCAGCGGGAATTGATGTCATTATCGCCCAAGGCATTGAGGCAGGTGGACATCGGGGTATCTTTAACCAAACCTTTGATAGTGCAATTAAAACCAGCGATTTAGTACAACTAATTCGTGAACATTGTACCCTGCCAGTGGTTGCAGCAGGTGGCATTATGAATGGTCAGCAAGCACAGTTAATGCTGAAATTGGGCGCTTCTGCGGTACAGCTGGGTACAGCTTTTGTGCAATGTAAAAGTTCCAATGCCAATCCAGCTTATCGACAAGCTTTATTTCAACAAAACATTACTCAAATGACCGACAGCATTTCTGGACGCCCTGCCCGTGGTTTAATTAATCATTGGCATACACAAGTAGATACGCCAGATCGTTTAACAGTACCTACCTATCCGTATAGCTATGATCTTGCAAAACAGTTGCATGCAGCAGCCGTTATACAAGGCGAGCAAGGTTATGCGCCATTCTGGGCAGGCAGTAATGTTAGCCAAATTCGTGAATTAGAAGCTGCAGATTTAATCAATCAATTGGTGCTAGAGATGATTCACGCACATTAAACAAGAATACAACCGCTCTGCTTTAAACAAGCAAAGCGGTTAAGAGTGAAATTTTAACTATAAAATCAAAATCTTAAATGCTAATCAAGTATCCAGTAAATTAACACTTTCTACTTGTACATCACTCATGATTTCACCATGTGCCAATAACTGATTGAAGTAGTCCTCCACCACTTTAAATTGTTCGGCAGTACTTTCAACTTTATACATGTTTTGGCGAAACTCATTACTTGAACGTAAACCTTTGGTGTACCAAGCAATGTGTTTACGTGAAATTCGACAACCTGAATATTCCCCATAAAACTCATAAAGCTCGGCTAAATGCCCTAATAGGACTTTTTGAACTTCTGCAATACTCGGTGCGGCAAGCAGCTCCCCCGTTGCTAAATAATGTGCAATTTCCCGAAAAATCCACGGACGCCCCTGTGCTGCACGTCCAATCATAATGGCATCAGCACCTGTGTAATCCAGCACATATTTGGCCTTTTCAGGGCTATCTATATCACCATTGGCAATCACAGGTATCTGCAACATACTTTTCACGTCTTTAATGAGTGAGTAACGTGCATGATTTAAATACATATCTTCACGGGTACGACCATGCAAAGCTAAAGCGGCAATACCAGCTTGTTCTGCGCGTTTGGCAACCCGTAAAATATTTTCCTGCCCATTCAAAAAACCTAAGCGAGTTTTCAGTGTCACAGGCACATTCACCGCGGCAACCACAGTATCTAAAATGCGTGCCACCAAATCTTCATCTTGCAATAAAGCCGAACCAGCCAACTTATTGCAGACTTTTTTGGCAGGACATCCCATATTGATATCAACAATTTGTGCACCATTGGCGACTTGATAACGTGCGGCTTCGGCCAAATCATGCGGGTCTGAACCTGCAATTTGTGCAGAAATTGGTGCAAGTTCCCCATCAAAGTTGGCACGATACAAACTCTTTTTACTCATGCGCAAAGTTTTGTCAGAGGTCATCATTTCACTGACCGCATGCCCTGCACCAAAGTACTTGCACAGTGAGCGAAAGGGTCTATCAGTGACACCTGCCATCGGGGCAACGATCAAATTATTTGACAGTTGATAGGGACCAATATACATATATATTCTTAACTTTAACGATTGGCATAGTATACTGCATCTGCCCTTTGGGCTCATCCATTTGGAACGAGTTTTCCCTATACTATGAAAGACACTGTATTCACTTCTTTGATGAAACCCTTCAGCGTGCTTGCTTTATCATTAAGCTTGGCTGCCTGTGGAGATAGCGCATGGTGGTCTAAGGACAATGAGCCAACCCTTGAAGCAGAACAAATCCGCAAACTCATTCCGAATAGGGTCAGTGAGCGTAGTGCTTGGGCAAAAGATATTTACGATATTTCAGAGCAATTGGGCATCCCACAAACCAAAGAAAATATGTGCACCATCATTGCCGTGGTGGATCAGGAATCGAACTTTGTAGCCGACCCTCAAGTCTATGGTCTGGGTGAAAAAGCAGTTAAAGAAGTGCAAGACCGTTTGGATGAGAAATTTAAAGATAAACTGGGCGAAGCCATTGGTGGTACGGTTGCAGGCTATTTTCAGGATGTACTGAAAAACCACCCAAGCCCTGAAGATAACTATTTAAGCCAAATGCGTCGTGTGAAAACCGAACGTGAACTGGATGAATTGTATCGTGAAATTTTTGACTATATGGCCAAACATTATCACGTGTCTGCGCTAACAGGTGCTGCCAAACTGTTTGGACAAAATATTGGCGAAAAACTTAATCCAATTACTACTTTAGGCTCGATGCAAGTACATATTAGCTATGCCAAAGAGCATAAACGCCAAAGCGGTAACATCGCAGAGTTACGCAGCGATCTATACACTCAATATGGCGGATTATATTACGGGATTCATCGTTTAATGATGTACCCTGCCGATTACGATCAACCGCTATACCGCTTTGCTGATTATAACTCTGGCATGTATTCGAGCCGCAATGCCGCATTCCAAAGCATGCTAAATGATTTAACTGAAGCAGAATTAGATTTAGATGGTGATTTGCTACTTTATACTAAAGATGGTAGCGTGCGTAATGCAAAGAGTGAATCCGAACGTGAATTAATTGCTGTTTTTTCAAAACACAATATTTTAGTCACCCCACGACAAATTCGTGCAGACCTAAAAAAAGAAAAAGAAAAGAAATTTGAAGATACTGCGACATATTTAGCAGTCACGAAACTCTATAAAGCGCAAACGGGCAAAGAGCCATTTTATGCCATGATGCCGCAAGTGGTCATTTCAGGGCCTAAACTGAGTCGAGATTACAACACCAATTGGTTTGCTACGCGAGTCAATGGACGTTATAAAACATGCATGCAAAAAGCCAAAAATATAAAAATCTAGCCCTATTTGATTTTGATGGGACCCTGTGCAGCAAAGACAGTTTTACAGGGTTTATTTTCTATGCTTTATCTAAGCGGCATATTTTTAAGCAAGGACTTAAAATCTTGCCTTGGATTCAGGCTTACTATTTAAAAGTTTATCCTGCACATGCCATGCGCCCTAAATTGTTTAATGCTATGTTTAAAGATGCAAATACAGCTGAAATATTAGCACTTGCACAGCGCTACGCAGTAGATTTAATACATGATCTTAACCCACAACTATTACAACAATTAAAGCAGCATCAATTCAATGGAGATGAAGTGGTGGTTGTTTCTGCAAGTGTAGATATTTATTTACAGTATATTTGTCAGCAGTTAAATGTCGCTTTGATTTGTACTGAAACAGCAATTGAAAAGCAGCAATTTACAGGGCGATATTCAACACCTGATTGCAGTCAGGAACAAAAGAAAATACGGATTTTAGAACAATATGATTTAGAAAATTATGCTGCTATTTATGCGTATGGTAATAGTGATGAAGATGATGCCATGCTGAGTTTAGCGACTTATTCTTATATGGTGGGTAGTGATCATTCATTGCCAGAAATTGTAACTTATAAAAAACTGGCTTGATTTTGATGAATGATATAATAAAACCACAATTTGAATTGTGGGTTTTTTAAGTTACATGTAGCGGATGCCGCCTATGGTGATTACTTTTTTATACCCAGAATAGAAAATAAAAATAGAGTTTTCTCTTAATAAAATAGCTGATGATTCTGCATAAAAATAACGACTACAACACCTAAAGCAATAAAAAAGGTGACACTTTACAGCATCACCTCTAATTCAAAATAGAAGTATAGTTTTAAACCAAGATCAATCACTTAATCTATTCGTACTAAACAACTCATTTGTAAGTCACTTATTTCTTAAATGGAAAAGCATATTTCACAATACGTTTAAGCACACTGCCGTACTGTTTAACTAAGCTCGCATTGTTGTAGTTCAAGCCATACTTTTCACACACAGCTTGTACTTTTGGAGCCATTTTACGATAGCGACGTGCAGGAATATCTGGATATAAATGGTGTTCAATTTGATGGCTTAAATGTCCTGTCAAAATGTGGAATGCTTCAGAACCTGTAAGATTCGATGAACCACGAATTTGACGCATATACCAGTGACCACGGCTTTCGTTTTGCATCACAGACTTTGGAAATACTTCTACATCCTTCGTAAAGTGACCGCAGAAAATAATGCTGAATGTCCAAATATTACGAATACCATTCGCAACCAAGTTCCCTGTAAACACTGGTAAAGCCGAAGGGCCTGCAATCAATGGAAAGAACACATAATCTTTAAACAATTGTTTTCCAATTTTCTTCTGCATAGGTTGCCATTCTTTTTTGGCTTGGGCTTTGCTTTTACGGCCATTCAAAATTTTACCAATTTCTAAATTCTGAATGGCAACACCCCATTGGAACAGTAAGCAGAAAGGAATACTGTATAAAGGTTGCAATAAATAGCCTGATCTCCAGCGCTGTTCTGGGAACAAACGCACCAAACCATAGCCAATATCATCATCCATGCCTTTAATATTGGTATAGGTATGATGTTTGAAGTTATGGGTTTGACGCCAGTTGTCTGAAGTGCCCACGGTATCCCATTCATAGCTAGCGCCATTGAATTTAGGATCATTCATCCAGTCATATTGACCGTGCATGACGTTATGGCCCAACTCCATGTTTTCCATGATTTTAGCAAAGCCTAATAGCCCTGTACCCAATACCCATGCTGGCGGAAACCAACCAGCAAACAATAAGGCACGACCTGCCATTGAGCTATAACGAATCGTTGAGTAAACACGGCGGATGTATTTTGCATCTTTTTCGCCAATATCATCCAAGACTTCTTGTTTAATAGCATCTAATTCACGTGCAAGCTCATCTAATTCTAATTGAGTGAGTTCACGGTTTTTAGGATTGCGAAAGTATTCTATTTTCACTGGCATATTCATAATCGGAACTCGCTTATAAATCAATAATTAAATCTGTTTGTGCTGAGTTAACACATATTTTTAACTGGTTATTTGGTTCACTATTTTGAACCCCATCGACCAAGTTTTTAGTTGCGCCTTCGGCCTTGTTGCATACGCATTTATGGCAAATTCCCATACGACAGCCGTATTTAGGCTTAATATTTTGCTGTTCCAGACTTTCTAAAATGGACTTGCCTTTTGGAATGGTGACAATCTTTTTCGATTGGGTCAGTGTAACTTGTACCAAACCAACATCGTCACTTAACACAGGGGTCATGCTAAAAGCTTCTGTTTTCAGCAAAGCAGCTTGTGCAAATAATTGTTCAGCTTGCGTGGTAAAACCCGATGGGCCACATGCAAACACTGCACTTTGCTCGATTTGTGCCAAGTCTTGTAAATGTTCTGCATTTAAACGGCTGTGCGCCACACTCGGCTCTTGGGTATAAAACACTTGAAATTTAAAGTTTGGATATTGTTGTGCCCATGCTTCAAACTGTGCTTTAAATGCTGCGTCTGCAAAGGTTTTTACCCAATACATTAAAGTTACTGGAGTGCTACCAAGACGACCTGATTTCGCCATGTCTTGTAGCAAACTATACATTGGTGTGATACCACTACCCGCTGCCAATAGAATTAAAGGCTGGGCTTGTGCAGGCAATTGCATATCACCATAAGGCGCACCAAATTCCAAAGTATCACCAACTTTGGCTTGCTCAACCAGCCATGTGCTGACTTTGCCCTGATCAACTTTTTTTACCGTCAATAAAACGTGTTGTGCATCAAGCTGAGTCAAACTATAGGTTCGCTCATAGCGTACGCCTTGAATTGTCACATAAACAGGATGATGCTGCCCTGCTGCGCCAATTTGGAATTTTTTATTGAATTTCAAAGTAAAGCTCACTACACCTTGTGCAGCGGTATCTTTTTTTACAATTTTGCCGAGTGACTGATTCACCGACCATAATGGATTTACTTTTTGCAACCAGAAGTTTGCTGCATAAGGGTCTAACACAGCCGTTGCAAGACTGCTAAGGGGAGATTTTCTTTTTTCAGTTAGCTGCATGATTCAGCACCACCCGATGAAATTTTAATTATTATACACATGTATATATATTTGTATATACACTTGTATTGTTTCTAATCATTTCACAAGTACTGGCGCAGCCGCTATAATGCCTCTAAGCTTATAAATTATTGAAAATATGACTCAGCCTGCCATGAAAACAAACCATGATGTGACTTTTCCAGAATCTGAAACGGTTCGTGAGCCTCTTGTCGTGCGTACGGTTGGGCGTAAAGCCACCATTACCAAACTAGAATTATTTCAGGCAGCATTAAATTTAATTGGCCCACAAAAAAGTATCGCATCTTTAAGTTTACGTGAAGTTGCACGTGAAGCAGGCATCGCACCAAACAGTTTTTATCGTCATTTTAAAGATATTGATGAACTCGCGATTGAACTGATTGATCGTGCAGGTGTGGTGTTACGTCAAATTTTGCATGAAGCACGTTTAAAAGCATCTAAACAAAACAGTATTATTCGCAGTTCGGTTGAAGTATTTATTGAACAATTAGATACCGATGAAGGCAATTTAAGTCTGCTATTACGTGAAGGTTATACGGGTTCAACCTCTTATAAGCTAGCTGTTGAGCGCCAATTGAATTATTTCCAGCAAGAATTGCAGGATGATTTAATTCGTTTAGAACGTTTAAATAACAGCAAGTTAGCGCATCCCGATATTGTCGCAAAAGCCATTACCCAGTTGGTGTTTAATATGGGCGCTAAAGTCATTGATATGCCTGCGACTGAACGTAAAGAAACCGCTGAACAAACCATGACCATGATTCGCATGATTTTAGAAGGTGCACGACATTTGGATGATGCCAAAATTCGTTAACATAACACAGGATAAATCGGGCGATTTTCCTGAATCAGGTCACGCCCGTTTGAGCATTTAATTGCTAGACTTCGCTGTTAAGCGTGTTGTTTTTGAATTAATTGCTGCACATGTGTTGCCGTGGTTTCAGGATTTTCCAAAGGAAACATGTGTCCTCCCTCGACCACACTAAACTCAATTCCATAAGTTTTTTGCATGCCTTGCGGTAAACCTTGCAAATAAAATGGGCTATGCCTTGCTGTAATTAAATGCACAGGTACATCTGGGGCTTTGCGTGGTGTGCGCCACCACCATGCAGGTACGGTTCTAAAAATTTCAGCTTCTACCCGTTTTGGAATTGTTAAAGTCACACCACCTCTTTGTGCATCGACTTGTATGCCGCTGGCAAAATAATCTTCAAAACATTGTGCATCAAATTTTTTAAATAAACGGTTATGCCGCAAAGCTTGATAGGCTTCTGCATGGCTAGCCCAATGATCTCGACGCTTCATGGTCACGGCGGCAGGTGTGAGTTGATCTACATATTTCAGTTTAAATTTTTGTAAAATTTCAAATAATGCCGACTTCGATCCAATCACAAAAGGTGGATCCATAATAATCAATTGAGAAAATAAATCTGGACGCTGATAGGCACACATCAGGGTTAATAATGAACCAAAAGAATGCCCTAAACCAATCACTTGTTGCTTTGGAAACTGCTGCTCAATGTCCTGAATCACTTGATGAATCAAATAGGTCCACTTATAGGTCACAGGAAATTCTGCTTGCATACCAATCAGTGGAATTGCCTTTAAATGATAATCTGCTTCAAAACATTGAAAAAACTTTTGATAACTGGCAGAAGGAATACCATTGGCATGGGTAAAATGAATTGCAGCTTTAGTCATTTAAAATACGCTTAAAAGAAGAATATCGGGTCTGTGACTTGATCTATGCGTACGCGCTTACAGATTCAACACTTGGCACATCAATCATAGATAAAAGATCAACAGCCTTTAAACTACGCATACCACTGGGTTTTGCAAATGACCGGAATGCTGAAAAAGATGAATTATGAGTCATTTTAATGACACATAAGCACTGGTTGCTACTTTGTTTAAGTCTGTGATGTGAAAAATCTCGCACAAAATTTTTATTGCGATATTAAAAAAGCACCCGCTAAACTGCTCCGTAAAAATGAGGCGCAATGCCCAACTTAAAACGTGCAATTTAGAAGATGCCAAATATTTAAAAAAGTGATTGATTAAAACCGACTCAATACAAATACACCGTCTAGACACCTGTATTGAATGCACTCTTTATGGCTTTACCACCACCATCACCTGAATTGCTTCAGGCGTGACCGACAAACCATCTAATAATGCAACACCTTCTTTTTGCAATTTCTGTAAACGTGTAATTTCATCTTCACGAATACTTGGGTTAAATTGCTTCAAATAGCTTAAACGGTCAATTTCATATTGCCATTTTTTGCTATATACATCTTTAGCTTGTTGCTTAAATTCAGGCAATGCAGCTTTAGCCAACTCCAAAGCCTGTGTATAACGCGCTTCAATCGCGTCACGGCGTGCTTTCACCACTTGACGACAACTGTTGCCATCTAAATGATGTAAATAAGGTTTTAAAATTTCAGGGGCAATTTTTTGCGATAAATCCTGCCCTTTTTCGCTCAATAAGACACGAATGAGTTGCTGTGGCAAGCTTGATGGCAAATTCAGGGCTTTAGGTGCAATGACATCCACTTTGAACCAGACTTCGAGCAACACAGAACCTTGTGGCAAAGCGGCAGATTTTAATACCGCAACGTTGGTGCTACCAAAACCTTGTGTATTGATCATTTCCATCACGCTTTCTGTGAATGGATGCTCTAGGGTCAAATACTGTGCATCTTCACGAATTTGCGCCTGATCCCGATAGAACGTCGCGGTCATGCCTTCTTCGTCTAAGGTCAAACCTTGCACTTGCATTTGATCAGTTGGTTTAATAATCACCGTGCCATTGCTTTGTTCATCGAAGTCAATATTGGTCGATGCCATAAAGCGCTTCATAAACATAGGCAACGTGGTATTGTCGTCGTAATCTTCTAAAGCTTGTACAATTTCCTGCGCCACCACAGGACGGCAAGAGTTGTATTCCAACAAACGATCTCGACCCGCTTGAAGTTCTGCTTCCAAAGCTTCACGCTGCACACTGACTGCTTCCAGTAAATCTTCAAACTGTTGTCCTAAATCTGCCAATAAGCAGTCTTTTAAATCGACAATAAAGTTTTCCTGCAAGGTTTGTGCAGTGGGTGAAATATTGCTGAAAATATTGAGTGCTTCGTTATACCAACGGAACATACGCTCTTGCGCAGTCCCAACCAAATACGGCACATGAATTTGAATACGGTTTTCTTGACCAATACGGTCTAAACGACCGATACGTTGTTCTAACACGTCGGGATTGGCAGGTAAGTCAAACAAAATCAGGTCTGAAGCAAACTGGAAGTTACGCCCTTCTGAACCAATTTCGGAACACAATAAAATTTGTGCACCATAAGAATCTTCTGCGAAATATGCTGCCGCTTGGTCACGTTCTAACAAGCTCATGCCTTCATGGAACATTGCAGTACGAATACCTGCATGTAGGCGCAGCGCATTTTCAAGGGCTTCTACCACAGGGCCGCTACGCGCAATTAAAAGCACTTTTTTATGTTTTAAGTCGCTACGCAAACGCTCCATTAACCACATTACACGCGGGTCAGTTTCCATCCAACTGCCATCGAGCTGTGCTTCTTCTGGCCACATTTGTTCACGTAATTTACCATCTTTAGACCAGTTTTCTGGCGCAGGTAACGGCGCAGGCTGACAATCACGACCTGGGAAACCTTGAATTGCTTCACGGGTATTACGGAACAAAATACGCCCTGTACCATGACGGTCTAATAATTCGTGGATGGCACGGAAACGCTGCTCTGGGTTATCTTCAATGCGATGTCCCAACAAGCCTTCCAGTGCAACCAAATGGCTTTCTTCCAATGCGGCATCTGACATTAAGACTTCGGCAATTTTTGCCGTATGTTGATATTGCGCTTCTTCATCCAAGAAACGGTCTAGTGAACTAAAACGCTGCGGATCGAGTAAACGTAAACGCGCAAAATGGCTTTCTACACCCAGTTGCTCAGGCGTTGCTGTAAGCAATAACACCCCTGCGGTTTGTTCGGCTAATTCTTCGACCAGATCATAACGGTCATTACCACCTTCTTCTTCGCTCCACATTAAGTGATGCGCTTCATCGACCACCAGCAAATCAAAACCTGCTTCTAGGGCTTGTTCGCGTAAGTCATCGTGGTCAATCATTAAATCGACTGAAGCAATGATGCATTGTTCGGTCAAGAATGGATTCAGGTCAGGATCGTGTTCTTTAATAGATGCCGTACGGGTTAAATCAAACAAAGAGAATTGCAGATTGAAACGGCGACGCATTTCAATCATCCACTGATATTGCAGCGAATCAGGTACCAAAATCAGGATACGTTCCGCACGTCCTGTTTTGAGTTGCTGATGGATGATCAAACCTGCTTCAATGGTTTTACCTAAACCAACTTCATCTGCCAATAAGACACGTGGCGCAAAACGCTTACCGACTTCATGTGCAATATAAAGTTGATGTGGAATCAAACCTACACGCGAACCCACCAAGCCGCGCAGTGGGCTACTTTGCATATTGGCTTGCATCAACAAGGCTTCAATACGCAAGTCGTACCATTCTTTATAGTCAATTTGGCTGGCAAGCAAGCGGTCTAATGGTTTTGAAAGTTGGATACTTGCACCAATACGGGTTTCATTCAGTGATTTCTTTTCTTCACTGCCATCTTGCAAACGACGCACCACGTTATAACGCAATACGCCATGGCGGTCTTCGACCGATTCAACCGTCCACGCATTGCCTTCTTGGTCTTGAACTTCATCATTTACATTAAAAATGATACGCGATAAAGGTGCGTTATTGCGTGCATAGACACGGGTTTCATCACTTTTAGGGAATAAAATGCTGACCGATCGCTCATCTACATCAATCAGAACACCAAGTCCTAATTCCGTTTCTGTGTCTGATAACCAACGTTGACCAATAGCAAACTGCTGCAATTTTTCCACCTTTATTTAGAAGTTAGGACGTATAAATTTTTGCGCAAAACCTGCTGAGTATTTGAGCAAAAATTCAGGGCGTATAGCAATATATTTTGACATAAAGCGCACTAAAAAGAGAGCCTAAAGCACAGGCTTTGCGTAATCTTTTTCGCTTAAAATGGGACTGGGCAAGTAAACTGTACACGTTGCTCAGTTTGTGGATGCAGAAAACTTAATTCTGCTGCATGTAAACACAAACGAGGCATGAGTTGTTGCTGTTCGGGCGTGGCATACAAAGTATCACCAATAATTGGATGACCTAAATATTGCATGTGTACTCGCAGTTGATGCGAACGACCTGTGATAGGCGTCAGTTGCACACGAGTCACAATTTGCCCCTGCAATTCAAATTGCTCCAATGCACGCCAATGCGTTAACGCAGGTTTGTTATGGGTTGCATCGGCAATGTGTAATGGAGGATGTGCAGGATCATAGACCACAGGCACATCTACAGTGCCTTCACCTTGCAGTTGCCCTGCCACCAATGCCTGATAGGTTTTATCGGTTTGGCGTTCTTGAAACTGACGCGAAATTTGTTTTTGCGCCCATTTCGTGAGTGCAAATACCAAAATACCCGAAGTATCACGATCTAAGCGATGAATCAGCAAAGTGCGCGGCTCAATTTTAACTAGACGACTCATCACACAATCTTGCAAATCTGCTGTTTTACCTGGAACGGTGAGTATGCCAGCGGGTTTATGTATCACCATAAACTCATCGTCACGATGAATCAGGTGTTCGCTTAGAAAATTACTCAATTTCAATTCCGGGCCGATCGTGAAAACAAGGCGGCAATAATAAAAAGCCTGACACAGAATTACAATGCAAAATACATCAATTCCCGATGAATTTTCCGATTTACATTCCTGAATCAGACAATCTGCTGAATTTTAAATCAGCCTGCTTTTAGAAATGTGGGTTTTATAGCATGCAGGAGGCTTTGTTGCATAAATATTTTTTAAGATACTGTTTTAAAGGTTTTTAAAATTTGGATAGAAAAATACAATGAAATCATAGTGCAAGATAGTTGCACAACAAAGCCGTTCTGAAGCTATATCTTTGATGGCGGGAGCAAATGAAGTAATAGGATTCATATTTAGTTTGACCAGGCTATTTTAGTGTTTAACAAGACGCTGATCTAAGCCTTTGATATTAAATTGAAGAGTATGTCTTCAATTTAACCTAAAGCATAGATATTTTGGAGATATCTATGCCTTTTAGGACAGTGTTAAGCAGAGGTCAAATTACGCCTTCATTTCCGCAAATGTTTCTTTTGCAGCTTGAATGGTGTAGGCAATATCTTCATCACTATGCGCAGATGAAATAAAGCCTGCTTCAAAAGCAGATGGCGCCAAGTTCACACCACGTTGCAACATTCCGTGGAAGAATTTACGGAAAGCATCGACATCGCAATTCAGCATAGAATCAAAACTGGTGATGTCATCTTGGTCAGTAAAATACAAACCAAACATAGCACCGACTTGTTGCGTCTTGAACGGGATACCTGCTTCATCTGACGCAGCTTGTAAGCCTGCCAACAATTTTTCCAGTTGCGCAGTTAAATTTTCATAAAAACCTTCGGCACGTAAATGTTTAAACATTTCAATGCCCGCACGCATCGCCAACGGGTTACCAGACAAAGTACCTGCTTGATACACCTTACCTAATGGCGCAATACATTCCATGATTTCGCGTTTACCACCAAATGCACCTACTGGTAAGCCAGCACCAATAATTTTACCGAGTGTGGTCAAGTCTGGTTTAACATTATAATGCGCCTGAGCACCGCCTAAGCCAACACGGAAACCTGTCATTACTTCATCAATAATAAAGACTGAGCCGCGTTCATCGCAGACATCACGAATTGCTTGCAGGAAACCATCAATTGGTTTAACCAAGTTCATGTTGCCCGCAACTGGCTCAACAATCACCCCTGCAATTTCAGCACCAAACTTTGTAAAACATTCTTTTAAGGTGGCGATATCGTTATACGGTAAAGTCAGCGTATGTTTAGCAAAATCGGCAGGAACACCCGCAGAAGTCGCTTCACCTTCACCACTGGTTAAAAGTCCAGAGCCTGCTTTGACCAACAGCGAATCTGAGTGTCCATGATAGCAACCTTCAAATTTGACGATTTTGTCACGACCTGTATAACCACGCGCCAAACGAATTGCGGTCATGGTGGCTTCTGTACCTGAGTTGGTCATGCGAACCAACTCAATTGAAGGCATAATTTCGCAAATAATATCGGCCAAAGTCGTTTCATGCACCGTTGGCGCACCAAAACTCAAACCATCTTCAGCTGCAGCTTGCACCGCCTGAATAATAGCAGGATGGGCATGACCTAAAATCATTGGTCCCCAAGAACCTACATAGTCGACATAGCGTTTGCCATCGACATCGTACAAATAAGCACCTTTGGCTTTTTCAATAAATACAGGGGTTCCGCCTACCCCGTTAAATGCGCGTACAGGTGAATTGACACCACCTGGAATATGCTTATTGGCTTGTTTAAACAATTGTTCTTGCTTTGGAGATAAGCTCATGGAGGCACTCAACTCAAAAAATAAAATAAAAAATTAGCTGTCTGCTTTAAGTGTCTGCTTTGAAAAGTGCAGACCAATCATAAACACGCTGTGCAACAGTATGCATCGGACGTCTTAATATATCACTAATCACTGCACATAAATCTGCACCTGCTTCAATGACAGGCTGACTGTTTTCAACAGTTAAACCACCAATCGCGCAAATTGGCACATTGAGTTGTTGCTTCGCCAGTGTGAGCGTGTCTAATGTAAGTGTACTTGCCTCAGGTTTAGTTTCAGTTGCATAGACTGCACCAAAAGCAACGTAGTTTGCACCATCGGCAATGGCTTGCTCTGCCAATTCAATCGAGTTATTACAACTGCGACCAATCAATACATCTTGTGGTAAACGTGCAACCGCTTCAACAATAGAGCCATCTTCTTGACCCAAATGTACGCCAACACCATATTTCACTGCAGTTTCAAGATCATCATTAATCACAAATGGCACTTTGTATTGATCACACATCGATTTCATATATTCAATTTCGTATGCCTGCTGAGCTTGAGGCACATTTTTACGGCGATATTGCAACACCGCGACTTCATAAGTTGCCATCGCCCCTTCTAATTTTGCCAAAAGCAGTTCGATAGGATCATCATTGGTAATCAAATATAAACCGCGCATAATCTCAGCCACAAATAATACAAGGTCTGTATTATTACACATTCAGGCGGCATGTGTCAGAACCTCAGGCTCAACAAGTTTTTTTATATAGGCTCTATAAGCTTCTATTTTGTTTGGGTTTTATTGAGTCAAAAACTTAAAAATACCAAATTCTAGTGATAGCGCTAAAAGATAGATTTAGCTTTAATTGAACTGCGCAAAACAAGAACTGCAACCAGTTCAATAAGATATGGATTTTAAAATCCATACGGGTGACTACAGCGAATAACGACATATTTAGGTCGCCCATTTAGACACATGATCATTTGTGCCAGAGCGCATGTGGGGATGCGACAAATGATCATGTGTCTATATTTTTTCATGCCGCTCTATCAGTAACCTGCTTGCTCTATATCCTTGCTTAAAGATGAATGATTTCTGATTTAACACCATTCTGAATATAATTTTTCACATAAAAAAAGCCTAGAGAAAGGTCACTCTAGGCTTGGAAAGTCACAAACTTTTATCAATAAATTTGATGACACATTATTAGAATATTCACTCTATCATTTCAACAAAAAATTAATTTTATTTGTACATTTTTTATGAAAATAATCACATATCGTTTAGTTTTTGCCTAAACGGTATAACTAAGCGCTCAATTCAACTTGGAATTTTATCTTTAGCACGATCTTGCAAACTTAAATGACCACGCAAAACATCGGCAAACATCCGCCAGTCTGAAATAAAACTATACACAGGCTGTTTAAAACTGGCAGGTTTATTTTTTTCAAAAACAAAGTGCCCGACCCATGCACAAGCATAGCCTGCCAGCAAACCATAGAGTACATATTTGGCTTTTTTATGGCGTATGGCTTTACTCACACAATATAAACCGATACTACTGCCAACAACGTGCAAACGACGGCTCATAATGTTGCGGTGTTCAGTTAAATAAAAGCGATAAAATGTTGAATAATCCTGAATTGGCAATTCAAACTTGGGATCTGGTGTCGGCTCAAATTCGGGGTTTAATGCTGCGTTCATGTTCATCATCCTGATGTTTATAGGTTTGAATTATTTTTGCTACGCTCAACGACACTTTAAACTAAGCCAAAAAAAAACCAAACTCAAGGGTCTGTTGACACTTCGTCTATGTTTGCGACAACGCATATTTTTCAGCTGATATAAGGCATGAGACAGGAAATTTAGTCGTTCTAAATAACTGACTCATAACGCAATAGCAGCAAAAAATATGCTTGTCCTGAAAGGCTGTGGCTAAAACTTTCTCAGATTGCGTTATGAAACTTGGCAATAGTCTCGCTATTCCCTACGTTTCATGCCTGATCTGCTCAGTTTTAGCCTACAGCGCAAGCCATTTAGGAAATGCCAACAGACCCTAAAAAAGCCAAGGTCAAGCCTTACTTCTTGGCATATTTTAGTTACAATCAAACGCACTTTTGCAAAACCTTAGTTCTGCAATTTTCACAAATTTATAATACCAATTTGTTTGCCGCTGCTTTGGCGCAACATGCTTTACGTTCAGGATATTTTTCATGGTCGAAGTTGAATTAAAATTTCAAATTCCAGTCGCACGTCGTACTGCACTACTCAAAACTTTAGACCCGAAAAAATCGACTCAAATTCCATTAAAAGCACGCTATTTTGATACATCTGCGCACAGCTTGGCGCATCATGGCATGGCGTTAAGACTGCGTTTAGAAGGTGAGCAATGGGTACAAACTTTAAAAGCGGCAGGTCAAAGTCATTTTCATAGTTTTGAACATAACCATCCACTTGCGCCAACTGAAAATCCAGATACTCCACCACAACTTGATCTGCAAATTTATCAAAGTATTCCCGAAGCACAACAATTGCTAAATCAAGCTTTGGGACAAAATTGGGATCAGTTGCAACTACAATTTGAAACCGATATTCAACGTACCTCACGACTAATGACCGTTGAAGATACTGACATTGAAATCAGTTTAGATGTTGGTCACATTCGTTGTGCAGATGCTGAAGTTGAAGTACATGAAGTTGAGTTTGAACTGAAACAAGGTTCAATTCAGCAATTGCTGGCTTTTAGTTTTGAATGGGTGAAAAAATTTCATTTATGGCTGGATGTGCGCAATAAAGCAGAAATTGGACATTTGCTTTCTGTGCAGCAAAAAGTCAGCCCTGCGGCTCAGAGCAAAGAATTTCAATTCAGTAAAAAAGACCATGCCGACCAAAATTTACGCCTGTTAATTGCACAACAATTACAGCATTTATTGCCCAATATTGCCGCAATTTCTGCTCAAGTTGCCGAACAAAGTCATATTGATCAGGCGCAGTTCGCTTTGCAACATTTACAACTAACACTATCCTTATTTAAAGATTGGTCGAAGCATTTAGGCGATAAATGGGCAATGCAAATTGCAGCATTTAAACAACATTTTGATCACTTACAGCACTTAGAACACATGCAAGCCACACTCGGCGCGTTTTTACAGAACCCGACGACTGCAGAAAACCTAAAAAAAGATACCTTGTACGCCCAAGAAAAATTGGTCAATTTAGTCCGTTCAACGCAAAATGTGCATCACTATTTAGAATTATTGATGTTTAGTTTAGCCGCGAGCGATCACTCGGGTTTAGACTTAAAAACTGCCGCACAAAACACGTTGCAACAGCAATATAAGCAGTTGCATGAACAATTACAGCACAGTGATATTCACGATTTTGAAAGTTTAGATCAACTGGCTTTGCGTATTCAGGAGCTAAAATTCAGCTTCCCAATTTTGACGAATATTTATGATGTAAAAAATTTGCAGAAATATAGCAAATCATTGAATGATGCTCAGCTTGCAGCTCAGGAATATCAAGTGTTGGCATCCTCTGCAGGATATATTCAACAAACTGAATTGGAAGCGAGCGACTGGTTTGTTTTGGGTTGGCTAACAGCAAAACAGGAAGTGTATGCACAGCGTTTATTGGAAGCGACTGAACAATTTATGGTGAGCCGTAAATTCTTAAAATAAGTTCCCTTAATATCCTCAAAACACTCGCTAAAAATACTGCAAGACAACGGCAGCCTTTTGAATATTCCTTCGGCTGCTTTGAATTAAAAACTGAATACAAATTATTTTCTTTTTCAAGCTTTTGTTCACAGCTCTCCCCTTGTTCATTTATAGATTTACACTATAGTTAATAGAACGTATCTTTTTTCATCGAGGGAATTCCCGATGTCTGAAATAGAGTTGAAATTTCAAATTCCACATAATTATCGTGCGGCATTCGAAATAGCATTTAAAAAGAACAAACTAGTTCAACAACAACATTTATGGGCTAAATATTATGATAGTCCTGACCAGCACTTAGCCAAACAACGCATTGCCCTGCGTCAGCGTTTAGAGGGAGATATTTGGCGACAAACTTTAAAAGCGCCTAGTCCACAACATTATGAACGCTTTGAGCTTGAACATGAGTTAGGACATGATGCGCCTGAATTGTGTGATTTGGCATGTTATGAAAATCATAAACAAGCTCGGAAGATTTTAAAAAAGGCTTTGGATGGTTCAAAAGTCAATTTAACTCTGCAGTTTGAAACCGATGTTTTACGCTACAGTCAATTGGCACATTATAAAAACAGCCAAATTGAAGTTGCTTTTGATTTAGGTGAAATCCGACAAGGTAAAAATTCGATTGAAATTTACGAAGTTGAGTTTGAACTGAAACAAGGTGAAATTGCAGATTTAATTGCCTATATTCAGCCGTGGATTAAAAAATATCATTTATGGCTCGACACACGTAGTAAATCGCAGCGTGGCAATATGCTGTATAACAATGAAACCATGATTCCTGTACAGCAGCAAAGTGCTTTACAATTGCAACACCCCGAAAATATGCATGAGTTGTTGACACAAATTACTCAGAATTGTTTGGCACACTTGCTACCCAATGCAGCTGCGATTGCCAGTCAAGATTATGCCAGTGGGCATGTGCATCAAGCGCGTGTTGCCATTCGACGTTTACGCAGTGCCTTAAAAATTTTTGCTGAATATGATGCGTTGGCAAATAACAATTGGGAAAGTCAATTGGCGACACTTTTTCAGCAGTTAGATTCGACCCGCGATCAAGATGCTTTGCGCGAAAGTCTGATTCCGCAACTTGAAAATGCAGGCTCACCTATTACCGAACTACCACCTGCAGCATCTGAAAACATTGCGATTGATGCAATTTTCCGCTCACCGACCACAACCTTATTACTGTTACAACTTATGAGTTTTGCACATTCGGCTGCGATTGCAGATGCAGAATCAAAACCATTCAAAAAAGTATTACGTAAACGCTTGCAGAAAATGCATCAACAAATTTGTGATGATACAGGTCATTTCCAAACCTTGGATGTGGAATCTAAACACCGCACGCGTAAGCGTGTAAAACGTTTACGCTATACCGTGGAGTTTGTGAGTAGTTTATTTGCAGAAGATGACGTCAAAACGTATTTAAAAACCCTAAAACCATTACAGGAAACTTTAGGGCATTTTAATGATTTAATGGTGGCACAAGGTCTATATGAAAGCCATGCTCAAACTGAACCGAAAACATGGTTTGTATTGGGTTGGATTGCGTCGGAAGAACGTCATATTTCCATACAGATTGAACAGGATTTACAGCAGTTTGCTGAAAGTCAGCCTTTTTGGTCGTAGTTGAAGTTTGATCATCAATCAATGATCACATTTAAGCTCAACAGGGATTCATTTCATGTTGAGCTTATTTTTTATATCTTAGATTAGTATTTAATCTGCAAATTCCAAACTTTCTAAAAGATTAACGATATTTACCAAATACTTTCCATGTTTGGTTATCTGCCAAAGGGTCTTGATAACTGTCACTACGCTGCTTACGTGGCTTATCTCGGGCATCGACCAGTTCAAAATATGGTTCGACACTTAATACAATACCATTCACATAAAAACGGGTGCGCGTGTAGTCACTTTGCCCATGCTGAAACACATAAGTACGCAAATCAATAAACTCACGATGTGCCACCAGTGCTGCATTGTCATCACTGTCTAACCAACGCTGCATGAGCTGAATTTCCTGCGGTTCAAATTGCCCACATTTTTCGATCAGGCTGGCAATCCCCCGAAAAGTTTTCGATTCTTTGGCGCGGGTTTTATTCACTCGAATCCGATCGACATGAAAATAAAATAAGGGCAAGTTCAAATGACTGGGTAAATGCACCGCATCAATGACTGCATCTTGCATAAAAGGCTGAAATAAATCCTGTGCACGTTCAATCAACCCTGTCCATTGTTTATAGTATTCTGCTACTTCTGCGCGTGTTCCATAATAAATCGGCAAGCCTTCAACATGGGCAAGTTGCACGGGTGGCCAAATATTTTGACGTAATAAAGCAATGTCGCTTTTTAAACTTTGTACCGCAATCGCATCTTGCATCAACCACTCCAATTTTGCTTAGGCTATTTTTAGCTTAAGGCAAAGGTTTTGTTTCTGCAAGGCTTTGCCTATAATGAAACATTCAGATTTTTAGCTTAGGAAAAATTCATGGTTCAAAAGATTGAAGCAACCGATGTAACCGAAGAAGAAGCATTAAATGCGGCTTTTTTTGAACGTGCCGATGAATTTATTAAACAGGCCAATGGCTTCTGTCATTTTGAAAAAGGCTCCACAGTAAAACCTGCCGAAATTCGTGGTCAGGTGAGTGCTGCCATGTTATTTGCTACTGCACGTTTTAATACTTGGGTGGCAGCCAATAATTTTAAAGATGGCAATGAAATGCGCGATGCCAAAGACCAAGTTATGTCATATATCTTGCAGCAATTTCAAATGATGCTTGAAGATAACTATGATGAATATTGCGAACAGTTTGAAAACTATTTGCGCTTCCGTCACAACGAAGAATTTCATACCCATAAACATGATCACGACCACTCGCACGATCATTAATTTTGCATATAAACAAAGCCCTACGGGGCTTTTTTATTGCGGCTAATTTTCAAACTTGTAGATTTCGATAAATAACCCTTCCCTTTTGTAACATGATGGCTTTGAATAGTGAAATAATAGCGTCATAAAAACAGGATCATTATGCAGAATCTAGGATTTGCACTCATTGATGCACATATTCATCAGTGGGATCCGTATAACACGCCACACAGCGCACGACTTGCTGTTAAGCTTTTGGGCAAGCATCCCAATTTGCTAGATAAAACCATCCGCCTGATAAAACCGAAAACACTCATTGAAACTTTGGGACGCACCGAGCACGTCACATCGCCCTATTTACCTGAGCATTATGCCCGCGACTTAGGTTTTTATACGGCTGAAAAAGTTGTGCATATTGAAGCCAATTGGCACAACCATAAAGGCAAAGGTGTAGTTGGTGAAACCGAATTTATAGAAAGTCTGGATTTTAAAAATAATGGTTTGGCTTTGGGCGCGATTGTCGCCACTGCAGACCCGCGCGATTCTAATTTTAAGAAAATTCTAAAATTACATCACAAAGCCTCTCCAAACTTCCGTGGAATTCGTAAAATGGCAGCCGTGCATGAAGATCACGGGATTTTCTCTTGGGCAGACGAACCACATTTATATCGGAACAAAAAGTTTCTAAAAGGTTTTGAAGCTTTAGCGCAATATAATTTAAGTTTTGATGCATGGACGTATTCGACCCAATTGGGCGATGTCTTGGCGCTGGCTAAACAATTTCCAGAAACTTCTATTGTACTTGACCATTTGGGCACACCTGCAGGGCTGTTCGGGCAAGTTGGCACACATACAGGCGTGACCAAAACAGCACGGGAAAACATTCTGTTTCGTTGGCAAGAAGATATTGCCGAGTTGGCACACTGTCCAAATGTTTACAGCAAAATTTCAGGGTTATTTATGCCTGTTTTAGGACATCAATTTCACTTGCAAAAACGTGAAGCCTCAAAACAGGAAATTATAGATTTAACTGCACCACTGATTCAGCATGCCTTACAAAGCTTTGGAATATATCGGTTGATGTTTGCTTCCAATTTTCCAATGGATCGAGTGAGCACGTCTTTGGTCAATTTAATTGATGCGACTAGTGATATTGTTGCGGCCTATCATCCAAATGCTTTGCAGCAAGTGTTTCATCATAATGCCAAACAGTTTTATCGTTTATAAAGCTTTAGCCAATTGAGCATAGATAGCAAACTTGAAGACAAAAAACGCATCGAAATGGATGCGTTTTTTGTATCTGCTCAAAATTAAATTGAATCTTTATTTAGACTGCGGCTTTAACGGCAGCACCTCAACATTGGCTTGACCATATTGATCGGCGGCTACTTCAAGCAAATGTTCTAAGCGTAAATATTTCTGAATCACAGCATCTACATCGGCTTTGCTGAGTTTTGCTAACGCTTGATCACGTCGCTCACGGTAACGTAAATCACGACCTTGTTCTAATTGTGGCACTAACATACGGTGGATACTGCGTTCATCTTCCAAGGCAGTCACACGTTTTTTCAAAATATCGGCTTTTGCAGCTTCAACTTCTTGCAAGCTGACACCATCACGGCGCAATTCCTGCAACACTTTATGCACCGCCTGTGACACTTGAGCCGACTTGCCTGCACTGTATTGCGCAGAAATACTGAGCGCACCCGATTGTTCAAATTCACTTAAACTCAAACCACTACTAAAACCATAAACCAATGCATTTTTTTCACGTAATTCTTGCGCCAAACGTGAAGACAATTGCGATTCGCCCAAAATATAACTCAGCACCATCATGGCAGGTGTGTCAGGATGATTTACGCCCAAAGGCAAGGTCAATAAACTTTGATAACTGCCAAATTCGCGCTGTTCTGCCAATACATGCAACTTTTTCGCAGGATATGCCGTATAGGCTGAATCTAAGCGTTGATACACTTCCGTATTACGCGATTGCCCCAAACGCTGAACTAAAGTTTTTTTAATTTGTTTCGGATCAAACTCACCTGTAATGGCAATCTGTGCATAATTCATGGCGAAAAATTGACGATATAACTGCTGCACCTGCGCTTGGGTTGCAGCTTGCAGTTGTTGCTTCGCAAATCCAGGTTCGAAGTGATAGCGTAAATCGCCCTGCGGGTAAATTTCAATTAAACGCGCCATAGTCAAAGCAGCCACAGTTTCAGGCTCGGTATAAGGTCGTTCTAAACTGGATAAACTTTGAGAACGAATTAAATCAAACTGACTTTGCTCAAAACTTGGGTTTTGCATGACATCTAAAACAAAATTAAAAAACGCATTAAACTTTTCTTTTTTTGCCACAATTTGAATATGAATCGCATTAGCATCGGCTTGTGCAAAAGCCGAACCACCTGCAGCAATTGACTGATCGGCGATGTCTTGCAAACTATGCTCTTGAGATGCACGCAGCAACAAATACGCGGTTAAATCTAAAATTTCGCCCTGCTTAAATAAAGATTGTGCCGTACCAAAATTTACCGAAATAGTGGCATAGGTTTTATCATCACGCGTTGCAGTTGGAAATAATGCATACTTGGCACCATTTTTTAAGCTGCCACGCTGAATCTTTTTTTCATTTTGAATCAAAGCTTGTTTGGATTTTTGCACATAGTCTGTCACTTCTTGCTGATAACTTTGCACGTCTTTCAACGGTGCAACAGGTGCATCTTGCTGATCTAAAGTTTTTGCTGTTTCAGCCGCTTTCTTTGCTGTAAGTGCCTGTTTTTGATCTTCAGGGGTGGGTTGAATATCCCCTATTATGCGATGTTCTGCAGTAAAAAATTGTTTTAAATGCTGATTAAGAGTATCTACATTTAACTGCTGAATATCTTGTAAATCTTGCCAGTATTGTGTCCAATTCCCCTGATAAGCCACAGCATAATCACTCAAGCGACCACCCAAAGCCACTGCATCATTCATGACACTGTCAGCCTGATTTTGAATCAAGTTTTTAACACGTTGTAACTCGGCATCATCAAAGTTTTTTGCCTGTTCGATGCTTTGATTCAAGCCAGTTTGTACTTGCTTGGCATCATGATTGGGTGCATACAAAGCCCCCATCAACACCAAATTAAAATCTTGATCTAACCATGTGCTAGACTGCACCATGGTACTTTTGCCTGTTTCTACCAGTGCTTGATACAAATGCCCACTCGGTTGCAATGTATGTAAATATGGTGACAGCACCAAAGCGGTTTTGATCTTTTCGTCATTGCCATTTAAATACAGATTAAACTTGGCCAGTTGACTGCCCTTTTGTACCACAAAATTTCGTTGCTGAATTTTGTTACTGTCTAATCGAGGCACTTGTACTTGTTTGGGAATTTGTCGTGCTGCAATTGGACTAAAATGTTGATCAATTTGTTTTAACACCGCTGCCTGATCAAACTTGCCTGTCATCACTAAAATAGCATTATTAGGCGCGTACCATGTGCGGTAAAATTGATTTAACTCCTGCATTTTAATGGATTGCAGTTCGTTTAAATCGCCAATGGGTAAGCGTCCGAAATACTGATTACCATAGGCCGATTTCCACACCTGATCTAACAAGACTGAAAACGGTTGATCCATACGCACTTCGCGTTCACGCTTTACAATCGCAATTTCGGCAGGCACATATTTTTCCTGCATGACCAATTTATCCATGCGTTCCGCTTCAAGATAAATCATCTCATTGACGGCGCGAGTTTCAGGACGAATGATGTTGGTGTATTTAGTCGAGTAATAGTCGGTGCTGGCATTGTGCATTAAACTATATTGATCTAAACGGCGCTGAAACTCCTCGGCAGGTACGTTTTCTGTACCTTTAAATGCCAAATGTTCCAACAAGTGTGCCAAACCACCTTTGCCTTGTGGATCATTCAATGAACCCGTTAAATACACCATATTCATAAAGACTTTATTTTCTTTCTGATTGGGTGCCAAAATGACTTTTAAGCCATTATCAAGTTGATATTCTTGTATTTCTTGCTGAGATTTTACTAAAACTGGCTGGGCGAAAACCACGCCATTGAATGCCAGTACACATAAAGATAAAGTGAGGGTTTTAAAACGTAGCAACTTCTTTTTCCCGATTGATTTCATTCTATTTTTGATTTGCCATCGAAAATGGCAATTTTCAACTTGAGCTTAACAGCATACCAAGCTGCGATTAAATCAACCGTAAAAATTTGCAAAATATATGATTTAAACCAAGCAAAACTTGCAAACTACTCTCATCTCAGCTTTTTTCCAATAAAGAAAGATGAAAACTCAATATGACAAAAATAAAGCAATGATCAATCGTAAATTTGACTATGCATTTGATCATTTTTAAAGGATGAAAGAAATCTAATGCAGGACATAGTTTAAATCATGATTTCGCCCTGCAAATATAGCTGTGCATAACCTGAAATTTCGATACGACCATTAGGCAACATCTTGCAATACAGTATGCCACCTCGGGCTGAAGCCTGATAAGCCACAAGTTCAGTTTGCTGCAATTTTTCTGCCCAAAGTGGTGCAATTGCAGTATGAATTGAGCCTGTAACAGGGTCTTCTGCAATGCCCATAGCGGGTGCGAAATAACGCGACACACAGTCATACTGTGCATTTTTAGAAGCAGTAATCGCAACATCATCACTCGACTGTGCTGTGATAGCTGTACGCAATTGTCCCAATTGTTTTAATAATTCAAGATTCGGCTGTTCATCTAGCACATCTTGTACCGATTCATACTCCACAATATAAGCTTGCGCATTGATATAGACATTTTTAAATGGTTTAGTCAAAGCTTGGCGTAAAATATCGGGATAATCTTCAACTTTCTGGGCAGCGCGTATCGGGAAATTCATGCAAATTTTGCCATCTTGCTGTTGCTGAACTGTAAAAATCCCCAAATTTTTCACATGAAATTGAATTGTATTTGCCTCTGTATAATCCTTAAATAAAACAAAGCTGCTGGCAAGTGTGGCATGTCCGCAAAAATCGACTTCTGTTATGGGGGTAAACCAGCGGATTTCAAAGTTTTCTGCATCTATCATTTTGACAAAAGCGGTTTCGGACAGATTATTTTCCAATGCGATATTTTGCATTAAATCATCAGCTAACCATGTTTTACTCACAAGCACGGCGGCGGGATTGCCTTTAAACAATTCATGGCTGAAAGCATCAACTTGGTAAATTTTCATGATTAAATGGTTTGTCCTAAAAATAATGACGGCTACCTAATATGAATAGGCTTGAAACATAAATGCTAAAAATATGTCATATTTATAAAATATTAGAGCTGAGGTTAGCGTGAACTTGCTAGTAAATATAGATAAGGATTCACAGCCCCATGCCCGCGTAGATAAATGCCATAATGCAAATGTGGCGGCGTGTTTTGGGCATTGCCTGACGTGCCAACAAAACCAATAACTTCACCAGCTTCAACCCAGTCTCCCACATGAATATGTTCGGCATAATCATCAAGGTGTGCATAATAATGTTGGCTTAATGCAGGCCCAGTAATCCAAATGACTTTTCCACCTAAGCGGTCTAAACCAATTTTATGCACAACGCCATCTGTCGCCGCAATGACGGCTGTACCACGCACCGCAAAAATATCAGTCCCCTGATGCTTTCGCCCTTCACTGCGTGCTGCCCCCCAGGTATCTTGTATTTGAGCAAAATTTACACCTTTCACTGGAATTTGTAGTGGAGTCACTGCGAATTCAGTTTGTTGCAATTTCCAGTATAAATACGGGGTTTGAATTCCTGCAGACTTGCCAGACACGGGTGGCTGACATGCACTAAGCAAAGCCAGCATTGAAAAGCTAAAGAAGAGTATAAAGCACCAATGACCTTGTTGCATAACATCCTAATTTATATTCATACACGTTTATCTTAATTTTATGCATTATAGATGCCTAGTCTGTTTCTGTAGTTTAATGCACACACACAAAAATAATTGTCTTTAAGCAATACTTTCCCCTATTCTTATCGCATAATAGACCCATCTTAAACACACTGTATTTGCGATTTAATTGGAAATCGCCCGTTTTTCCTTTTAAATACTCTCAATTTTCCCAATTTGTTGAATTTAAAGAAGCACTTCTTATGAAAATCGTCATCTTAAATAAACCATATGACGTTCTCTCTCAATTCCGTGAAGATGAAAAACATCTCACCATGTCGGCTTTTGTAGATGATCCAGACTTACGTTTAGCTGGGCGTTTAGATATGGATTCGGAAGGCTTGGTATTTTTGACTGATCATGGCGGCTTGAATCAGTTTATTACCAATCCAGCCAATAAAAAATACAAAACCTATTTGGTTCAAGTCGATGGTGATGTCACTGAAGATGCCTTAGCACAATTGCGTAAAGGCGTAGAACTGAAAGATGGAATAACTTTACCTGCGCAAGCGTATAAAGTCGATGAGCCTGAATGGTTGTGGGAGCGTGATCCTCCTGTACGTTTCCGTGCTTCTGTACCTACTTCGTGGATTGAAATTTCAATTTGTGAAGGTCGCAACCGCCAAGTACGTCGTATGACGGCTGCGGTTGGTTTTCCAACTTTGCGTTTAATTCGTACCAAAATTGGTTCAATTGATTTGGTGCAATTGGGTTTACAGCCTGGTGAAACCAAAGAAATTGAACCGTTGTTGTATCCTGATTTTAAAGATGTGCCTGCTGCTGAACCGTATCGCTCGCGTTCTTATGTGAAAAAACCTGGTGGTACGGGTGGCAAGCCAATCCATCAAAAGAAAAATAAAGATGGCACTACCAAGAAAAAATCAGGTACGCCACGTATTTGGCAAATGGAAGAAAGTGAGAAACCTCGTCGTAAGACCAATGGTACTACACGCCCTAATACCAAAAGCCGTGGACGTCGGGCACGTTAATGAGTTGGTGAGTCAAAACTCAACTTGTTCAAGATACAAAAATGGATGCCGAAGCATCCATTTTTTTATAGCTGAACTTTAAATTAAACTTTAACTCAGCCTTTTAACCACTGTTCTACTTTTGCCTGATCTGTAACGCTTAATGCCACTTCTGGCAATTCAATCTGCGCAGCATTCAGTTCAAAAGTCATCAACTCATCACGGCGGAATGCATGAACAGTATAAGCTGCATCCTGTTTGGCATATTGCTCAAGTGATTTTACAGATGCCTTTAAGCCATCAATCGCAACAATCACATCAAGCGCAGAAAGTCCTGCTTTTGCCGCAGCACCTTCACGATGGGCAGCTTGTACCAACACCCCTTCAGGTTTATCTGCCAATTTTAAACCAAACGGCAAAGACTTATCCTGTTTTAGCTGATAATCAACGCCAAATTCAGGCAATAACTGATCGAGCGGCAATTCATCAGTCGTGTTAATTAAATGATGGATTTGCTCCGACCAATCATCTCCTGTCAATTCTTTACATAATTCAAAGATAGTGCGCTCATGCACTTGAATGCCCTGTTGCGCATTAGCGTACAATTTCTGCATTAAGGCATCTAAGCTTGAACCACGTAAACGCAAGCCCAAATCTAAACATAAAGCCACCAAACAGCCTTTGTTATAGTAGCTGGTTCCTGCATTGTTCGAGTTTTCATCTTGACGATAGAACTTAACCCAAGCATCAAAACTAGATTCTGCTACCGTTTGAATCGCACGACCCGGATTTTGCAAATAACGATCAATTTGTGCTTTGAGCAACTCCAAATAAGCCGCCAGATCAATTACACCACTACGCAGCAATAACAAATCATCGTAATAAGACGTAAAGCCTTCAAAAATCCATAACAGCGATGTATAACCTTCCTGATTCAGATCATAATTCACAAAGCTTTCAGGACGAATGAATTTCACCAACCAACTATGAAAATACTCATGGCTGCACAGACCTAAAAAGCGCTGATAATCTTTAGAAGGTTGTTCAGGTTCGTTAGCTTTCGGCAAATCATCACGAGGTGTAATTAAACTGGTACTGTTTGGATGCTCTAAACCGCCATAGCTATTGCCTGTTGCCATGGTCATAAAGGTATAGTTTTCAAATGGCGCAGAACCAAACATGGTAATTTGTGTAGCACAAATTTTTTCAATATCTTGCTGCATACGCGCAGCGTTCATTGCATGTTTGCCCGAAACCACAAATTCGTGTGGAATATCTGCTGCGGTAAAACTAAAACGGGTTTGTTCTGCCAATTCAAACGGTGCATCAATCAGTTCGGCATAGTTTTTGGCTTTTAAGGTATAACGCCCTTTCACCAAACTTTTTGCTGCCAAACCTGTCGCAAGCTGAAAATGCTTCAGCTCGTCTGGTAAAAATAATTCAACTTCAATAGCTTTATCTTCTTGCCCATCTAAGCCCAAACAGGCACAGGCAGGATTGACGTATAAACGGGTTTGATCGACATAAGCGCCACGCACTGACAAATCATAAGCGTAGACATCATATTCCACCGTAATCAATTCATGATCGGTGTTAAATAAGCGCCATTTATTCTTTTCAAATTTCTGAATTTTGAGGATACGCCCCGCTTCATCATAAGCACGTACCGACTCAAGATGTTTGGAAAATTCACGAATTAAATAGCTGCCTGGAATCCAAGTGGGTAGAGATAAAACCTGAGTAGGATTAGCCAAAAAACGCACGGTGACATGCATAAGATGCTGACGATAATCGTCAAATTCGATTTGATAATGCAACATAATGGGCAATACAAAATGTATAAATAAGAACTTGGCCACAAGCTTAACATTTTTTTAGCATTTGATGCGTCAAGACGAGATTTGTCTGCATTTATGGCTAGCCAACTGCGCAAAAAAGGCATAGCATTCCCTAGTCTATTGACATTGTTTTTGCTGCTTAAAACCATTGTGACACCAATGGATTGGTGTAAATAAGGAACTTCTTTGAAACGTGTTATCTATCTGATTGCGCTGCTCTGTTGGCTATACAGCGCAATCACGCATGCCGCATTATTGAATATTCAAGCTGAAAGTGTCGAAGCCGAAGCATGGGCAATTTTAGACCCACAATCTGGGCAAGTGATTGCAGAGCACAATAGTCACGTACAACGTGCACCTGCTTCACTCACTAAAATGATGGTGGCTTATATTGTGCTCAAAGATATTCAGGCAGGTAAATTAGACCGAGATGAAATCTTGACCGCAACACCTGTGGTGCAGCAAGTGATGTGGGATGAATCACAAATGTATCTAAAAGCAGGTGAGCAGATTTCGATAGATCAGCTATTGGCAGGCTTAATTATTATGTCTGCTAACGATGCTGCACTCACTTTAGGTGAACGTGTTGCAGGTGGTGTGCCGCAGTTTATTGCCCGAATGAATCAGGAAGCGCAAGCTTTGGGCATGCAAGATACACATTTTCAGAATCCGTCTGGTGTGACTATGCCTAGTCATTATTCTTCTGCGGCAGATATGGCACGTTTAGCACAAGCGATAGTGACTGAAACACCCGATTATTTGGCTTATTCAAAACAAACTAGTTTTACCTACAATCAGCACTTTCACCGTGCGACCAATATATTATTAAAACAAGACCCAAGTGTAGATGGGTTAAAAACAGGCTTCACCAAAGCTGCAGGCTACAACCTTGCCTTAACTGCAAACCGCCCAACATTGGATAGTGCTGCACCTGAGCGTCGTTTAGTGGTGGTGGTGATGGGAACCAAGAGTGCGCAAAAACGTGCTGAAGTGGCACATCAATTATTAAATTTAGCTTATAGCTATACCCGTAATGAAGTCGCGATTAAACCCAAACAAATGATTGCAGAATTGCCTGTGGTGAAATCGACCTTACGCATGTTTAAGATTGAAAGCAGTCAGCCAAAGTTTGTAACGACATCACTGTATGAACAGCCACATGCAATTAACTTGGCGCAGTTTGATCAAAGCACTCAACGTCTACAACTTACGAATGCACAAGGTGGATTAGAAACACTTGAACCTGCACAGCGTACACAAACGCATGTCAATATTGAGTTGTCTGAAAAATTGCTGACTGCGCCATTGGCACAGGTCATGAAACTGGCCACCGTACACGTTTATCAAAATAATCAATTGATTAATAGCTTTGCGATTGAGGAACAGGTCAACATTGTTGAAGCCAATATTTTTGAAAGAATCATGATGTGGTTTGGTAGTTTGTTTAATTTCTTTAGTCATCAACCTGTAGAAGATGAGAAAACTTCACTCGGTTAGAAGCCGAGGATCCTCAAGAATTAAATATCACCAAGATGGGCAATGTCCCATCTTTTTTATTGTCATCGACACATCATACAAAGGGCTTAAAATGAGCCTGCAATAAAATCTGCAAATTTATAGGTATGACGCATAAATTTGCATTGAAATTATAAAAATTGCCCCGATTAACTAAAAAATGTCATAAAAAACTCGGAAAAGTGAAGAATTTGCAGAAATGTCTATAACAAATTCCACGTTTCACTTTATGATGTACCCTTAAAAAATTGAATGGATCAATAACATGACTGCTATTGCAAATGACCTCGTGGTTTCTTTCCACTACACATTGACTAACGCAGAGGGTGAAACTCTCGACAAATCTCAAGGTGAACCACTTGCCTATTTGCATGGTGCAGGTAACATCATCCCTGGTTTAGAAAAAGCGTTAGAAGGTAAAACAGTAGGTGAAAAATTTACTGTAAACGTACCTGCAGCTGAAGGTTATGGCGAATACAACCCAGACTTAGTACAAGAAGTTCCTGCACAAATGTTCCAAGGTGTAGACAACATCCAAGCGGGCATGCAGTTCCAAGCGCAAACTGATGATGGCGTTCAAATCGTAACTGTAAAAGCAGTTGAAGGTGACAACGTAATTGTTGATGCAAACTTCCCACTTGCTGGTCAAGATTTAACGTTTGAAGTAGAAATCGTTGAAATCCGTGAAGCTTCTCAAGAAGAATTAGATCACGGTCACGTACACGGTGCGGGTGGTCATCACCACTAAGATCAGTATTGATCGAAGCAAAAGGCAAAGTATTTTTACTTTGCCTTTTTTGTTTGTCATTCTAAAATTCAGGATAAGCACATGACTGAAAGATCCTTTCAGGCAGACTATTGCGGAAAGATCATTACAGGAAAAATCAACACAGCACATTGTCGTTTTATTGGACAATTAAACCCTTCGCATTTAAGACAATTTTACCCAGTCATGCTTATAATGAAGTCACCTTTCTAGCGCTCACATCAAGCATTCTTCCCATGCAAAACTATAATTTAGTTTGGTTCCGACAAGATTTAAGAATTTCAGATCACACCGCACTTTGGCATGCTAGCCAAGCAGGAGCTTGTATTGGCGTGGTGGTTCTTTCGCCTCAGCAATATCGTTTACATCACGATGCGCCCATTAAAATTGACTTTTACTTGCGTCAATTAAATGCACTAAAAGACGAACTCGCACAACTCAATATCCCACTGATTGTTCAAATCACGCCATCTTGGGCTGACATTGCACAAACGCTGCTCCAACTATGCCATACATTGAAGGACTCTCATCCGATTCAAAATATTTATGCCAATATTGAATTGGGAGTGAATGAGCTAAAACGTGATCTTGAAGTTCAACAAACCTTGAACCAACACGGTCAGGACTTGGTGTTGTACCATGACCGCACGCTTTTTCCCGTGGGTACGGTGCGCAATCAGAGCATGAAACCGTATCAGGTATTCAGCGCATTTAAAAAATATGCCTATCAACAGTTGAATGTCAGTATTCCGCGTTGCTTTCCTCAGCCGCAACCACAACTCCCCATCCAACTTCCTGAACAATATCTCTCTACAGTACCAAGTTTAGAACACTTAGGTTTCGACCCGCTTCCAACGGCACAACAAAATTTATGGGCAGTCACGGAACAACATGCACAGCACTTGTTAGATGATTTTACACGTGAAAAAATGCAGGATTATCAGCAACAGCGTGATTTTCCTGCGTTGTCTGGTACCAGCCAATTATCTGCGTATTTAAACTGTGGCATTCTCTCCATTCGGCAATGTCTGGCTGCGGTTTTTGCGCATTCACAAGGGCATTTTCATCTCGAAAATGCAGGACAACAAACTTGGTTAGATGAATTACTTTGGCGTGAGTTTTATCAACATATTTTGTTTGATTATCCCAAAGTTTCCAAGCACCGTCCTTTTAAAGATCAGACCGCACAGGTGGCGTGGCGCAATGATCCTGCAGGTTTAGCAGCATGGCAGCACGGAAAAACAGGCATTCCCATTGTGGATGCAGGCATGCAACAACTTTTGCAAACGGGCTGGATGCATAATCGAGTCAGAATGATTTGCGCGATGTTTTTGTGTAAAAACTTATTGATTGACTGGCGCTTGGGCGAACAGTGGTTTATGCAACATTTAATTGATGGTGATTTGGCTGCCAATAACGGTGGCTGGCAATGGTGTGCCTCGACTGGTACAGATGCAGTGCCCTATTTTAGGATTTTCAACCCTGTGAGCCAATCACAAAAGTTTGACCCCAATGGTGATTATATTCGCACATGGCTACCTAAACTGGCTCATTTAGATGCCAAAAATATTCATGAACCATATGCGAAAAATCCAAATCTAAAACTGGATTATCCGCATCCAATTGTAGATTTAAAACTTAGCCGATTACGTGCCATAGAAGCCTTTAAACAGCTTTAAGAGTACAAACAGGAGATTGGTCAGTCTCGCCCCCATCTGCCATAGGTTAGCATGATGGGAGATTCAACGATTAAACCGACAGTTAGGCGGCTTGCTCGTCACGTTTAAAGACCAATTCGCCTTTTAAAGAACTGTCTGCATCGAAATAATAACCTTCACTATTGAATGCTTTTAAGTCTTCTGCGCGTTCTAATTTATTCTCGATGATAAAACGTGCCATCAAACCACGGGCTTTTTTGGCATAAAAACTGATGACTTTATATTTACCATTTTTCTGATCTAAAAATACAGGTTTAATAATTTCAGCCTGAATTTTTGCTTCCTGCACCGACTTATAATATTCATCGGAAGCTAGATTAACTAATAATGCCGACTGGTTATGTTTTAAATCTTGGTTAATTAAATTGGTGATGATATCGCCCCAGAAACGATACAAATTTTCACCGCGCGCATTATGCAACTTAGTGCCCATTTCCAAACGATACGGCATCATTAAATCTAAAGGACGCAATAAGCCATATAAGCCAGAAAGCATACGCAGGTGTTGTTGAGCAAACTCAATCTCTGCAGCAGATAAACTATAAGCATCTAAGCCTGTGTACACATCACCTTTAAAGGCAAACATGGCCTGACGTGCATTGGCAAGATCAAACTCTGCTTGCCAGTCACGAAAACGCTCGACATTCAAAGTGGCAATTTTTTCACTGACACTCATTAAACTGGCAATTTCTGTAGCAGAAAGTTTACGTGCTACATCAATTAACTCTTGTGAATGTTGAAGTAATCTAGGTTGAGTATATTCATCGCTTGGTAATGCAGTTTCATAATCTAAAGTCTTGGCTGGAGAAATTAAAGCGAGCATAAACCACCTAAATAAAAAATACTGCGCTCACTATAGCAGCAGCTTTCAACAAACTCCAATGCGTGTTTTTGTTTAACCCTATCGGAAAAACACGTTGCGTTGTATTGCTAGAAGATGATCTCTTAGATCAATCCAACGTGGAGGCTGAGGTGCTTTTATTTCAGTGTCTGCTTTAAAAAAACATTGATTCACTCTGATCAGTTGAGCTTATTTTTTTTATAGTACTTGCAACATTTCTCTAGGCAATAAAAAACCCACTTAACTCTCCCAAATTAAGCGGGTTAAATAAAAATTATTTTGTTGTATTGTTCTTGCTGCTTAATATACGGTTGCGATGTGTCATTTAGATGACATTTCAATTAAAAAATGAATAGGATCTGTTGACATTTGCTGTATAAAAAAATAGCGAGATAGTAAAATTCAATCGCCAAACCAAATTCACTACTCGCTATACCTCGTACAATGTTGAATGATCAACACTGGTCTAAGTTAAAAGCTATTCTCGCAATTTTAATATTTATCTCAAATCAAATTTGAGAAATTTTTTTGAGGCAATCCTATATCGTATTAGAACAGGACGCCCTTCAAGAGATTTACCCGAGGTTTTTGGTAATCCAAACTCAATTTTTAAAAAGTACAATCGCTGGTCTAATAAAGATAAGATAATGAAAATATTTAAAATATTCTCAGAGAACGCTGATCGTGAATGGATATTTATTGATGCTACTCATGTTAGAGCACACCAACATTCAGCAGAAATCCCTAATCAGGATATTTCAAAAAGTGTTGGGGGTAATAATTCTAAAATTCACTTAGCTGTTGACTCTCACGGTAACCCGATCGAATTTATTATTTCAGATGGAACCACCCATGATGTCAAAGTTGCCCCTATTTTAGTCGAACAATTAGATTTAACTGACACTGAAATAGTCTGTATGGATAAAGGCTATGATTCTGAAATATTAAGAGAGCAGATTAAAAATTAAAGTGCTAAAGCGAATATACCGAAGAAATCAAACACGAAATCAAGTAATGATCATATGGACTGGTATTTATATAAAATCAGACACTTAGTTGAGAATGCTTTTTGCCGTTTGAAGCAATTCCGAGGAATTGCTACACGGTTTGATAAACTAAAGCGAAACTTTCGAAGCGCAGTTGCCTTAGCTTGTATTTATCTGTGGCTGCCTTTATGAAATGTCAACAGACCCTATTTTTAATTTAAAAATCAAGTATAAATTTTAAACATCCAACGTCTTTGCAGCTTGGTTTAACCTTTCCATTCAAACTCACTAAAAGATTGGTCTTCTTTCAGAGTATTTTCTACCGCTTGCGCCAATTGATTTAATAAACTTTGCTCGGTAATTCGTTCTAGCCAGTCTTGTTCCTCATTTGGGTATGAAGTAATTTCACAAACAAGATGCCCATCTTCACCACGGCTTTGACAGTTTACTGCCAAAGGCAGCGCATGTTGATCTACACTTACAGCGACTTGTGCACCACTCTGCGGCAACGTTTGAAAGCCATAATGAGATAAGTTTTGTGAAAGTAAATTCGCCACATAATTCTGTGCCAGAGTGCAATCTTGTAACTCTTGTTTATTTTCACAATTCGCCATAAATTTTAATTTGCGCATGCTCGAACCCAAAGGCTTTTTTCTTGTATGGGTTTAGCATAAGCAATAAAACGCAAACAGCCAAGCAAAAGCTTGGCTGTTTCAGCATAAAGTCTAGGCTTTGCGACTCTTCATCGCAGCCCCTATCGTTTTGGCTTATTCTGTCACTTGAATATTCAGACCTGCCACACCTGCAAGCTCAGTAAAGGTAGGGAAACTTGTTGCTACTGTTTCTGTACCTACAATTTTAATTTCACCAGAAGTACGCAAGCCTGCCATAGAGAAACTCATGGCGATACGATGGTCATGATGTGATTCAATCTCGCCGCCTGTAAATATCGCTGACCAGTCGCCTGCTTTGCCTTTACCCTGAATGATGATGCCATCGTCAGTTGGTGTGCAGTCAATGCCCATGGTTTTTAAACCATCTGCCATCACTTGAATACGGTCTGATTCTTTTACGCGCAATTCTGCAGCACCTGTCAGTACAGTTTGACCTTCAGCACAAGCTGCAGCAATGAACAATGCAGGAAATTCATCAATTGCCAATGGCACTTGATCTTCAGGAACATGAATCCCTTTTAAAGTACGTGAACCACGAATACGAATATCTGCAATTGGTTCACCGCCTGCAATACGTTCATTTTCCACGCTCAGGTCTGCACCCATTTGTTTCAGAATTTCAATCACACCTGTACGGGTTGGGTTAATGCCCACCGCTTCTAAGGTTACATCTGAATTTTCTGTAATGGCTGCACCCACCATGAAGAATGCCGCAGATGAAATATCAGAAGGTACTTGAATATCTGTACCCACCAATTTACCGCCGCCTTGCAATGAAATACGGTTACCTTCAGTTTTCACTTCATAACCAAATGCTCGTAACATACGTTCGGTATGGTCACGCGTTGGTTCAGGCTCAGTCACTGAAGTTTCACCTTCTGCCCAAAGCCCTGCCAATAAAATACCAGATTTCACCTGTGCAGATGCCATTGGCAAATCATAGTGAATACCTTTCAGCGCTTGCGCACCTGTAATCGATACTGGCGGTGTGCCACGTTCACCCGTCGTTTGAATTTGTGCACCCATTTCACGCAATGGTTTAGCAATACGTTCCATTGGACGCTTGGTCAGTGACGCATCACCTGTCATAACAGAATCAAACTGCTGTGCAGATAACATGCCTGCCAACAAACGCATAGATGTGCCTGAGTTACCCATATAAATTGGGCCTGCAGGTGCTTTTAAACCTTGCATACCTACGCCATAAATGGTGACCTCACCATTTTTAGGGCCTTCAATGCTCACACCCATATCACGAAATGCTTGCAAAGTCGCCAATGCATCTTCACCTTCAAGGAAACCTGTCACATGCGTAGTGCCTTCGGCAATTGCACCAAACATAATTGAACGATGTGACACAGATTTGTCACCCGGTACGGTAAATTTACCTTGGAAAGTCTTAGCACCTGGCAAAATCGTAAATTGTTGTGTCACGTTATTGTTCTCCATAAAAGGTTTCTTGGCGAGCATATGATTAAAATGCTGTCGTGCCGCTTGTGCATGTCCAAGCAAGCCCATTAAAGCATGCGAGTCTTCTTGTTCAATCAGTTGGCGAATAATCGCGAGTTGACTTTCAAAGCCATCCACCGCTTTTAACAATGCAGTTTTATTGGCCAAGAAAATGTCATGCCACATTTGTGGATCGCTGGCAGCAATACGTGAGAAGTCACGAAAGCCACCTGCAGCATAGCGGAAAATGTCTAAATTATCTTCCCGATTTGCCAATTGTTCGACCAAATTAAAGGCCATTAAATGTGGAAGATGACTGGTATACGCCAATACCTCATCATGTTTTTCCACATCCATGCAAATTACTTCGGCTTTGGCGCTTTCCCACATTTGAATCAGTTTATTGACTGCCCACGGCGCACTGCTTGGCAATGGTGTCAAAATGACTTTGTGATTGGCAAATAAATCAACCTTGCCTGCATGCACGCCTGTATGCTCTGCCCCAGCAATTGGATGCCCGGGTACAAAACCTGCAGGTAAATGTTCTCCAAAAACCGCTTTGGCTGCAGCCACGACACTGCCTTTGGTGCTGCCTACATCGGTCAGAATTACATTATCTGCCAAATGTGGCTGAATTAATCGCAAGACTTTTTCTGTGGCTTGCACAGGTAGCGCCAACACCACTAAATCTGCGCCTTGTACCGCATCTACAGGATTGTTAAAGCCTTGTTCAATTAATCCTAATTCCAAAGCATCTTGCAGCGTTTTTTCAGAACGGGTCGATGCCACAATATGCCGACTTAAGTTTTCTGCCAGCATTACACGTGCCAAACTCGAGCCTATTAGCCCGAGTCCGATAAATGCAACTTTTTCAAACAATGGTTGCGCCATGTTTTATGCCTTCGCTTCCTTGCCCAATACTTTGGCTAATGCACGCAAGAACTTGGCATTTTCTGCTTCTGTGCCAATTGAAACACGTAAATGGGTCGTAATACCCACAGGACGTACAATTACACCTTCTTTCAATAAGGCATTAAAAGTTTGACCCGGATCGGCTTCTACATCTACCAAAATAAAGTTAGCACGTGAAGGCACATAATTCAGACCCAATGCTTTAAAGCCTGCTTCCAATTGCGCCATGCCTGCTTTGTTGGCAATACGTGATTTTTCGATAAAATCTTCGTCTTTTAATGCCGCAACCGCAGCCACCATTGCCAAGTGATTGACGTTAAATGGTTGACGAATACGGTTTAAATAATCGGTCACTTCTGCAGAAGCTAAAGCAAAACCAACGCGCAGCGCCGCCAAACCATAGCACTTAGATAAAGTACGGCTCACGATTAAGTTTGGATATTGCTCAAGGAATTTAAGGCTATTGAAGTTCTCTGGAAAATATTCCACATAGGCTTCATCTAATACCACAATCACCCGTGCAGGAACTTTTTGCATAAAGGCTTCAAATTCAGCCTCTTCAAACCATGTGCCTGTTGGGTTATTTGGGTTGGCAATAAAGATTAACTTGGTGTTGTCTTGAATTGCTGCCGCCATAGCATCCAAGTCATGTGAAAAACCTTTGGCAGGCACTTCAATCGCTTGAGCATTAATCGCTTGCGTTACCAAAGCATATACTGCAAAGGCATGTTGGCTGTACAACACTGAATCTTGATCTGAAACGAATGCGCGAGCAAACATTTCTAGCAAATCGTTTGAACCATTGCCCAAAGTAATACGGTCATGCGCAAAGCCAAATTGTTTTTGAATTTGGTCTTTTAAAATAAAACCACCACCATCTGGATAGCGACCAATTTCAGCAATTTCTGCTGCAACGGCTTCTTTGACTTTGTCTGAACAGCCCAATGGGTTTTCATTTGAAGCAAGTTTGACGATATCTGTAATCCCCAACTCACGCTCAAGTTCACTGATTGGTTTACCTGGTTGATAAGGCTTTAACTTCGAGATGCCTTCATTGGCTGGGACAAACGACATTTTACACTTCCAGTTGACTAGGTGGTGAATGTGGCGCGCATGACAAACATGCACACCACTAAATTAAATACGGTTATAACACGGCAGCAGGATAAGAACCCAAGACACGAATTTCTTTCACCAATGGACGGATTTCTTCAATCGCTGCACGTACATTGTCTTGCTCGACATGCCCTTCTAGGTCAATGAAGAATACATAGGCCCATTTTTCAGGCAAGGCAGGACGTGTTTCAATACTGGTCAAGCTAATATTGTGCTTCGCAAATGGTGCAAGAATCTCAAGCAATGCCCCTGCGCGGTCATGTGCAGACACCAACAATGAAGTTTTATCATTGCCACTTGGTGGAACTTTCTCACGACCAATCACCAAGAAACGTGTGGTATTTTCTGGGTTATCTTCAATATTGCTATGTAAAATTTCGAGTTCGTAAATATTGGCCGCAATTTCAGAAGCAATTGCAGCAGAATGCCATTCATTACGAATACGGCGCGCTGCTTCTGCATTGGAGCTGAGTGCCACACGTTCTACACCCGGATAATGCACATCTAACCATTTACGGCATTGTGCCAAAGTTTGCTGATGCGCATAAATTTGTTTAATGCTGTCTTTACGAGTGTTTTCTGACACAAGGAATTGGTGATGAATACGCAATTCTACTTCACCAATCACATTTAATGGCGATGATTTAAAGCAATCTAAAGTATGGTTCACCACACCTTCAGATGAGTTTTCGACAGGCACTAAACCATAGTGCGCACTACCTGCTTCCACTTCACGGAAGACTTCATCAATAGTAGGCAAAGGACGCACAATCGCGTCTTGACCAAAATGTTTAAGTACTGCGGAATGCGTATAAGTACCAATTGGCCCTAAAAACGCAATACTTTGTGGCGCTTCAAGTGCCAAACATGCCGACATAATTTCACGGAATAAACGTGCCATGGTCACATCAGACAACGGCCCTTCGTTGCGTTCCATAACATTACGTAAAACTTGCGCTTCACGTTCAGGACGGTAAAACAACGGGCTCTCTTCTGCTGCAAATTTTGCTTTCGCCACCGCTTCAGCAAGTCGTGCTCGACGGTTAATCAGCTGCTGAATCTGTTGATCTACAGAGTCAATATCTTCACGGATTTTAGCGAGATCAAGAGAAGTCGTTGTGTTCTGATCGTCTTGGATCATTGTTATGTCGCCCTTCATAAACATTTTGCAAATAGTATAACAATAGTTAGCTTTCAAATGTTGCGCAATACAACTTTCAGTGTTTCAGATTTAAAAACATACAGTTGATCAAAGCATCACCAATCTATACATTTAAGCCGCAACTTTGCACAACGTACCGCTTAAAACTGGGCAACTATGCTTTTCTTTTTTGCATCTCTAATTCTAAGCGGTGTAATTTTATTTTTAAGTGTAATTATCAATCAGCTCATTGCTTTTAAGTCTGATCAAATTCATAAAAAAAGAGCCAGCACTGGGCTGACTCTGGAGATGATCCTTGATCTTTATTCAATTGGACTTTTAGGCATTGTTTTAACGCCCCAATAAACCACGCGCGACAATTTCTTTCATAATTTCATTGGTTCCACCGTAAATTCGCTGGATTCGCGCATCGACAAAGAAACGAGAAATCGGGTATTCCGTCATATAGCCATAACCGCCAAACAGTTGCAGCAATTGATCGGCAATTTTCATTTGCATATCTGTCGCAAAGCTTTTTAAAGCGGCTGCAGTTTCGACGTCCAGTTTGCCCTGCATATACAATTCGACGTTTTGATTATAAAAAGCAGCGGTTGCCAATTCATCAATCTTAGCCTGTGCCAATACAAAACGGGTATTCTGGAACTGACCAATGGCTTGTCCAAACGCCTGACGCTCTTGCACATATTGTGTGGTCACATCAATTGAACCACGAATAGCACCCAATGCAGTAGCTGCAATCGCAGTACGTTCACGTGGCAATTCTTGCATTAAATAGGCAAAACCATGCCCTGCCTGTCCTAACAATTGATTTTTCGGCACTTTGACATTGTCAAAGAATAGCTCTGACGTGTCTTGTGAATGCAAACCAATTTTTTCCAAATTGGTGCCTTTTTTAAAGCCTTCTAAATGAGTATCGACCAACATGAGCGACACGCCTTTGGCACGTGCTTGCGGATCTGTTTTTACTGCCAAAACCACTAAGTCTGCATGCTGACCGTTAGAAATAAAGGTTTTAGAACCATTCAGTACATAATGATCATCTTGCAAAATGGCGTTGGTACGCATGGCTTGTAAGTCTGAACCCGCACCTGGCTCGGTCATGCCAATTGCACCAACCACTTCACCCGACACCATTTTAGGCAGCCAGTATTGTTTTTGTTCTTCTGTACCAATATGCAAAATGTACGGCGCAGCGATTTCAGAGTGACAGGAAATACCTGTAGAGAGTGCGCTATAACCTGCACGTGCCGACTCTTCGACCAACATTAGGGAATAATGCGTTGGAACACCATAGCCGCCATATTCTTCAGGCACATCAATACATAAAAAGCCATTTTCACCTAACAGATTCCACACGCTGCGCGGCATGATGCCCTCACGTTCCCACGCAGCATAATGCGGTGCAATATGCTCCTGCATAAAACGTCGAAAGTTATCTCTAAATAATTCTAAATCAGCATCATAAGCCAGCATATCCAATCCTTTATTTTTCAATTGTTGTTTTCAATAGTATCCATGCTATGCATTTTTATACAGGCTGTCATGTGTTATCCCTACAGATTGTCTTACTTTACAGTCAAACTTTAGTCGTCATTTCAGATATGCAATGAAACTTGTGGCAGCTCGTACAAGCTGAAGCTGTGAATAGTGCTGCAAACTGTTGCCGAAGTTTATACACTAGTATACTAACTAAAGATGTGTGTGAACTCGCTTATGCCAAATACAAACCCCAATAAAAGAAATATTTATAAAGATGCAGAACATCCATTCGCACAATTTATTCGAATTATTGGCAAAGGCAAAACAGGCGCACGTTCACTGACCTATGACGAGGCCTATCAAGCTTTTTCTATGATTTTGCGCAATGAAGTGTTGGATGTGCAATTGGGTGCTTTTTTAATGTTGCTGCGTGTGAAGGAAGAATCTGTAGAGGAGTTGGCAGGTTTTGTACAAGCTACCCGTGATCAACTGCAATTTAAACCGCTTCAGGTCGATTTAGACTGGTCATCTTATGCAGGTAAACGCAGACATTATCCGTGGTTTTTATTGGCAGCGCTGACTTTAGCAAAACATGGCTATAAAGTGGTGATGCATGGTGCTTCTGGGCATACCATCAACCGTTTATATACCGAACAAGCACTGCAATATTTAGATTATCCAATTTGCCAAAATGACCTAGACGTTGAGCAACAATTAGCGCAGCGTAATTTTGCTTATTTACCTTTAGATGTTATTTCACCGATTTTGAGTGAGTTGATTAATTTACGCAATGTGATGGGTTTACGTTCTCCTATTCATACCCTTGCCCGTTTAATCAATCCTTTTAATGCCAAAGCCACCATGCAGGCGATCTTCCACCCCGCTTATCGCAGCTCGCATCAACAAGCCGCATTTCAGTTGGGTTATCAAAACAGTGCAGTAATTAAAGGCGAAGGCGGTGAATTTGAGCGCAACCCTGATGCCAAGACATTAATTTGTGGCATCAAAAATGGCGCTTTATATGAACACGAACTGCCTAAACTGACCGATAACCGTAGCCCTGTAGAAGAAGAATTGGATTTGGCAGTATTTAAAGCCGTCTGGCTAGGTCAGCAAACTCATGAGTATGGTGAAGTCGCCATTACTGAAACCATGGGTATTGCTTTATATACCATGGGTGTTTGTGATGATTATGCGGCAGCAATGCAAAATGCACAGCAGCTTTGGCAAAATCGTCACAACTAAAACGTCATTGAAAATACAAAAAAGACACCCATCTCAGGTGTCTTTTTTATCTTTCAATTTTTCTGAAAGCTTTCTTACATCATTTAAACAAAACGAATCGGTTTAAATTCTTCATGCTTGTGATGATCGTCATCACATTGCTCGCCTTCTTCTTTAGTGCCACGGTCAATATAGCCACTACGCTCAGTTTCAGGCAGGTTTTTCATTTCCCACGCATACACTGCTTGCATACAAATTTGACGTTGCTCTTGGGTCAGCGCAACACCATTAGGCCACTTGCCAATTTCAATTGCCGTTTTTAAACGTCCAACAATTTCAGGATCGAGTACGGCAAGCATTTGTTCAATATTCATCATTCATCCTGCTGTTGCATTGATTCAAAATCTTGATTCCACCCTAACTTGGTTCGACAAGCCATATAGAAGTCATAACCTGGTGGATGTAATAAATTTAATTTATAAGGATGTTTGCGGATATGCAAACTATCTCCAACATTTAATGAAACACTATGTTGACCATCGGCACTGACCATCGGCAACACACGGTTTTCACGAATATTGATTTTAATTTCGCTGTGTCCACCCACCACAATTGGGCGTGAAGATAAGGTATGAGGATGCATAGGCACCAATGCAATTGCATCCATGCTCGGATGTACAATTGGGCCACCACCCGACAAAGCATAAGCCGTTGAACCTGTTGGGGTCGAAACGATTAAACCATCACTGTGCTGACGATAGACATATTGCCCATCAATATTCAGTTCAAAGTCAATCATGTGAACCGACTTACCCGAATGTAGCACCACATCATTTAAGGCAATCGCTTCATAAATGATTTCACCTTTAGAGCGCACTTCCATTTCCAATAAAAAACGACGGTCTGACTGAAAATGTCCTTGCAAAACCTGATCGAGTTTAAAGATTACTTCTGTCGGTTTAATATCGGTTAAAAAGCCTAAACGCCCACGGTTCACACCAATTACAGGGGTATTGTATTTAACCAAAGCGCGCGCTGCGTGCAGCAATGAACCATCCCCCCCCACCACAATCACCAAATCGACCACTTCGCCTAATAAAGCACGGCTGACTGTTTGGGTGTTGTTATAAGGTACAAGTTGAGCAGTGTCAGAATCAAAAACGGGATGCAAACCCAATCCTAAAATATGGTCGTGAATCAGACATAATGTTTCTACGACAGAATATTTGTCTGGACGGCCAATCAGTCCAATGTTCCGAAAGTTCTTATGTGAAATTTGCACCTGCGATATCGCTCCGCTACGATTCGACGCCTATCATAGCACTAACCTAGTTGATTTAAAAAAACTTTAAAACTACATTTCTGCTCAATTTTATGACGATATTTTCCCTTCAGTCACAGATTAATTATTGCAAATTCAGTAAAAGCTTCGCATGATTAGCAAAATTTATCAGGATCTTATCGCGATTTATGAAGTCTGAGCGTGGCATAGGCATAATTGCATTACTATTTTGCATCATCGTTATTGGTGGATTTATTGCATTTAGTATCTACTTGATTCGTCTGGATAATATTGTCAGAGACAAATTTGAAGGACAGCGTTGGGATATTCCAGCCAAGGTTTTTGCACGCCCGTTAGAAGTGTATAGCAATGCACCTGTCAGCCAGACCGACTTTACTCAAGAACTGAAACTGCTTGGCTATAAAAATACAGATAATTATGCTAAATCAGGCAGTTATGTCAGCGATGGTAATACTTTATTTGTGCATACCCGTGGTTTTGACTTTGGAGACAGTGTCGAACCTGAACAGGTTTTAAAAGTCAGTTTTGCCAACAATCAAATTAGTGAAGTGAGCGCCACCAAACCATCTAATACAGGTATTGCACGTTTAGAACCGATGTTGATTGGCGGAATTTATCCACAGCACAATGAAGATCGTGTGCTGATTAAACTGAATAAAGTACCTAAACCGCTGATTGAAGCCCTTATTGCCACTGAAGATCGTAATTTCTATCAACATCACGGCGTTTCAATTCGTGGTACTGCACGTGCTATTGTCAGCAACGTCACTGGTGGCAAACGTCAGGGTGGTTCTACCCTTACGCAGCAATTGGTGAAAAACTTTTATTTAAGCCCAGAACGCACCTTAAAACGTAAGGCCAATGAAGCACTCATGGCCATGCTGATTGAACTACATTACAGCAAAGATGAAATCTTAGAAGCCTATTTAAATGAGGTGAATTTAGGTCAAAACGGTAACTATTCTATTAATGGTTATGGTCTAGCTTCACAGTTTTATTTTGGTATGCCGTTGCGTGAGCTAAACATTTCACAACAAGCCTTTTTGGTCGGTTTGGTACAAGGTCCATCATTATATAATCCTTGGCGCAACCCTGAAGCTGCCAAAAAACGTCGTGACATTGTACTAAACAATATGTTGGTGATGGGTTATTTAAACCAAGAACAATATGAAAAAGAAACTGCGCGTCCCTTAAATGTCATTACAAAACCGACCATTGGCCCTGCCCGTTTCCCTGACTTTTTAGATATTGTCCGCCGTCAATTACGTACTGAATATCAAGAAGGAGATTTGACCAATCAGGGTTTGCGTATCTTCACGACGCTTGATCCGATTGCACAAACCAACGTACAAAATGCTTTTAAAGCATCGGTTGAGCGTTTAAGCAAAGCCAATCCAAAGCGTTTAAAAGAATTACAAGGCGCGGTGCTAATTTCTCATCCTGAAAATGGCGAGTTAGTGGCAGCGGTAGGTTCTACGCAAGATTTTACGGGTTTTAACCGTGCCTTGGATGCCAAACGTCAAGTTGGCTCACTGCTCAAACCAATTATTTATTTAAGTGCGATTGAGTCTGGTCGATATAACTGGGCAAGTCCTGTAGAAGACAGCCAAATCAGCATCCCAATTGATGGTAAATCTTGGACACCACGTAATTATAGCGGCAGCGATCATGGGATTGTGTCTATGTCACAAGCCCTATCTCAGTCTTATAACCTATCTGCAGTTCGTTTGGGACAGGAGTTTGGATTATCTACCTTCCGTAATCACCTCATTAAATTTGGTGTACCAAGTGATGCGGTTCCGCAATATCCATCTATTTTCTTGGGTGCAGTAGATTTATCGCCTATGCAGGTGATGGATATTTATGGCAACTTTGCCACTGGTGGTTTTAAATATCCGACCAAAGCGATTCGCACCGTAGTCGATGCCAATGGACGTTTACTGGATCGTTATGGTTTAACCGTACAACAAACCATTGATCCTTCTGCCGCCTATATTTTGAATTATGGCTTACAGCAAGTGATGAGTTCTGGTACAGGTCGTTCAGCTTACAATAGCTTATCGACAGATTTAAAATTGGCAGGCAAATCAGGTACAACCAATGATACTCGTGATTCATGGTTTGCGGGCTATTCAGGCAATTATTTAGCCGTTGTATGGCTTGGTTTGGATGATAACAAAGTCACAGGCTTAACAGGCTCGTCTGGTGCTTTGCCTGTCTGGAGTAATGTGATGCAGCAATTGCGTCAAAAACCTGTCAACTTACGTCAGACCGAACAAATTCAATGGCATTGGATTGACCGCAGTTCTGGGCATTTATCTGCACAAGGCTGTGAAGGTGCGATGTATATTCCAGTGAATCGTAATAATGTACCGCGTCAGGCAACCGCATGTGGTTTTTCACACTATCAAGTTGAACCCGTTTACCAACCCGATACTGAAACTCAGCAAACAGCTCCTGAAACCAGTGACAGTATCGAAAATTATATCCGTGAAACTGAACCCGTAACAGATGACAATACCGATGGTCGTGTCATCTCAAGTGGCAGTTATATCAATTAAACTTGAGGATATCGGTCAGTTACGCTTATGAAATTATCACGTTTAAGACAAGTTTTTTTCACCACATTCGCTATGGGTGCGATGGCAACGATTGTAGCTTGCCAGAGTTTACCTGAACCGCCTGCTCCTCAGCCTGTGCCTGAAAAACCTAAAACTGTGACGACACCAGAAGGTGTGGTGATTCGTCCTTATGAACGTGAAGAAATTAAGCGTCAATCGTTGCAAGTGGTGGTGCCACAACAAACCGTGCAACAAAAATTAGAGGATGGTCGTAGTTTGCCTGCTTTTCAAAAGTTGATGCAGCAAACCCAGACCGCTTATAAACAAGGTCAATTCAATCAGGCCGAAACAGCAGCTTTGCAAGCGCAGCGACTTGCCCCGCAAGCGGCTGAAACCTATTTATATTTGGCTTTAATTGCCAACCAAAAGAAGCAACCCGCTAATGCAGAAGCCTTGGCACGTCGTGGTTTAAGCTATGCACAAAGCGATGCTATGAAACGTCAATTATGGCTAGTCATTCAAAAAGCAGCACAGCAACAAAATAATGCCAAAAGCCTTGCGCAAGCCCAACAAGCTTTGAAAGATTTGTAAGGACGATAATTTAATAAACTAAAAATCGCTGAGTGTGATTACATCAGCGATTTTTTTATTTGCGCAAACTAGAAAAAATCAAATAAAACGTACACCTGCAATGCCATAGGCATGATGCTGCTCTGCGGTAGTTAAATCATCTTGAGTTAAGCCACCCAAAGCAAAAACAGGAATATCGACAAATTCAGCGATCTGCTGGAATTTTTCCCATCCTAAAGGTGTGGCATCATGATGCGTAGTAGTTGCTAAAACAGGGCTGAGCAAAATTGCTTCACAGCCAATTTGCTGTGCATGTTGTGCCGAAACAATGTCATGACATGCTGCAATATAACGCTGCCCGACTTTTAAATCGCCCTTTTGGAATTGCATTAGTTGCGATTGTTTCAAATGAATTGCTGCAATCGCGTGTTGCTGAATCGTATTTAATTGCTTCCACAATTCCAAATTGATAATCACTTGCCCCAGTTGCTCAATGCAATATTCTGACAATTCAACCTTGCAGGCAGCATTGGGCTCAACCCGCCAATACAGCAGTTTTTGCTTAGGCAAATTTGCTAAATGTTTTAAATCTTCACTGACTTTAATAGCCTGTTGCCACGCCAGTCGTTGCACAATTGCACGATTGGCTTGCGGAAAATTCAGCTCTAAAAGTTGCGGACGGCTAAACCATGTCCAAGGCACTTGAATATCTTTTAATAAAGCCGCAGGTACAGCAGCCTGAAAAATATGCAGATTGACAATCACATCATCATATTCATGGCAAATAATATCAAAGGCATGCCAATGCTGTATGCCAATACCAACTTCTTCAAACACCTCACGGCGGCAGGCATCTACAGGAGTTTCGCCTGCTTCCACTTTTCCACCAGGAAACTCGTGTTTATTGCCCTGATGTTGTTTGGCTTCGCGCCAACCCACTAACACTTTGTTTTGATGAAATAACAGCGCAATTGCCACATGAATATTTGGCTTGGACATGAACCCGTTTCCTTTTCTGCAATGTACGTTTAACTGCAAATTGTAGACTTTTATAAAATCAAAAATAATCCGTTGACAGGCTTATATGATAATGATTATCATTTAAAACAATTCTTACACACCACGGAGTAACTCAAAATGAACGCCCCATTTAATTTATTTTCACGTCATTCAGACACTCAGCATGCCCTACCTATGTTACATTCAAATAACTTGTTTGCGCTAGGACGCGAAATTCGTATTTTGCATGCAGGCGAAGAATATCGTTTACGCTTAACCCGTAACAATCGTCTTATTCTCACAAAATAATTAAAATAATCAACACAATAATAAACGTGGAAACAGCAGTATGAATCAGCGCATACTGCTTTTAAGTTCTGACTTGTCTAATTTTAACTTGCTTCCTAAAACCAATCATATTTACAACTGGGCTTTAGGCAACAAAATACGCACTTTTAAACCACCTTGTTCAGCACGTGAAAATTCAATTTTTCCTGCATGCAACTCTATAATTTTCTTACAAATCGACAGTCCTAAACCAGAACCTTGAGCTTTACTGCCTAAAGCACGGTAAAAGCGTTCGCCCAAACGTGCCAAAACGTCATCAGTCACTGCATGACCATTGTCGGCGATGCAAATTTCCTGCATCAATTCATGCGGTTTCGCTTCAATCCAAATACGTCCTTGAGGTGCTGCATAACGCACTGCGTTGTCAATCAAGTTGCGCAGGCAGCTAAATAGCAATTCAGGATTGCCTTGCACTTGTATCGGTTGAATATCTGACTGAATCTGAATGGCTTTTTCCTGAATAAACGGCGTCAGACTTTGTAAAACTTCCTGCACCAAGTCTGCTATAGATACCGCACTTTTATTTAACGATGCCGCATCTGTCGGGTCTAAACGTGCCAATAACAGCAAATTTTCCAATACTTGTGTACCACGACTGACATCACGCTGAATTTGCTCTAAATCTTGTGCCAACTCAGGTTGTTGTTGGTATTTACGTTTTAGCACCTGCAAACGCAATTGAATGGCAGATAAAGGAGAGCGTAATTCATGCGAAGCATCTGCTGTAAATCGCTGTTCTGCAATTAAAGACTGCTCTACTCGCCCCAACAATTTATTCAATTGCTGCAGCATGGGTTGCAGTTCTTTCAATTCAGGTTGTGTGGGGATAATTGGCGTCAAATCATGTTGATTTTTTTCTGCAATTTGTTGGGAGAGTTGCTGAATCCGCTTAAATTGACGACCAATCATAAAATGCACAATGGCCCATTGCAGCAACCACAACAGCAATAAAATAGCGGCATAACCTAAACTGGTTGCAGCAATTTCCTTGAAGCGATATTTAAGCGGCTGCGCGACAATCACATGCAAGCCATCTTCCTCTGCCACATAGCTGCGCCAAATTTGTCCATCTTGCCAGTGAAATGAAAAACCATGCTCAGATACCACGGCAAGCTGAGACAAGTGAAGCTGAGAAATGTCATGTTCATCTTCAGAGGTAGTCAAAATCAGATCATCTAATCCCAATTGATAGGCAATATGAAATTGCTCACTCAACTCATCGACCTGATTGCCTGCATGGTCACGCAAGTCTGCTCGCAGCAACCTATCGGCTATTTCATCCATAATGTCATCATGCACGCGCATGGTCTGATAACTGGCAACCGCCAATAATAAAATCAGGGCGAGTCCACCCGCCAAGACTGAACTTAAAACGGAGCTTTTAACCAGTTTGGACTGTAAAGAAATGACCTGTTTAGACATGCGGAGATCAAACTGAATTAGTTATCTTGCTGCATACGATAGCCTAAACCTCGGATGGTTTTAATGCGGCTACTGCCAATTTTTTTGCGTAATTGATAAATAAATACTTCAATCGCATTACTTTCAATTTCATCGCCCCATGCATATAAAGACTCTTCGAGCTGTTCACGAGTCACCACATGCTGCGGGTTTTGCATCAGTTTATGTAAAATCTGGAATTCCTTGGCCGTTAAATTGACCTGTTGATCATCCACTTTCACTTGTTTGCTTTGCGTATCTAAAACCAAGTTGGCAAATTCAAGCTGCTGTGTCGGATGACTTTGCGCACTGCGTAACTGACTGCGTACCCGCGCCGATAGTTCTTCAAGGCTAAACGGTTTGACCAAATAATCATTGGCACCTAAATCAAGTCCCTGTACCCGATCTTGAATACTATCGCGCGCAGTAATAAAAATAACAGGTGTGTCCTGTTGCTGCTGTCGTAAAGCGTGCAGAATTTCATCACCGCTATTTTTAGGCAACCCACGGTCTAACAACACACAATCATAATGATGCTGCTGAATGGCTAAAATGGCGTGATCGCCACGCTCGACCCAATCGACATTATAACCATCCATTTCCAGCCAGGTTTTAATACTTTCTGCTTGTGATACATCATCTTCAGCCAAGAGTAGTCGCATGCCATCCTCTGTTATTTTTGATGTACTTCAATTAAGAATCTAAGAATTATAAAACCACATCCCTCCTGTGAGGTATGTGGTTTTTCAGTGATGAATGCTGCTTGAAGTAAATCATGCGCACGCATTGAATGTTAGAAATGAACCTGATCGACATCTATTTCAATACGTTTTGCAGGCTTGTGATCAATATCCACTTCACCAATTAAGGTAACAGGCGTTTTGGCAGAAACGGCTTTGCCATTCCATAAGTCATCATCAATATCGACCGTAATAGTGCCTGTGTTATCACGGAACTGATATTTTTCATCACCAATAGATTTCACCACATAACCTTTTAACTGCACTTTGCTGTCATCTTTCAGGCTTAAAGCTTGTTTTACAGTTACATTTTGATGTAGTGCTTGGGTGTTAATGCTGTCGTTTGCCATGGTGATTGAAGCCATTGCCATTAAACCTGCCATCAACATTGCTTTCATTGTAAATTTCATTGCTTCACCTTTTTGTGTTGCTCATTTCGTTATGGTGATTAAAACAAAGCAAGATGAGCTGAATCTTAAGATTTCCATTTTTTAAAATTCATCGTAAAAAGTTTGAATCTGCTAATTTAATGGTACGACTCGCAACACTTCCTCTAAAGTGGTCATGCCTTCTAAAACTTTGCGTGCGCCTGCAATACGCAACGGTTCAATGCCCTCTTTTTTAGCTTGCTGACGTAATTCATTTAAATTGGCATTGGCACTGATGAGCTGTTTGGTGTCTAAACTTAAAGGCATAAACTCATAAATTCCGACCCGACCTTTATAGCCCGTTTGACGACATTCATCGCATCCGACAGGTTTAAACACTTGTGCAGGCATTTCCATAATGTAGTCAAAGGTCAAATGTTCCCAGTCTTTTTCATTTATTGAGCCTTCCTGCTTACAATGCGGACATAGCTTACGCACCAAACGCTGTGCCAAAACGCCTAAAATTGTGGCAGCAGTCAAAAATGGCTGCACGCCCAAATCATGCAAACGAGTCAAACTTGAAGGCGCATCATTGGTATGCAGTGTCGATAAAACTAAATGCCCCGTCAGTGCCGCTTGAATCGCCATATTTGCGGTATCCTGATCTCGAATTTCTCCGACCATAATAATGTCAGGGTCTTGACGCATTAAGGCACGCACACCATCGGCAAAACCTAAATCAATTGCAGTATTCACCTGCATTTGGTTAAAACTCGGTTCTAACATTTCAATCGGGTCTTCAATGGTGCAGACATTGACTTCATCGGTAGCCAATTGCTTTAGCGATGAATACAGCGTGGTGGTTTTACCCGAACCTGTAGGGCCTGTAACCAAAATAATGCCGTGACTATGTGCAGTCAGGGCATGCCATTCATTCAACAAACGACTATCAAAACCCAATTGCTGAAAACTGCGTACCAATACTTCTGGGTCAAAAATACGCATCACCAGTTTTTCGCCAAACGCCGTTGGTAAGGTCGATAAACGCAGTTCAGTTTCTTGTCCTTTTGGAGTTCGGGTTTTTAAACGTCCATCTTGCGGTTTACGTTTTTCGGCTACATTCATACGCCCTAAAATTTTAATCCGTGAGATGACTGCGGTAAGCGTATTGGCAGGCATGTTATAGATGGTGTGCAACACGCCATCAATACGAAAACGTACTTTGCCTGTGTCTTTACGTGGTTCGAGGTGAATATCACTTGCGCCTTGTTCAAAGGCAAATTGCAGCACCCAATCCACCAACTTCACAATATGTTGATCATTGGCATCTGGGTTTTGGGTATCGCCCAATTGCAATAAAGCCTCGACCCCTTTATTTTCACGGTCATGTGCAGAAGATTTTTGTGATGAATGTACTGCACGACTCACTTGGTAATATTCAATCAAATAGCGCTGTAATTGATCTGGGCTGAGTAAAACCCGCTGAATTTTTTTGGGCAATAAACTATGTTCTAAGTTGGCAACCCATTCTTTTTTATAAGGTTGATCTGTCGCAATTAATACCGCATCTGCAGTCACTTCCACCGCTAAAATACGGTTACGCAGCGCAAATTCCTGCGACATCACAGCAGTTAAAGCGGCAACATCGGCTTTTAACGGATCAATAATATAGAATGGCAAGCCTGATTTATCAGCCAGCCATTGGCATAAACGGTTTAAAGTTAAAGTGGTTTGGGGATGACTTTGATCGACCAAATTAAAGTTGGCAATCCATTGTAACGGATGCCATTTTAATTGATCACGTTGACGATGCGTGGTTTGTACCAAAGCCTGATCACGTTCGGTAATTTTACGATCTTTGACTAATTGTTCTAAGCACCAAGTACTGTCTATTTCAAAATTAAAATTCATTGTTATATGCCCCAAAATCTGGGTTTACTATAGCAGAGTTTGCTTTCAGGGCTGAATGACTTCTTTAATACAGTAATCTTGTATGGTTCGATTAAGCCATAATTTTAGAGTGAAAATAGATTCATAAATGGCGATAAGCACAATTCAAATATATGATGTTTAAAATAACACCTTGTATTTGGAATGTTGCTGTGGATTTTCTGACTCCTCCATCTTTGGTTACAACCAATTTTCCCGAACTGCTCACCATGTTTGCAGCAGCACTTGGCTGTGGCTTACTGATTGGATTAGAGCGTGAACGCAGTAAAAAAAATGGACAACATCACCGTTTTGCAGGCGTACGTACCTTTGGAATTTGCGCATTATTAGGTGCCATTTGCTTCTTATTGGGCACGAGCATTGCCATTGTGGGTGCGTTGATTGTTGGGGGAATTGGCTTATATTCCCTCAAAAATCAAACGGAAGATGACCCCGGCGCTACCACCGAACTTGCCTTCGTGATGACCTATTTTATTGGTGCATTGTGTTTATGGAATATTCCATTGGCAGCAGGTTTATCGGTTATTTTGACAGGTTTACTCATGACCAAGCACACCATGCATGGCATTGTCAGTCAGTGGATTACCGAAGCTGAACTACGTGATGGCTTGTTTTTACTGGCTTTGGTGTTAATTGCCTTGCCACTGACGCCTAATACTGCACTATGGGGCAATGTGCTTAATCCTTATGTGATTTTAAAATTATTGATTTTAATTCTAAGTGTGCAGGCTTTGGCGCATATCGCCAAGCGTTTACTCTCAAGCAGCAACGCCCTCATATTATCTGCAATTGCTTCAGGTTTTGTATCAAGCACCGCAACCATTGCCAGTTTAGGCATGGAAGTACGCGCAGGTCGTGGCGACGCACGTGCCAATGCAGGTGCAGCGCTGATGTCTTGCGTGGCGACTTTAGCGCAAATGTTGATTATTGTGGCGGGTGTCAATCTGATTTGGTTTAAGTTATTAATTATTCCAAGTTTGGTCGGAATCGCGATTTTGGTTGTAGCGGGTGTCTGGTTGCTCAAAAAACATAAAAGTACGACAACAGCAAAACCTGAAGCCGACACCCGTATGTTTAGCCTTAAAGAAGCCGCTATTATTGTGGCGACCTTAACCGCAATTCAAGCGATGGTATACGGCTTGGAACAAACCCTTGGGGATGCAGGTTTAATCATTGGTACCCTGCTCGCCTCGTTATTTGAGGTTCATGCCGCAATTGCAACCGTGGTGATGCAAGGTCCACCGAGCCAGCAGGTACTTTTGTATGCCTTAATTTTAGGTGTGGTGGCACATGCGATTGCCAAATGCGTCAATGCCGCGCTCATTGGTGGTTTGCGCTTTGCACTGTATTTCGCCCCTGCCCAAATTCTGCACATGCTGGCGTTGGTGGCTATTTTATATATGCTGGTTTAATCGACAGCGATTAAAACAATTTTTAGGATATGCACTGCGTGCTGATCAACACGGAAACTGACATCAAAATCTGCAAAATTCATGGTGTAAATTCGTTCAGCATCATCCTGATATGCAGGTCGTGGATCTAAAGACAAGACCTGTTCCAATTCCTGCACAATTTGTGGTTGCAATACGCCTGAGCCGAGTAACTGATTTTTTTGCGCTTCTGCTGTGTCCATCCATAGCACTGTTTTTCTTATGGGTTCATCTTGCGCATAACCACTTTGTGCATCAGGCACAGCATCTGAATATTGGATATAAGGTTTAATATCCAAAATAGGCGTGCCATGCAGTAAATCTGCCCCTGTCACATAAACTCGCAGTGACTTACCCACTTTTTTGACCTGTTTAAATTGCACCACAGACAAACCAATGGGTGCAGGTCGATACATGCTGCGCGTCGCAAACACACCTATTTTTTGATTACCACCCAAACGTGGCGGACGCACTTGTGCACGAAAACAGGGGTTTTGCTGTTTCTGTACGGTTGGATGAGCATCGGTTTGGTTTTTATTGTCGTGAAATTGCCAGATTAACCATAAGTGACTAAACGCTTCGATCCCTTCAAATGCCAACACATCGTTATAAGGCGCCTGCATTTCAATATACGATTCGACTTGTACCAGATTCGGTTGACGAGGAATACCAAATTTTTCTCGGTAGGGAGAGTGCATAAATCCGATTATTGGCATTTTTAGATCAGTCTTCATCACTTTTTCTGATAAGCTCAATTAAATATATTCAGTTTATAGAGAATGATTTTAGATTAGAATAGCAAGCTGTTCTAATTTGATAATTTATTGAGACCTTTAATGGCTGCTTTCAACGTCGAAAAGATTACTCACGTACACCACTGGAATGACACTTTATTCAGTTTTAAAACGACTCGCGATACCGCACTACGTTTTAAAAACGGTCAATTTGTGATGATTGGTCTGGAAGTAAATGGCAAGCCTTTAATGCGCGCTTACTCGATTGCCAGTGCTAACTATGAAGAAGAGCTAGAATTCTTCTCAATTAAAGTACCTGATGGCCCTTTAACGTCTATTTTACAAAAAGTAAAAGTGGGCGATGAATTGCTGGTTTCTAAAAAACCTACAGGCACTTTGGTACTGGATGATTTAAATCCTGGTAAAAACCTATACTTACTTTCTTCAGGTACAGGTCTAGCTCCATTTTTGGCAACCATCCGCGACCCTGAAACTTATGAACGCTTTGAAAAAGTGATTGTGGTTCACGGTACACGTTTCATTTCTGAATTGGCTTATCAAGATTTAATTCTAAATGAATTACCAAATCACGAGTTTTTCCAAGAACTTGGTATTCGTGAAAAACTGGTATATTACCCAACCGTTACACGTGAAGAATATCCAAACCAAGGACGTGTGACCACGGCAATTGAATCGGGTGAAATCTTTGAAAAAATTGGTTTACCACGTTTTAACCCTGAAACTGACCGTGCCATGTTATGTGGTAGCCCTGCATTCTTAAAAGATGTTGCAGCATTACTTGACCAACATGGTTTAAAAGAATCACCACGTATGGGTGAATTGGGCGATTACGTGATTGAACGTGCTTTCGTTGAAAAATAAAAGCTGTTGAATCTAAAAAAACCGAGCTAAATAGCTCGGTTTTTTGTCATTAGCATCAATTAACGTACACTGCGACCTTCTTGGTTAGCACGTCCTTCACAGTGTGCACCACCACCAATTACAAACCCACGCTCTGCCTGACATGAACCAATCATACGACCACTCGAATCATAAGTTGTCACTTTTGAAGCACAACCTGTCATCAAAATAGCCGCTGTTAATGCGATTAAACTAGAAATTTTCATTGTATTACCCCTCTAAAAAATTAGTCTTGTTGCAGTGAAATCTGCGAATTATTTGGTATGGTTGGCAATAAACCCGTGCGCTCATCTACTTTAGAATAGTTAATGCCTTGTATGTTGGCACCACCATAACACACAGCTTTAGCCCCCAAAAGAAAGCCCTGTGTAGCGACACATGAACCAATCACTTGCCCTGCAGTATCATAAGTCACCACTTTAGAACTACAGCCAGCCAAAGCAATCAGGCTTGCTATAGAAAATAATTTAATTAGTTTCATTTAACCCTCAATTTAAAAAAAATTAAATATTATTCATCGTGTAAATTATTTTTAAATACATCAATTTATTTTTAATTTTAGTTATATATTATTTTTTGTAAATAGCAATTTGGAATAACTTATCGTTATTTTTACTTCAAATTTTAAAATTATTGCGACTACAAAAAATTAAAAGCACTCCATCTAAATCACTCAAATCAGATGGAGTGCTTTTTACGTTTATTCTTTATTCTGGTACATTCATTCTTCGTTCAGCCAAAGCTTGCTGAATCACATGATATCCCGCTGTTAAGCCCAAACTCGCCATAATCACGGCTACCACAAGATCTGGAATCAAACTACCCGTACCAAATACACCCACTGCCGCCAAAATAACTGCGAAATTACCAATCGCATCATTACGGCTACATAACCACACCGATTTCATATTCGAATCACCATCTCGAAATGCATATAAAATCAATGCAGTAACCACATTGGCTAATAAGGCGATGATCCCAATAATACCCATGGTTATGGCTTCAGGTGGAATACCCTGTATATAGGCATAGATAACCTTGCCCATCACCACCACACCAAACAAGGCCATCGTGATGCCTTTGACCAAAGCCACAGTAGCACGCCAATACAAACTTGCACTTAACACCGCAAGTGAAATCCCGTAATTGACAGCATCTCCAAAGAAATCCAGTGAATCTGCCCATAGGGATGATGAATGGGCATAGGCACCACCTATCAACTCGATAAAAAACATGCTGAGATTGATCACCAATGCAATCCATAACGCGGTTCTAAATTTACTATTCGGTTTGATTGGCGCAGGTTCATGACTACACGTACATGCCATAGACACACCTTCTTTCAAAATGAAACTGTTTCGATTATGCTCATTTAAAACTATAGACTTAGTCCAAGGTCAAGTATGGCACAATATTTAATTCATGAATTAGCTAAAAAAGTTGGAGTCAGCACAGATACAATTCGTTTTTATGAAAAGAAACACTTACTCACCCCAAGCTTTCGTGCCGAAAATAATTATCGCTATTACAACGATGAGGCACTCAAGCGTTTGATTTTTATTAAGCGTTGCCGTGCTTTAGATATGAACTTAAAAGAAATTGAAGCCTTAATTGAATTAGAAAAACAGCCGAAACAAAACTGCTGCGCTGTGAATGAATTGATTGATGAACATTTAAGGCATGTAGAAGATAAAATTGCCGAGTTGCAGCATTTTCAGCTACAACTTCAGCAACTTAGACAAGCCTGCACCACGCAAACAACCATTGATGATTGTCAGATTTTAAAGCGACTTGAAGCCGAATAATCGCTCTCTAAGCCTTTTGTAATGCAGTATTTACGTATCTAAAATTGGATTATAAACACTTCTGATTAACACGCTTCGATAGCTGCTCGGCAGTTTCCACACGTTCAGAATAACGATCTACCAAATATGCTGCTTGCCCGCGAGTCAGCAAAGTAAATTTATATAACTCTTCCATCACATCGACAATACGGTCGTAATAGCTAGACGCTTTCATGCGGCCATCTTCCTCAAACTCTAAAAAGGCTTTAGGAATAGAAGACTGATTGGGAATGGTGATCATCCGCATCCAACGTCCTAAAATACGTAATTGATTGACGCTGTTAAATGACTGCGACCCGCCACACACTTGCACTAAAGCAAGCGTTTTACCTTGTGTGGCACGAATTGCGCCCGCGGCAAGCGGAATCCAGTCAATTTGTGCTTTGAAAATCGAACTCATTGAACCATGACGTTCTGGGCTACACCAAACCATACCTTCTGCCCACGCCAACAATTCATGCAGCTCTTGAACTTTGGGATGTGAAGTATCGCCATCTTCAGGTAAAGGCAAACCTTTGGGATGGAAAATTTTTACCTCAGCGCCAAAGTGCTCCAAAATTCTGCCCGCTTCCTGTACCGCCAAACGACTATAAGAACGCTCACGGTTTGAACCGTACATCAATAAAATACGTGGCGGATGGTTCAACGGCTTTGCCTGCACCTGTTCAAAACTTGGTGTAGGCAATAAATCTAAATCAATATTGGGTAATACCATGCTGCATACTCTTAAAACTAAAATGGGCAACGCATGCCCATGTTTTTATCTTAAACCTCAAAATGAAGAAAATTACTTTGAACTGACAATCGACTCATTTTGATAAAACTTTTTACGCAGCCATAAAGACACACTCACCAAAGCAATCAACACAGGCACTTCAACCAAAGGGCCAATAATCGTGGTAAATGCAACGGGAGAAGCCAAGCCAAACGTTGCAATGGCAACAGCAAGTGCTAATTCAAAATTATTCCCTGCTGCGGTAAAGGAAATGGCGGTCGTCCGTGGATAATCATTGCCCATCCATTTGCTCATAAAGAAGCTAATAAAGAACATGGCAGCGAAGTAAATAATCAATGGAATGGAAATGCGTAAAACATCCATCGGCAAGCTCAGTACTTCTGCGCCTTTTAGTGCGAACATCGCCACAATGGTAAATAGCAATGCCAACAGACTAAATGGGCTAATTTTGGGTAAAAAAGACGTTTGATACCAATCTAAGCCTTTGCTTTTCACTAAAATCAAGCGTGTTAAAAAGCCCATCAAAAAAGGAATACCCAAATAGATTAAAACAGCTTGGGTGATTGTCCAAAAACCAACATCAATCACTTGTCCTGCCACGCCAAAATACGGCGGCAAGAAACTCAGAAACAGCCATGCATAAGTACTAAAGAATATAATCTGAAAAATACTGTTAAACGCAACTAATGCAGCCACGTATTGGTTATCACCACAAGCCAAGTTGTTCCAGACCAAGACCATCGCGATACAGCGTGCCAGACCAATTAAAATCAAACCTGTCATATATTCAGGATAGTTTTGCAAGAAAATAATCGCCAAAGCGAACATCAAACACGGAGCAATCAACCAGTTTTGTACCAAAGACAACAACAAGGTTCGGCGGTCTTTAAACACTTCTGGCAAAGCTGCGTAATCGACTTTTGCCAATGGTGGATACATCATCAAAATCAAACCAATCGCAATGGGAAGGTTGACTGTGCCCACGCTCATTTGATCTAAGCTTGCCGATACTGCAGGAAATACCACGCCAATCGCAACACCTAGCCCCATGGCAATAAAAATCCATAAGGTCAAATTACGATCTAAAAAAGAAAGTTTGGACTGTGCCATGTGCTTACTCGCAATGTGTTGCAATTGTAGGGTTGATACGTGTCATCGGGCTGACATCTTGCTGCGCAATAATATTCAAAACAGCAAGCGCCCATTCGGGTAAATCAGGGTTCAAACGGTAATACACCCACTGCCCCTGACGTTGATCTAGCAAAATAGATAAATTCCGTAACAACGCCAAATGACGTGATATTTTCGGTTGATTTAACTGCAATTGTTCTGTCAATTCGCATACACAAATATTGTGTTGAGCCATCACCAATTTCAGAATGTCCAGTCGGGTTGGGTCTGACAAACATTTAAAAAAATCAGTTTGATTCATTTTTTATCTGCACTTCAATATTAACTATTGCGAATATACGCATATCCATATATAAATGCAATATTGAATTTTTATCGGACTAAAACGGGTCACTACACATGAGCAACAGCATCAAAATTTTTCATAACCCTGCCTGTGGAACGTCACGCAATACTTTAGAATTAATTCGTAATACAGGACAAGAACCTGAAATTATTGAATATTTAAAAACCCCACCTACACAAGCTGAACTTACTAGCATGATTCAACAAACAGGTTTAAGCGTGCGCGATGCAATCCGCAAAAATGTAGAACCATACGAACAGTTGCAACTTGAAGGTAGTTCACACAGCGATGCGGAATTAATTGCATTGATGGTCGAGCATCCGATTTTAATTAATCGTCCATTTGTCGTGACCGAGTTAGGTGTGAAATTGTGCCGCCCTTCTGAACTGGTCTTAGACTTGCTCACTCAACCACAACTAAAAAGCTTCAGCAAAGAAGATGGTGAGGTGGTCATTGATGAACATGGGCAACGAGTACGTTAACACGCTTTTATCCATCAGAAATTGATTATAGGCAATGAGTCAAATTGGTATGAAAGTCCCTTCTCTTAGATTCTGTATGGCTCAGGATGAGGAACTTTCTATATCAAGATCATTTACAACAGATGCTCTCCATGTGATGGATAAAACATGCTTTCTAATTTCAGATCAAAACGACCTTGCAAAACCACTGATTGAATTTTTATCTCCCTTCCCAAGCAGCACGAGTTTTCTTCTGAATCCCGAGCTATTTACTAGGTTGAATCCTAAATTTAGATTCATACAATAAAGCCATATTTCTGCTATTGCTTTTTGATCATGACCATTTCCCACGTCACCGAACTTCTCTCTCCTGCTGGTTCTTTAAAAAACATGCGCTATGCCTTTGCTTATGGTGCAGATGCAGTCTATGCAGGTCAGCCGCGTTATAGTTTGCGCGTGCGTAATAACGAATTTGATCATGACAATTTGGCAATTGGTATTCAAGAAGCGCATGAATTAGGCAAAAAGTTTTATGTGGTGGTGAACATCCAGCCGCATAACAGCAAACTCAAAAACTTTATTCGTGACCTAGAGCCAGTGGTTGCTATGCAACCCGATGCACTGATCATGTCTGACCCTGGTCTGATTATGATGGTGCGTGAAAACTTCCCCGATATGCCTGTACATTTATCGGTACAAGCCAATGCAGTGAACTGGGCAACGGTGAAATTCTGGCAAAATATGGGTTTAACCCGTGTCATTCTTTCGCGTGAATTGTCGATTGATGAAATTGAAGAAATTAAAAACAACGTGCCTGGCATGGAAATTGAAGTATTTGTGCATGGTGCGCTGTGCATGGCCTATTCAGGTCGTTGCATGCTTTCAGGCTATATGAATAAACGTGATGCCAACCAAGGCGCATGTACCAATGCCTGCCGTTGGGAATATAAAATTCACGATGCAAAAGAAGATGAAACAGGTGACGTAATTCCTGTCAAAAATCTTTCTGAAACTGCCGATGCAGATGAACAACACATGCAGGCACAGCATCAATTTAACGAGCCTGTGTTATTACAACGTAATGACGAAGATATGTTTGCTGCCGAAGAAGATGAACACGGCACTTATTTTATGAATTCTAAAGATTTACGCGCAGTGCAGCACGTTGACCGTTTAACTAAAATGGGCATCCATTCACTAAAAATTGAAGGTCGCACCAAATCTTATTTCTACTGCGCACGTACTGCACAAATTTACCGTAAAGCGATTGATGATGCGCTTGCAGGCAAACCATTTGACCCTGCATTAATGACTCAATTAGAAGGTCTAGCTAACCGTGGTTATACCGAAGGTTTCTTGCGTCGTCATGTGCACAGCGAATACCAAAACTACGAAACAGGTTCATCAAGTTTTGATCATCAGCAATTTTGTGGTGAAGTCTTAGAACGCAATGGTGACTACATTAAAATTGATGTAAAAAACCGTTTTGTAGTGGGCGATTCTTTAGAATTGATGACGCCACAAGGCAATATCTATTTCACTTTAACTGAAATTAAAGATAAAAAAGGCAATCTGATTGAAGATGCCAAAGGTTCAGGGCATATTGTAGAAATCCCTATACCTGCAGATGTCGATATGCGTTATGCCCTGCTGATTCGCAACTTACCAAATTCGACTGCAGATATTTCTGCCTCATCGTTGGCTTATCAAGCCAACTAAGTGGCAATAAACTAAGCGAGTATTGCGATGGCACTCCTGATTACCGACCAATGCATCAATTGCGATATGTGCTTACCCGAATGCCCGAATGAAGCAATTTATGAGGGTGAAAAGGTGTATGAAATTGATGTGGCGCGTTGCACAGAATGTGTTGGGTTTTATGACTATCAAACCTGCGTTTCAGTCTGCCCAATTGAATGTATTATTCCGCATCCTGAGCATGTCGAAACCAAAGAGCAGCTACAGGAAAAGTTTAATCAGTTGAATTTATTTGGACAAAATAATAAGGCTAATTAGACTGAAATGAATCTAACTGCTGTAAATCAAACTGGATGTTAAAAATAAAAAAAGAACTGAGTTGTTAGCCGACTCAGTTCTTAAAACCAAAAATAGAATAAATAAACTTTTAATACTGTGCGATAACGCACTTTACTGAACATAGCGCCTGAGTATTGGGGAACTCAGGCGCTATCTTTTTAGCGAATACAATTTAAGGATGGTTAATCCGCGTATTCAGATGTATTCGTTCAGACTTATTGACCTGAACGGATGATGTAATCAAATGCTGAAAGTGATGCTTTCGCGCCTTCACCTGTTGCAATGATGATTTGCTTGTACGGTACAGTTGTACAGTCACCTGCCGCAAATACACCTTTTACATTGGTTTCATTGCGCTCATTTATCACAATCTCACCACGATTCGTCAGCTCTACTTTTGACTCTTTTAAGAAGTCCGTATTTGGTAATAAACCAATTTGTACGAAAATTCCTGCAAGTTCAACAGTATGCTCAACATCTGTCGCACGGTCTTTATATTTCAATGCAGTCACTTGTGCGCCATCACCAATCACCTCAGTCGATAATGCATTGGTAATTACAGTAGTATTTGGCAAGCTGTTCAATTTGTTTTGCAAGACTTGGTCTGCACGTAATTTAGTATCAAACTCTACCAAAGTCACATGCTCTACAATCCCTGCAAGGTCAATCGCTGCTTCTACACCTGAGTTACCACCACCAATCACTGCAACACGTTTGCCTTTAAACAACGGGCCATCACAGTGTGGGCAGTATGCCACGCCGCGGGTACGGTATTCTGCTTCACCAGGTACATTCATCTCTCTCCAACGTGCACCTGTAGACAAGATCACCGTTTTCGATTCAAGTGTTGCGCCATTTTCCAAAGTCACTTCGACCAAACCATTGGCAGTTTCATCAGCACCTTTAATGGCAGATACTTTTTGTAGATTCATAATATCGACATCGTATTCACGCACATGCGCTTCCATTTCTGCCGCAAACTTTGGACCTTGTGTTTTTTGGATAGAAGTGAAGTTTTCAATATCCATGGTATCCATCACCTGACCGCCCATCCGCTCAGCCACAATACCTGTACGAATACCTTTACGTGCTGCATAGATTGCAGATGTATTCCCTGCAGGGCCGCCACCAATTACCAAGACATCAAACGCCTCTTTGGCATTCAGTTTCGCTGCATCTTTGCTCGCAGAATCTGTATCTAATTTAGCTACAATTTCTTCCAAAGTCATACGACCTTGACCAATGTGGTTGCCATCTTGGAATACCATCGGCACAGCCATAATTTTGCGCTGCTCAACTTCTTCTTGGAAGAATGCACCATCAATCATGGTTGCTGTTGTGCCAGGGTTGTAAATCGCAATGAGGTTCAAAGCTTGTACTACATCTGGACAGTTGTGGCAGCTCAACGATACAAACACATCAAAGTGAGATGAAAGATTCAATTCTTTGATTTGCGTTAATACTTCATCCGATACTTTTGGTGCATAACCAGAAGTTTGCAATAAAGCCAAAATTAATGAAGTGAACTCGTGCCCCATTGGTAAACCTGCGAAGAATACGCGCGGTTGCTCACCTACTTTTGCAATCCCAAAACTTGGTGCACGTGCGTTGTTACCGTCAAAACGTGCAGTAACTTGTGGCGAAAGTGCTGCAATTTCTTCAACCAATTCTTTAATTTTGGCAGATTTATCAGAACCATCTAAAGTCGCGACAAGCTCGATTGGGCTTTCAAGACGTTCTAATAAAGTTTTAAGTTGTGTAGAAGTATTTTGGTCTAACATGGCTAACGTCTCCAAGGGAGTAAATTTATTTGTTGATGTCATCTTACGAAAAATAGTTACATAGGGGAAACGGTTTATTTTTATATTTATGATCGTTTTTTTAAATGATAGTGAGTTTCAAGCTTACTATTTCATTTAAAATACCTAAAGCTATTCAATTTAGACATTAACATAAAAACTGAATGTCTGCCTTAAGCAATTGAGCCTAATCATTTTTTATTCAAGTTGTTGTTGAATCCGCAGAATACGCTGCTGTAAATGTCGCGATAAAAACCAGAGTACCGCAGACAGTATTAACATAAGCGCCATAACCGCGAGATTCATATAATAAACCAGCGTATTTAATTGCTGTGCTTGCTGCACTTGCTTATGTACGCTTTGCGCCATAGGCGTTAAAGCTTTGCCATAAACTTGCTGCTGCATCGTCCATAATTGTTCAGGTTTAAATCCATAATGTAAAAATTGCGGATCTTGCTGCTCTGCTTTGACCAAGGTCAACACTTGCGGAATGGCTGCATCTTTATCTGCGGGATGATGCATCAATGCCGTTTGCGCCAACAAATAGGCTTTAACAGGCGCTGCCATTTCTGCATTTTGTAAATAACGCGCCAATTCACTTTCTTGAATGTGCTTTTCATAATGCACAATTTTGGCATATACCTGCTGCGTATCATCTTGTCGGTCATGCTGAACATAACTCAATGCCGACCAAAGTAAAATAAAACTCAGCAACCAAGCTACAAATTTCAAGACAAAGGACTGAAAGCGAATATAAAAAAAACGAATTTTCTTGAGTAGATGAACTAGAACGAATGCACCAATAAATGACACCGACAGTTTTAAAATCAACCAACCCAACCAGTTCAACAAACTGAAAAAATAATCAGGTTGCTGCCCTAAATTTGCCAAAGTCGCATCGACACTTGCAGGCATGTGTAATTGCTGAACTTCAGTGCTTAAACCAAAGAAGCTATAAATCACATCTTGCTGAATAAAAAAGCCAATTGCCGATATAAGCACCACCGTCATAGACAGCACAGCCAAAAAACTGAGCTTTTTTTGACGCTGCTGTAATGCCACAACACCTGTTTTTAGCTGCTGTGGCTGAATGGCATATTCATCAAGTGGGGGCAAATCCGACTCCTTATCAGGTAAATTTCAGATTAAATGAAGTCATTGTCAAAATGCATTTATTGACCAGACTGTTGACTTGAACCAATCACCAATTGATTCAGATTCTCCTGTAAGGCTCGCAAACGCGTAGTCGCTTCTGCACGTTTTTGCATGCCTTCTTTTTGTACCTGGATCACATCGTTCACTGTTTTAATGAGGGTATTTTGTACGTGTTCAAGGGTTTCAATATCAATCACCGAACGCTGATTGGCTTTGGCAGTATCAACCGAGTTTTGATGCAATAAATCTGCATTACGGCGCAGCAATTCATTGGTGGCATCATCAATACTGTTGGCCAGTTGCACACTGTTTTTCTGCTCATTTAAAGAAATCGCCAAACTAATCTGGTTTTTCCACGCAGGTAAGGTAATGTTTTTAATCGCATAAAATTTATCGACCAACATTAAATTATTGGACTGGATAATCCGAATCATCGGCAAAGTTTGCATGGCAGATTGTTGCAACACCTGCAAATCACTCACCCGCTTTTCTAAATTATTAGCAAGATGATTGAGATCATAAATTTTTTGAGTCGTGGTCTGATCCTGCGGCTGCGCGGAAAATTCAGAAATTTGCTGCTGAATTTCCTGCTGTTTTAACTTACCTGCTGCAATATAAATCCCCAATTGTTTATATTCATCTTGCACACCATGAAACATTTTATCCAGTGTATCTACACGGTTTTTTAAACCATTTTGTGAGCTTTCAATTTCTGTGACCAGACTATCAATTTGCGCTTTGGTGCTGTTAAAGTTTTGATCAAAATTTTGTTTAGCGCCTTTTAACTTATTGAATAAACCACCCAAAAAGCCACTGCTTTTGTTTGGATTTAAAATACTGTTGGTATTTAACTGCTGTGCAACCTGCACCACCTGATTCAGCTTTTGCCCTGTGACATCCAAATCCTTATTTTGCACCAAACCTAAAAGCTCATCGGTATAACTTGACGTTTTAGTGGCGATATTTTTGCCATATTCTGCAACCGAATGATGGCTAAGATCGCTTAATTCTTTACGCGCAGCCAGCACCTCCTGAAAGTCATCAGGCTGTAAGCCAATTTCCTGCAAATTGAGTTGCTGAAATTGTTGCTGAGTCTGTTCATCACTCACTTGCACAGCGACGTTGCGTTGTTCAGAAGTTGTCATATTTCGCCTCTATCTAATCAAAACCATGCCTTATGATTGCGCAGGTTTTTCTAAGGATTTTCTTAATGTCTTAATTAAATGCTCACGACTTTGATCCAGCTTTTCTAGCTGACTGTGTGAGCCACTTTGCTGACTTTGTTTGACATGATATTGCCATGCAGGAATGAGTACCTGCTGCGCTTCTTTAAAGCGATCTAACAAACTAAAAGAGAGTTGCTGTGAAAGTTGCATTTGAGTAATCGCAATATCATTACTACTTTGCAAAGTCTTTAAACTATAAATTTTCTTGGCCAGTCGTTCGCTAAAATTATCCAAAGGATGCTGATTGCGCACAAATCGTGGATATTCCACTAAAAACTCATCGGCAGCTTGAATGTATTTCGCCATTTGCTCACGCAAACCAACCAACTGCTGAAAACGTGATTGTGATTTCTGAATTTCGATTTGCAGCTTTTGGCTTAAACGATCTGCTTGTCCTAATAAATGATCTAGGTTTTTATAATATTGCACTTGCCCCGCGCCATATTCCAAATCTATGCCTAGCCACTTTTGTAGTGCATTAAACTTACGTTGCTTTAACACTTTTTTAGATTTGCCAAGCGCCTGAATCAACTGCTCAATGGTCACACTCAATTGCTGAGTTAAATGTGGATCCACCCCATCCAATAAAACTGACTGCGCTTGAATCACCTGATCTGCATAATGATTTAGACGATATTGATCATTCAACAACGGAACTAAATCATTGCGTTGAATCGCCAAAAGCTCTGCACGATCCACCGTAATCTCTTGCAAAGGCAGTAACACTTCAAACTGAGCCATAGACCATCACAACCCTCTTTACATGATTTTATAGTACGTGTTTTTCGGCTAAGGTCATGTAATATTTTGCAATTTTTTATTTCGATCTGCTTAAATGCTTTTTTATAGATTCGCATAACATCAGTCACAAGATGCCTGATTCAAAACACCAGTGCTTGACATCCTCACCCCCTTAAAAGAGGGTGATTCCTACAGCTAGACGCTTATGCCCAAGCGCAAGAATGTTTAGAGCTGAGTTTATATCTCGATCATGAGCTGTACCACAGCTCATGCACTCCCATTCTCTTATTCCAAGATCTGTACTACCTTTGGGACTACTTGAGGTGATCTCACCGCAGCACGAACAGATTTGGGTGGTATAGGCTTCTTGGACTTCTTCAAACAATACGCCTGCGTTCTCGCATTTATACTTGAGCATTGTTTTTAGTG
>NZ_VOYG01000008.1:0-143009 GCF_013420785.1 Acinetobacter sp. YH01011
TCTCTTAATGATCTTCTCGATGCTTCGTCAGCATCAAGCTAGGTCGGCTATATTACGCTTTATTTCTAAAGTGTCAACTGGTAATTTAAATTATTTTAAACTTTCTTTCTAAAACCCAACTTAATCAAGTTCAACCAAGTCATTGTTTTATCAGAAGTTTTAATCTTCATCACCGCCGATGGATGTGCATTATAGGGCAAATATTTTACCTTGCAAGACTTTTTGCAAAAGAAATATATCAGGTGTTTATTTTTTGTTCATTTTTGCTTTTTCTACACACATTTTGAGCACATTTGCTTTAATACATCGTTTCAATTAACTGTTACTATACACCCATCGGCGATATAACAGCTTTTGCTTACTCAGATTTAAGCGCTAGGATTCTTTATGTATCAACAAAAATATCTTTGGGTGTGCCTTGTTTCTTTAGGATTCATCACCTCAACACATGCGACAACGCCTTCTACTGAAGAAGTTGCTCAAGAAGAAACTACTGAAGTTATTGCGGCAGATTCATCTTCTAAAACTAAAAGTAGTCGTTTGGATGCGCTTAAAGAATTAAAAAGTGTCAAAGCCAAAGATTTAAAAGTGAATGCAAATGCTGCACAACCCGATGAAGTCAAAGATCCACTACAACCTTTGAACCGTCAAATTTATGCATTCAACGACATTCTAGATCGTAATGTCGCCCGTCCACTTGCATTGCAATATACAAAGAAAGTTCCTGGTGAAGTGCGCGGCTCATATCGTCAGTTCCGAAAAAACTTGGGTGAACCTTGGAATGCGGTTAACCAATTGATTCAAGGTCGCCCTTTACGTGCCGCAAAAACTTTAGGTCGTTTTAGCTTAAATACCATTACAACTTTAGGAATGGCTGATCCTGCACGTCGTTTAGGTTTAGACACAGAAGAAGAAAATTTTGGTACAACCTTAGGCTACTTCGGTGTCCCTTCAGGGCCTTATGTTATGTTACCAATTTACGGTCCAAGTACTTTCCGTGATGGTTTTGGCACACTTGTAGATGGTCAGGCGCGTCCGCAAAAATACATTTTAGATGACAATGACCGTTTATATTGGTCGGAGCAAGTTATGCGCGGCGTAGATACTCGCTCGCAACTCTTAGATGTAGAGCAAGTGTTACAGGGTGACAAATATGCCGCGATTCGGGATATTTACTTGCAACGTAAAAACTTTGAAATTGCGGAAAAGAAAGGACTCGATGCCGACAATATTTCGTTTGTAGATGATGAAACCGAAGAACTTTTTGATGATCAAGAAGAAATAAACCTGCCTGAAGAAAGCACAGAATAATTTGTAAAACATTTTACTCAAGGTGAGTTTTTACTTTCCTTGAGTATTCAGGCATTGCTATAGTAACGCTTTGTTTAGGTTCAGGGTCAACACAAAACTCTATGTATTTCATTCAACCCACACGTGATATTCCATATCTAGAACAGGTGCTCGACACACTTCCTAGTGTGCAAATGATTCACATAGATGACATCAGCTTGTATGACCCAACCATTATTGCAATTGCTGATGTGCAAGATTTTTTAACTCATCAATGGAATTTACCCACGATTGTATTGGCCTTTGAAGATGAAGGCACGGCATTGGTTCAAGCATGGGAACAAGGCGCTTTAGCAGGTTGGTTGTGGAGTCGTTTACCAGAAAATCCACCGCAAGCTTTACGCAAAATTGACGCACAGTATAAACGTAATCAAGACAGCCGCGACTTACCTTCTGCGGCGGAACTACAAAAAAAATTACTACCGAATCCTATCGAACTGTGCAACTACCGTGTAGATACGTTATTTAAACCTTCGGCTTATTTGTCGGGCGATTGGTTTGATTACTGGAAAATCAGTGACAAAGAAATCATGTTCTATTTGGCCGATGTGTCTGGGCATGGCGTAACCAGTAGTTTGCTGACGTCTTGGATGGCTGCATTTCATGGTCGCTCCAAAACACCGCGCGAACTGATTAAAAAGCTGAACGGTATGCTGGTTCAAGAAAATATTGAAAAGCATATCACCATGATTAGTGGGATTTTAAATATTGAAACTCATGAGCTGCGCTGGTCGAGTGCGGGGCATTATCCACCTGCCATTATTATTGAACCCAATCAAGCACCTAGGATTTTAAATACCAGTAGTTTTCCTTTGGGACTGACTGAAGATTTAAAAGTTGAGGAATTTGAGTGCGTATTAAATAAACAGGCACGGTTTATTATCTGCTCTGATGGTGCGTTAGAACCTTATAGCGGTGGTTTGAATGAACAGTTTGAACAATTGGTCTTTCACTTGCAAAATCAATCATTCCAAGCACCCGATCATGTAGCAGATGATATTGCGATCTTGAGTTTGTGTCGAACAAAATAACCAATAAATCAGCCAGTTAACTTCTCAACCCAAGATATACGACTGTAAGCCACTTGAGTCTATATAGTCGCTATGGGATAATTATCTAATCCTTCTCTGCAAATGGCATTTATATGTCAACAGGTCATGTTGAATATGCAAGTTTGAATGGAACGCATATCTTTAAGCTTTTTGGCGAAGTGCGTGCCCAATCTTGTATTAGTCTAGACAAACTACTCAGTAAAATTGAACAGCAATCTAATGTGGTGGGTGCAATTGTAGATTTAACCCAAACTACATTTATTGACAGTACAGTTTTAGGTGTATTGGCCAAGCTAGGCTTAAAACTGAAACAAATCCATAACATTCAAGCAGTTATGCTATCTACTAATCCAGACATTACTACGCTCGCCAATAGCATGGGCTTAGGACAGGTGTTTGTGATTTTAAATTACTGTGGTGACCCAACTGTCTGCACGCGTGAGCTGGTAGAAGAACACGTCACGCATAGCAATATGCTCACTACGGTATTAGATGCCCATAAAACCCTCATGAAGCTGAATGAAAACAACCAAAATATGTTCGAACCTTTGGTGAAACAGCTACAAAAAGAACAAGATAATCTCGATCAATGTGCTGAGCAAAATCAGCAGAACGCTTGATCTTCACTCAGGAATGCTTTGATGACTTTACTTTCTGTTGCTCAAATGAACTCACAAAATGATATTGAGGAAAACTTCAAAATCATTGAAACATTGATTCAACAAAGTAAAGCCGATGGTGCAGAACTGATCGTTTTTCCAGAAAACTTTGTTTGCTTTGCAGCAGGCAAACAATGCGAAACCGCGGCACAGTTTGAAAGTATTCAACAGCGTTTGGAACAGCTTGCACATCAATATCAAATCTGGATTGTGGCGGGTACATTGCCCTGCCCATATCGCCCTGATGGTTCAACAATTGCAGATGGTCGTGTGCGTACGGTCAGTTTATGTATTAGCCCAGAAAAAACTGAAGCACGTTATGACAAAATTCATTTGTTTGATGTGCAAGTTGGTGACTCTGTTGGTGGTTATCAGGAATCTAAGTTTTTTGAACCCGGCTCTGAAGTCGTTGTGGCGAAAACACCGTTTGGCAACATTGGCTTAATGGTGTGTTATGACTTGCGCTTTCCTGAATTGGCCTTAACTTTACGTGCGCAAGGCGCCAATATTTTAACTGCGCCATCGGCTTTTACTTACACCACAGGTCAAATGCATTGGCAATTGCTCTTGCAGGCGCGTGGCATGGACAGTCAATGTCAGGTTTTATGTGCAGCCCAACAAGGTTGGCATGGTGAAAAACGTCAGACTTGGGGACATTCAGGCGCTGCCAATTCACGCGGACAGTTATTGTCAATGGTGCAAGACGAAGGTACGCAACTGATTACAGTGCCCTTTGATTTAGATGAACAAAGCAAAATTCGAGAGTCGATGCCGTTAATGCAGCATCGTCGTTTATTGCAATTTTAAAATTGAATTTCAATAAAAAGGGTTGATCAACAATATAGTGATCAACTCTTTGTATTTCTTATCTTAACCTTACTTTTTAGCTATTCAGCCGCTTCATTGGTCACGCGCAGCACTTCTTCCAAAGTGGTTTTACCTGCCAATACCTTACGCAATCCATCTTCACGAATCGAACCTGATTGCTGTCGTGCATAATCTTCCAGTTCATATTCCGCGGCATTGCCATGAATCAAACGGCGCATTGCTTCATCCACAGGGACAATTTCATAAATTGCAGTCCGCCCAGTAAAACCTGTATGTGAGCAATGTTCACAGCCTTTCGGTTGCGGAAGTTTTAAATCGCTTGCATCGGTCACACTTTTAAAGAGTTCTTGTTCAAAGTCATCTGCAGCATGCCATGTGGCGCAGTGCGAACATAAGGTGCGCACTAAACGCTGTGCGATCACCCCAATTAATGAACTTGACAGCAAGAACGGCTCGATGCCCATATCTTTTAAACGGGTGACTGCACCAATGGCCGTATTGGTATGTAGGGTAGACAGTACCAAGTGACCAGTTAAGGAAGCCTGCACTGCAATTTCGGCGGTTTCTAAGTCACGAATCTCCCCCACCATCACCACATCTGGGTCTTGGCGCAGCATGGCTTTTAAAGCACGAGCGAAGGTCATATCCACTTTGGTATTGACCTGTGTTTGCCCAATCCCTTCAAGTTGATATTCAATCGGGTCTTCTGCAGTCAAAATATTTTTAGAACCGTCATTCAGGTCTGACAAAGCTGCATATAAGGTCGTAGTTTTACCCGAACCTGTCGGCCCTGTAACCAAAATAATCCCGTGTGGTCGATGTACCAGTTGCTTTAAGCGCTCATAATCATTTTGCATCAGCCCCAAGTGCGTCATGTTTAAACGACCTGCTTGCTTATCCAGCAAACGCATTACCACCCGCTCACCATGCGAAGATGGCAGCGTTGACACACGTACATCGACCTCACGACCTGCTAGTCTGAGCGAAATACGACCATCTTGAGGGATACGTTTTTCGGCAATATCCAGTTTTGCCATGACTTTAATACGTGACACCAATAAAGGCGCAAGTTCACGGCGCGGTTGCACGATTTCACGCAACTGACCATCGACCCGCAAACGGACTGACAGTTTTTTCTCAAAAGATTCGATATGAATATCCGATGCGCCAACCCGAATCGCTTCAGACAGTAAAGCATTGATTAAACGTACAATCGGTGCATCATCTTCCTGATCCATCAGGTCTTCTGCTTCAGGAACTGAATCTGCCAAACTAAGCAAGTCAGGGTGATCTTCCAATCCCGCAGCGACTTGCTGCGACTCGCCTGTATCACCTGCAAAACTGCTGCTTAATAATTGGTGAAATTCCTGATCGCTACAAAGTTGATGCTGTGCAGGATGCCCCAAAAAACGACGCGCCTCCTGAATGGCAAGCATCGGCGTATTTTCACGACGTACAATAAAGGCATGATCGCCCTCATAACGAATTAACACCCCATGGCGTTTGGCAAAGCTATACGGTATTTGTAATTGTTTCAGTACTTGCATCAGCGATTATAATAATGATGAAAAAATTTAATTTGAGTGTACTCTAAGCGTATGACAGCGTGAAGTCTGTTTTCGCTGATTTATCAAGAAAGGGATAGGCCATTGTCACAAAATCATGAGATTTCAGAAACTGATTCGGCTAAATTAAAATGGTGGGGTGACTATGAGTTTGAGCTCAATCGTCCTAAAACGTGGCAATTTGGCTCACTCTTAGTACGTTTGACCCGTGGTATGCAAGAATGGCGTTTGGAATATTATCGCCCGCAGGTTCAATACGATTATGAACAGCAATGGCATAACATTGATGATCCTGAATTTGCCTTTCCACAACCTGTGAAAATTGAACGCTATATGTTCAAATCTACACAAAGTAAATTACAGCTCATGCCTCGTTTGGCAGACCGTTCAGTGGTGATTAAACCTGTCGATCCAATTTATATTCCTGCGGGGCAACGCGGCACCTTGTATATCAGCACACCGTTGTGGATGTCTGCCTTTGTCGATGGTCAACGTGAACCCATTTTTGATTTGCCGATTATTCGCCCGAAAGATACTTGGTTTGGCCCCAATCATCGTACAGGTGAAATTTGCTATGCCACAGCAGTCGATGGCCGTACCGAATTACATCAATTAAAACCACGTGCATTTCGTGCCGTCACGCCGATTGAATTTCACAACACCAGCAATCAACAATTGCGTTTTGACCGAATGAATGTGCCTGTGCCTGCGCTGCCTTTATTTTTCAGCGAAAGTACAGGTCGTTTATGGACTTCACAAATTAAAGTGATGCATGAAGGTTTAGACCGCCCGCCACGAATTCGGATTGAAAATCGCACCCCGCCACATGCAGGTGAAGTGACCTATTTGCAACCACCGCGTGAAACGGCAGGTGCTTTATTTAATATGTTTGATTCATTTTTCTAAGAGGATGTTATGGCAGATTCCAATATTTCCAAAGAAATCACCAACAGCCTCAAAGGAATTTTTACCAGTATCAATACAGATCGTCTGACCGAAATTTTGGTCGCAATTGTATTGTCTTTGATTGGTTTCTTAATTGCACGTTTTGTTTCCAATACTTTTGTACGCACTATTGGCGCACGTTTTAATGCGCATCAACGCTTAGTTTGGCGACGCGGGATTTTTTACTTTATTTTCCTGCTGTTTGTGATGGCGAGCCTGAAAGAAGCAGGCTTTAAACTCAGCGTGTTTTTAGGTGCAGCGGGTATTTTAACCGTGGCTTTGGGTTTTGCCTCACAAACCTCGGCATCCAATTTAATTAGTGGTATGTTCCTGATTGGCGAAGGTTCTTTTGAAGTGGGCGATACCATTCAAATCACCCTGATTCGCGGACACACCATTGAAGGTGAAGTGATCTCAATTGACTTACTTTCAGTTAAATTGCTGACCCAAGACAATATTTATGTGCGTTTACCCAATGAACAATTGATTCGTGCACCCGTGCATAACTTGTCCAAGTTTCCAATCCGACGTGTGCCCATTACCCTCGCGATTAATTTTCACGAAGATATTATTAAAGTGCGTGAAGTGTTGCTCAGTGTCGCCAATCAATATCCGCTCGTGCTGTCTGACCCTAAACCCGCGGTGACAGTTACAGCTTTCCGTGAATCTTCAATTGAATTGTTGTTTGCGGTGTGGTGTCAGCAAGAAAACTTTTTAAAGGTACGTGATGAAATGCAGGAACGTATCCGTAATGGTTTCCTAGACAACCAAATCGAAATTCCTGTACCCAAAATGGGTTTTGTTGATCATCCTTTATCGCGCCCTTTAAATAATGAAGAACTTGATCAATATGCCAATGCCCAAGCACTGAAACGAGAACCTGACTTAAAGTAATCGTTTCAGTCTTCGACACTTTGCCTCTAACTAAACTTGAGGATCTGCTCAAGCTTTGGAAGACGGCGAAGTGTTGTTTTTTGCGAGATCTGGCTCAGGAATTGGGGCGATATATGCAATCAGTAGCATACCTAAACCTGCAGCAAAGAATGACAGCACGCGCATTAAAGTTCCAATATTAGATAAATCTAAAAGCACCAATTTTAAGGTCACAATCACCAAAATACTGCTGCCTAAAATCCACAAGGCACGTAATTGTTTCAGACTGGCAATCCACATGGCGATACAAGCCAAACTCACCCAAAGCAAGGTCAAACTGAGCTGCACAGTGGCATCTTGCCAAACAGCAATTTGGTTGATTGGCGTTCCCAAATACAGATGTAAGGCACGTAATAGCACATAACTACTTAGCCACAGTAAACTCAAGACCATAATTACCGCTGCCAGGCCTTGGTCTAAATGGGTTTTGCGTTGCAGATTCAACATCCACAAAATAGCCACCAACATGGCTATACTGACCAAATCAAATGGATTCAAAATAGGCAGTACATAGCCGTAAAATGCGTGTTCAGTCAACAGTTGTGAACATAGCATCCACATCAACATGAAGATTAAATTGCTACGCGCATACCAAAATTTGCGCCAATCTGAATCCGGTTGTTGCCACCAACACCACGCCGCAAAGAGCAATGGTAAAATCACCACGCTGCTATACGGATGCTGTGGTAACAGCGTTAAACTCGCCATCGCCAAAATGGGTAACAGTCCTAAACTCAGCCATTCTTTGTCGCTGCGGACAGTCCATAAAGGACGCAACCACAACACACTGAGCACGCCTGCAAACAAGGCAAATAGCAGACGTTCAGTACCCGAAACCCAATGCACCGCTCCATCATAGCTACGGCTGAATAATAAACCTGCTGCAGTGAGCGAAACTGGCGTTAGACCTAACCATTTGGGCAATAGCCATGACCATGTCGCTTGACGAGAAAGTAGTACTTCGTTGATAAGTAAATAAATGACCACCACCGCCAAAAGCGTCTGTACGGTTGCAAGTTCTCCATCAAAGTAATCTAAACCTAACCATAGCCATAAACTGGTTGCAGACAACATCATTAAACACAGTACGCTCGTGGTTGCTGTGCTCAGTTGTTGTCTGAAAGCTGCACGGCTGTTGGAAAACACCACAACCGTGGCATAACTTAGGCTCAGTACCCAATAAATACTGCGCTCGAAATAAGGCAACTCTACTAAATAATACAGCCCAGATAAGCCCGCTACGGCAAACAAACCTAGTGCCAAATAACGGCTAATTTTAGAATATTGAATAAAGGCAAAAATAAACACAGCCACGCCTTGTAATGCCCAACCAATGACACTCCATTGTTCAGGCAGTAAAATAGGTGGAATCAACACACTAAAAATCAGCATCAAACTGAAATAACTTTGTGCAATAAATTGTGTCTGCCGATGCTGTTTGGTCAGCCAATACAAACCTGCAAAAACCACCGCAAATAACAAACTAAAGGCTGCCTGCTCTGCTGTTTCTTCAAAATACATCAGATATAAACAGGCATAACCGACAATGGGTGCGCCAAAAATCAAGGCAAGGTCTAAAATAGGTTTCAGCTGAAACGTGGCGACATCTTCCTGTGCCAAAAGCTGACTAAAGCGAAAACCCAACCAAATAAAAATAGCCGCATGCGCCAAAACTAAAAGCGTTAGCACCTGCCGTTCAAAGATATAACCATGATAAAAGGCATAGCTGCCACCCACCACAACCGTCATTAAAAACGCAATTTGATTTAAATATTTCCACGGACGTAAACTACTTAAAATGGCAACCGAAATATTAATCAGCAAATAATAGGCAATAAATTCAATGGCTGTTGCATTACGAACAGGTAAAGTAAACGGTGCGAAATACGCAATCAGCATTGCCATGAGGGCAAGTTCGACTGATTGTTGTTTTAAACTCAGCCAGAGCGTGAGCAACATCACCACAATAAAACACAGACTGGCGATAGCTAAATTTGGAATGACCAAATTGTAATAGGCAAAAAATAAGGTCAGACACAGCCCAGCCAACCCCAAACCTTGCACACCCAAAGCAAAGCTGCGATTTTTGTTGCGTAACAGATAACCGAATACTGTCACTGCTGCACTCACGCCAGCAACGAACAAAAGTTTCACTGCCAAACTAAATTGCCAATGTTCAGTAGCAAAACGTAGCAGTAACACCACGCCTATGAGTAACACTACAATTGCTGCTTTTAATACAGGATTACCATGTATCAGCCATGATTGAGCTTGTTGCAATAAACTGTTACTTGATGAGCGCGACTGAGTTGCAAAAGGTGCAACAGACCTTGAGGATTTGGCTAAATCTGGAGCTGAATATTCTTGATGTAGATACTCTTGGTCTTGATATGGATAAGAAACTTGAGCTGCTTGTTCCCGAACAGAATTCGGCTCGCTCGATAATGTGGAATCAGATTGAATAGCGATGGTTTCAGGTTGAGAAGCGGTTGATATAACACCATCATCCACATTTGCCTTAACTGATGAAAGACTTGCATCAACTTCAGATGTATTGGCTAAAATATGCTCTGCGAATTGCGTTTGAACCTTTTTCTCTTGAGCATTGGTCTTTTGAGGATAGCTCTTTTGAGCATGCGCCTGAAGCTTAGCGGCACTTTGTAATTGCTGTAATTGATACAGTCCTTGCTCCAAACGCTGCAACCATCGCAACAACATAAAAATCCATGCACTTAAAGCAATAGATGTCAGTAAATACCAATCCAGCAATATTCCTAAAAAAGCAATAAAAGCGGCGATATATAAAGGAGTTTTAGAGCTTTGGCGTTGTACTTGTGACTGTGCATCCACAACCTGTTCCAGTGAGTTCTGCACTCGTCCCACAAAAAACATCACGCTGACCACCGCAGCAACTGCACAGATATAACTCAGCATCGGCACACCGAGCCACCATGCGCCAATTGAAATTATGATTAATAGCATGAACCAAATGATTCGAATTTCATTCTGCCCTGTCTGCATTGCTCTTCATTTTATTGATATTGTCATGGCTCCGATCATACAACAGACAGCACGATTCTGAATCAGGATTCATCAGCAATTCGGTAACTGTGCGTCTGCAACACTTGCCTTAAAAATCAGTTTCTGCGACAACTGCAAAAATCACGTACAATAAACTGCTTATTTGCAGAAGGAATCAATCCATGCCACCATTTGTCTTGGTCGATGGCTCATATTTTCTATTTCGTGCCTTTCACGCACTACCACCATTAACCACGTCAACTGGTTTACATACCAATGCTATTCGTGGCGCGATCTCTGCGATTCAAAAGTTGATGCGTCGTACTCAGCCTACTCACATGGCGGTAATTTTTGATACGCCTGAGCCGACTTTCCGTCACGAACTATCGCCAATTTATAAAGGTGACCGCCCAAGTATGCCTGAGGAACTTTCTCAGCAAATTCCATACTTACATGCTTTAATTCGTGCTTTGGGTATTCCACTTTACATGCTACCAGGCGCAGAAGCCGATGATATTATTGGAACTTTAGCCAAACGTGCCGAAGCCGAAGGACAGCAAGTACTGATTTCTACGGGCGATAAAGACATGGCGCAGTTGGTGACTGAAAAAGTTACCCTTGAAGACAGCTTCAAAGAAAAGCCAATGGATATTCAGGCTGTATTTGACAAGTTTGGCGTATGGCCGCATCAAATTATTGATTATCTGACCCTCATGGGTGATGCTTCCGATGGTATTATGGGCGTGCCCGGCATTGGCGCCAAAACTGCTGCAAAACTACTGACCGAATATGGCTCGATTGGTGCGATTTTAGAAAATGTCGATCATATTAAAGGCAAAGTCGGACAAAATATTAAAGACAATGCCGATGGCATCGCGCTAGATCATCAACTCGCCAGCATTGTTTGTGACCTTGATCTGAACTTTGGTTATGCCGATCTAAAACTACAAGACCCTAATGTTGAAGCCTTACGCAATTTATATACCGAGCTAGAATTCCGTAATCAATTACAATCGCTCGATCATCCAAATAATCCAAATAACAGCAATTATAAACAAGCTGCAAAAACAGTCGCCGCACCGACAGCCAATGAAATTGAAACTGAAGATCAAGCCACGCAAAGCAGTGTTGATGATCAACTCGGTGCAGCAACATACCACACCATTTTAGATCAGGCGCATTGGGATGCTTTGCTGCAACGCTTGCAAACTGCACAGCGTTTTGCCTTTGATACAGAAACCACCAGTCTGGATTATCGCGTTGCAGAAATTGTTGGTTTTTCTATCGCGTTCGATGCCAAAGATGCCTATTACGTACCTTTGGCGCATGATTATGAGGGCGCACCACAGCAGCTCAACCGTGATCAGGTTTTGGCACAAATCAAACCTATTTTAGAAAATAATGCGGTGGATAAAATTGGGCATCATTTAAAATATGATGCGCATGTGCTTGAAAATCACGGTATTCATTTACAAGGTTGGTATTTCGATACCATGTTGGCATCTTATGTGCTTAACTCTGTCGCAACCCGTCACGGCATGGATGATGTGGCACGCTTATATTTAAGCCACCTGACCACATCTTATGAGCAAATTGCAGGCAAAGGCGTCAAGCAAAAAACTTTCAATCAAATTGAAATTGAAACGGCTGCGCACTACGCTGCAGAAGATGCGCATATTACGTATCGTTTATATGAAGTGCTGTCTGCGAAGCTACAAAAGCATCCTGAATTGGTCAATATTTTGCACAACATCGAAATGCCTGTGGCGCGTGTGCTGACCAGTATGGAAGAAAATGGCATTCAGCTTGATCTGAAATTTTTAGATCAATTGGGTGTCGATTTTTCCCAAACCATGCAAGATTTGGAAAACCAAATTGTAGAATTGGCAGGTGAAAACTTTAATGTCAGCTCACCGAAACAAGTGGGCGAAATCCTGTTTGATAAACTCGGACTCAAAGGCGGCAAGAAAACCGCAACAGGTCAATACAGTACCAGTGAAAGTGTTTTGGAAAAAATTGAGCATCCGATCAGTAGTTTAATTTTAGACTACCGTGGTTTATCTAAACTCAAAAGCACCTATACCGATGGCTTACTGAAGCAAGCCAACAACGATACGCATCGAGTGCATACCAGTTATCACCAAGCTTTGACTGCAACAGGGCGTTTATCTTCTACTGATCCAAACTTACAAAACATTCCAATTCGTACTGAAATTGGTCGTCAAATTCGTAAAGCCTTTGTCGCACCTGAAGGTCGCGTGTTGTTGGCAGCCGACTACTCGCAAATCGAATTGCGTTTAATGGCACATTTTTCACAAGATGATGCCCTACTCGATGCCTTTAACCATGGACAAGACGTGCACCGCCGTACTGCGGCAGAAGTCTTGGGTATTGCCTTAGAAGACGTAACCTCAGATCAGCGTCGTCAGGCCAAAGCTGTAAACTTCGGTCTGCTCTACGGCATGTCGGAATTTGGCTTAATTCGTCAGCTTGGGTTTACCCGTGAAGAATCACAAAACTACATCAAGCAATACTTCCAGCGTTATCCGGGCATTTATGAATATATGCAACGTACCCGCCAAGTCGCGCTAGAACAAGGTTTTGTAGAAACTATTTTAGGTCGTCGCCTCTATACGCCAGATATTGCTGCACGTAATATGATGGTACGTAAAGCGGCAGAACGTGCGGCAATTAACGCGCCATTACAAGGCTCTGCAGCTGATATTATTAAAATGGCGATGATTGAAGTCGACAAAATGTTACCGCAAGCGCAAGCCAAAATGTTGCTGCAAGTACACGATGAATTGGTATTTGAAGTCGATGCAGATGCGGCAGATGAGCTCGCGCCGAAGTTGGCAGAAGTCATGCAATCTGTGGTGGAAATTTCTGTACCATTGGTGGTGGAAGTCGGAAAAGGCAATAACTGGGATGAAGCGCACTAAAGTCGTTGCGCTCTCTTTTTTCAGCACCTTCCTTCGCCTAGAAGGAGGTCAGGATGCAGGTTATTTGTATTTCTGAAGACTCATTAAGGTCGTCAGCCCAAACTTAAACTACAAAAAAAGGACTCGATTTGAGTCCTTTTTAATGTTTTAGGATAATGCGACTTATAAGCCAGTCAGCAATACAATCGCTACCTGATTCATAATAATTTCAGCGATATATAAAGCCAAAAATGCAATAATTGGCGACAAATCAATCATGCCCATGTTCGGCAATAAACGACGAAATGGTGCTAATAACGGCTCAGCCAACTCTTGAATCACCTCAATATACGGGCCACGAGATTGAGTAAACATCACCACCCAACTCAAAATAATGGTGGCAAAAATCAAATAACGACAGAAACGGATTAAATCCTGAATCATGGTCACAAAAGTCAGAATCAGTAAGTGAATTGGACTATTCGGCATCGCACCATTGAGATACATAACACCAAAAATTTTGAGTAGATACAACACCACCAACAAAGCCAAGGCTGCAGAGTTAACTCGACCTTTGCCAACCGTTGGAAAAATACGTCCAAATACATCTACAATTTTGGTGGCTTTAATGGTTGAAAGCACCACAGGGTTATAAGGACTCACCGCTGCCAATTGCATTAAGAAACGGAAGAATACGAGCAAAATCGCTACGTTAATGATAATGCCAAAAATTAGCGCAGAATTTGCACCCATACTTAAACTTTCCTAAAATTTAAATTCATTGTTTTTCAATAATTAAATACTATCACTCAACTCTTGCGCTAATTCTTGACTACGCGTTTTAGCAGCAGCCAATGCCGCCTGAATATTTTGTGAAATTTGCGCATGATCAAACACTTCAATTGCCGCTTGGGTCGTGCCATTTGGTGAAGTTACATTTTTGCGTAATTCTGCAGGTGTATTCGAGCTGGTAATTGCCATTTGTGCTGCACCCAAAGCAGTTTGTAACGTCAGTGCTGTCGCCACTTTTTCATCTAAACCTAAGTTCTTGCCTGCACGAATCATACTTTCCATCAAATAGAAGAAATATGCTGGCCCTGAACCAGATACTGCAGTCACAGCATCAATTTGCGCCTCAGAGTTTACCCAAATAGTTAAACCTGTCGCTGCCAAAACCTGACTTGCCAATTCACGGTCAGTGCTATTGACCTGTTCGGTTGCATACAAACCATGTGCACCTGTTTGCACCAAAGCAGGCGTATTTGGCATTACCCGCACTACACGTTCTGTACGTAATAACTCAGAAATCGTGGCAATTTCTGCGCCCGCAACAATCGAAATCACCAGCTTATCTTCAAACTGACCGTGCAATGGACGCAATACTTGTGCCAAAACCTGTGGTTTGACTGCAAATACCACAATATCTGCATCTGCAATCGCGGCCAAATTATCCTCAGTGACATGCACATCTTTTTCTTTTAATAATTCACGCACTTGTTCTACAGGGTCTGAAACTGTAATACGGGTTGGCGGCAAACCTCTGGCAATCAAACCACCAATCAAGGCTTGCGCCATGTTGCCACCGCCAATGAAACTAATATTACAATTCAATACTGCACTCATGATTCACGCTCTTCGTTGAGTTCTTTGTCGTTAAGAGACTAAATTCGGTTGCCATCCATCTGCGACACAATAGTCCGACTGTGCAAGCCAAAAGCCTTTGGGGCTAAAAACGCCTAGCATAACATTATCTAGGCTTAATATTTGAATTGTATGACGCGTCCACGGAAAAATTTGTGCTTCCTGAATGGCTTTTTTCAGTGGCCATGTGCCCACCCGACCATACAAATGAATTTTTTCACCACCCAAACGTGGCCGTAAAGTTAACGGACGATTCAGCAAAGTTGCAGATAAACCGACTTTGGCTTGTTGCAGTTGATAACAGCCAGACCACACTTGAAAAGTCTGATCTGCCTGCAAACATAACACTTGTTCTTCTGCCTCAAAATGTTCTGCAGCTAAATACTCCGCTTTCGGCAAACGAAATAATTGTTGCTGATAACGCAGATAATAATAATCCTGACAATGTAACGCCGCTTGCGCATCAGCTTTGGCCTGAATCACTTCTCGCTGCAAACGCTCGACCATATCAAAACTTGGACGATATTGCGCTTGTCCTTTCATCCATGCCGATAATAGCTGACGTTGCCGTGACAAAGACAATTGTTGTAACTGAATTAAATTCAACTGCGAGTCTGTGCCACATGCAGCTAAATCCTGCGCCAAAACTTCTGCCAAAATGTTTTCAGTATCTTGCATCAAGTTTGCAGTACGCGTCACAGCTTGCTGCATTTTAGGAAAACGCTGTTGCACGACAGGCCACAATATTTCTCTTGCCCAAGCTCGGTCATAATGCACATCCTGATTGCTTGGGTCTTGCACATAATCGAGCTTTAATTCAGCACTCCATTGGCAAATCTGCTCACGCGAAATATCCAATAACGGACGCCAAATACTGATGTCATCACGCACATCGACAGCTTGCATGGCAGCAAGTCCTTGCACACCTGCGCCTGAAAACAAACGCAGCAATACGGTTTCTGCCTGATCTTGCTGATGATGCGCCAATACTAGAACTTCGTTGCTATCTAAGTGCTGCATATAGGCCTGATAACGCGCCTGACGTGCCTGATTTTCTAAATTACCCTCAGACACACTGACTTTTTGCAGCACACACGGCACATTTAAATTTTGGCAGGTGGCTTGCACCAATGTGCCCCACGCTGCGCTTGGACTTTGCAATTGGTGATCAATATAAATCGCGCGTACTTTTTCAGGGCACAAAAACGACAAAAGATGCAGTAGCAGCATGGAATCCATGCCGCCACTACATCCGATTAAAAATTTTGTCTGTGCAGAAAAAGCCTGTAATTGGCTTAAGACGCTAGACCTAAATTGTCGCTGCCAAACTTCATTAAACGCTGGTAACGTTCTTCGCATCGTTGTGTTGCATCCATCGCTTGCAATTCATCCAAAGCTTCTTTTAACACATTTTTCAGACTGTGCATGACTTGTTCAGGGTTTAAATGCGCACCCTCACCTTCATCAACCACGTATTCTACAATACCAATCTTTTGCAGTTTTTCTGCAGTCAATGCCAATGCTTCACTGGCTTGTTCGGCTTTTTCTGCAGTTTTCCACAGAATAGACGCACAACCTTCTGGTGAAATAACAGAGTAAATACTGTGTGACAACATTACCACACGGTCAGCCACGCCAATACCCAACGCACCGCCTGAACCACCTTCGCCCAATACTGTAGCAATTACAGGTACTTTTAAGTTCGACAATTGCGCTAAGCTGGTCGCAATCGCTTCTGCCTGACCACGTTCCTCTGCACCTACACCTGGGTATGCACCCATCGTATCAACAAAAGTGAAAACTGGCAGATTAAAACGCTCTGCCATATCCATAAGACGCTGTGCCTTACGGTAGCCTTCTGGATTACACATCCCGAAGTTGTGTTGTAATTTTTCGCGGGTACTGCGACCACGATGTTGACCTATCACCATGACAGGCTGACCATCAAAGCGTGCCAATCCACCGATCATTGCACCATCATCACCAAATAAACGATCGCCATGTAAGGCATCAAATTCAGTGAAAATTTCACCCACATAGTCTAGAAATTGCGGACGTTCAGGATGACGTGCAATTTGCACGGTTTTCCATGCTTTAGATTGAGCAGCTTTTTTCATAAGTCGACTGTTATCCCTAAATTAACCAAATCTTAATCGACAAATTGTTCCGACTGAATATTCAATTCAATGTCCCAATTCTTGAATTGCACTTGTTCATCGTGCAATTCAGCGACAAGCAATGGCCATTGTTTGGCATCACCCGACACGCTGAGCTGCCATTGTTGCGCATTGCGGATGCTTAATTCAATGGCAGGAAGCATCGCATCGCTACGACTTGCGTTGACCAAAACTGCAAGGCGAAGCAACAAACTTAAGTAAACAATTTTATTGCCACCCGCTTTCAGTGCTTCTGTTTTCGCGTCTTGGCGCAACTTTCGACGATGGTTGCCGACCAAATGCGAGAGATAGTTTTGGTCAATTTGTGAGAAACCGGGAATGTCCGAATGTTGCAATAAATATGCACCGTGACGATGATAACTGCTGTGACTGATGGCTAAACCAATTTCATGTAGGTACGCAGCACGACGCAATAAGTCACTATCTTCGTTATTTAATTTTAATGATTCTGCCACGCTGTCAAATAAATGTTGCGCAGTTTTCACCACACGTCCAGCCTGTTTCGGGTCTGAGTTATAACGCCCCATCAAGGCCTGTACACTGCGATCACGAATGTCTTCATGCTGGAAACGTCCCAACAAGTCATACATTACGCCTTCACGCAAAGCCCCATCGGAATACACCAGTTTATCGATATCTAATACATCAAATACCGCATATAAAATTGCCAAACCTGCTGGCAAAACTGCTCGACGGTCTTCTTTTAGACCATCAAATTCCATTTCTGATACGTGTTTAAACTTGAGCAAACGGTCTTTGAGTTTTTCTAAACCTTCACGAGTCAGATTTTCCTGCTCATTGCTCCAGCCCATATTTACCGTAATTTGACGACAGGCTTTAATGGTACCGCTCGAACCTGCAACGGTATCCCAACCTGCTTCTTTATAAGTATTGGCAATCGAATACAGTTCTTTACGCGCTGCAACCACTGCTTTTTCAAAACTGCTCTTGCTAATTTCACCATCGGCAAAATAGGCTTTGGTATAGGCCACACAGCCCATTTGTAAAGATTCGGTATGAATTGGCTCAAATTCTTCGCCAATAATCAACTCTGTCGAACCACCGCCAATGTCAATTACCAAACGACGACCACTATTTGCCATCGTGTGCGATACGCCTAAATAAATTAAACGGGCTTCTTCACGCCCTGCAATAATTTCAATAGGTTTAGGCAAAATTTCTGCGGCTTTTTGAATAAACTCATGTCCATTTTTGGCCTGACGCAATGCGTTGGTTGCCACAATACGCAAACGGTTTGACTGCACCGCAGTTAAACGTCCCACAAAACGCGCCAAACATGCCAAACCACGTTGTTGAGCAGCTTCGGTCAAATTCTTATTTTCATCTAAACCTGCGGCCAACTGTACTTTTTCTGACATTGATGCCACTTTTTTTACTTCACCATGATCCACCCGTGCAATTGCCAAGTGGAAACTATTCGACCCCATATCGATGGCTGCGAGTAACTCTTCATCAATTAAAAAATCAGACATTCTTCAAACAAACCTAGACAGAATTGTGCCTAGAGTAATTCACATACACCTAATTTAAAAGCCATTTATCAGCACAATTTGACGACTATTTAAATTTTCTGCATATATGACAATTGTGTTACAGAATTAGCATTTTCGTTTAGCGTTATCGTCACGATCAATTAGACAAATTTGTATTTTGAGTGGAAAATCCACAGATTCCCCTACTTTGTTCAAGATGGCTATGTAATACTAACTAAAGCTATCTTAAAAATTATTTGGAGCGTAATCCATGTCTGGCAACATCGTAAACACCACTGATGCAAACTTCGAAGCAGATGTTCTTCAATCGGATACTCCTGTATTGGTTGACTTCTGGGCTGGCTGGTGTGCGCCATGTAAAGCAATTGCACCTGTACTTGAAGTACTTGCAGACGAATACCAAGGCAAAGTTAAAATTGTAAAAGTTGATGTAACTTCTTGCGAACAAACTGCAGTGAACTACAACATCCGTAATATTCCAGCATTATTGATGTTCAAAAATGGTGAAGTGGTTGCACAGCAAGTCGGTGCAGCACCTAAATCTAAATTGACTGCGTTTATTGACGAAAATATCTAAGTCGATTGATCCATCGTCTATTTATAGAGATGATGAAAAAAAATACGCCACGCATTGGCGTATTTTTTTTGCCTACAAATTGACAAGTAGACGTTTCTCTCTTATATTGCATGCTCAGGAAACGCAGGATCTTTCATCCTCTTTCTGAAAAGACACAACACAAAAATGCCGCTCGGCAACAGAAATTGTTTTTCACATTTTTCAATCAAACAATGAATCAGTGCTCTGAATCGTTATTGTGCAAATACAATTGCTTTCATTTTATTGTATGAATGCGGCTAAATGTTGCTCCCTCTCTAACCTGTACCCCAGAATTTTAATTCTATCAGAACCTCTATGAATTTAACCGAACTCAAGAAAAAACCGATTGGCGAACTCATCAAGATTGCCGAGTTTATGGGCCTTGAAGGAATGGCGCGTAACCGCAAGCAAGACATTATTTTTGCCATCTTAAAGCGCCATGCCATGAATGGTGAAGAGATTTTTGGTGATGGCGTTCTAGAAATTCTCTCTGATGGTTTTGGTTTCTTACGCTCAGCTGCAGGTTCATACCTTGCTGGCCCAGATGATATTTATGTCAGCCCTTCGCAAATTCGTCGCTTTAACCTGCGCACGGGTGACACCATTACAGGTACGATTCGTCCACCAAAAGAAGGCGAACGTTATTTTGCTTTGCTCAAAGTCAATCAAATTAACTATGACACCCCTGAAAATTCACGTAATAAAATCTTATTTGAAAACTTAACCCCGCTTTTCCCAACAGAACAGTTGGTGATGGAGTTAGGTAATGGAACAACTGAAGACTTAACTGCACGTGTGGTAGATTTGGTTGCGCCAATTGGTAAAGGTCAGCGTTCAATTATTGTGGCTCCGCCTAAAGCGGGTAAAACCATGTTGCTACAAAACATCGCTCAGTCGATTGTTCGTAACAACCCAGAAGTGTTCTTGATTGTACTTCTCATTGATGAACGCCCTGAAGAAGTGACTGAAATGGAACGCACCGTGCGCGGTGAAGTGATTGCATCAACATTTGATGAGTCACCTGCTCGTCACGTTCAAGTTGCAGAAATGGTCATTGAAAAAGCCAAGCGTTTAGTTGAACATAAAAAAGACGTGGTGATTTTACTGGATTCGATTACCCGTTTGGCACGCGCCTACAACACTGTCGTACCTTCTTCAGGCAAGGTTTTAACAGGTGGTGTTGATGCGCACGCTTTAGAACGTCCAAAACGCTTCTTTGGTGCTGCACGTAATATTGAAGAAGGTGGTTCTCTAACCATTATTTCAACTGCACTGATTGAAACTGGCAGTAAAATGGATGAAGTGATTTACGAAGAGTTTAAAGGTACAGGCAACCAAGAGATTACCTTAGACCGTCGTATTGCAGAAAAACGTGTTTTCCCTGCCATGAACATCAAAAAATCAGGTACACGTCGTGAAGAGCGCTTAATGAGTGAAGATAATTTGCGTAAAGTTTGGATTTTGCGTAAATTGTTACACACTCAAGATGAATTGGCAGCAATGGAATTCTTGCTTGATCGCATGAAAGAAACCAAAACTAATGACGACTTCTTTGATCAAATGAAACGTAAAGCAGCCAATTAAACGGCTATAAATATTAGAACACCTAAAAAAGTCATCTTAAAACGATGGCTTTTTTATTTGGTTGACAAAATTTACATAAAGACACAATTGCACGCGGTATATGTAAACTTATTTTTAAGTAAATGATTATAAAAAAATATTTAGTAAAAACCTTTTAGTTTTTAGCCAGTTACCGTGCAACTCTCCAATCTAAAATGCCAAATTAATTGTTATTTTCTGTTAAAAAAGCACGTATTTTTCGCGTTTTTTTGCCTTTTTTTCAATCAACCTAGTAGCAATTCAAAAAGCGCAGTGATAGCATATTCGCAGACCAGTTAGACTGCGCCTGCGTTGTTAGTGCCTAACAAAATTTAGGAATAATAAAAGCATACAACAGACTAACGTCGGTTTTTTTTAATCTCATATTTTAGAGAGTGATGCCATGTTATTCAAAAAAATCGCTATTGCTGCTGCAGTTGCTACTACTTTAGCTTTCGTTGGTTGTGCTAAAAAAACTGAAGAAGCTGCTGCTGACGCTAACGCTGCTGCATCTGAAGCTGTTGTAGCTGCATCTGAAGCTGAAGCTGCTGCTGACGCTGCTGCTGTAGAAGTTGCTTCTGGCGCTGAAGCTGCTGTAGATGCTGCTGACACTGCTGCTGCTGCTGCAACTGACGCTGCTGATGCTGCTGTAGACGCTGCTGCTGCTGCTTCTGAAGCTGCTGCTCAATAATCGATACGATTATGCAGTACAAAAAGAGAGCCGATGGCTCTCTTTTTTATTTCTGAATATTTTGTCTAAAATTTATTTTACTCAGCACAATATCTCCAAATCGCTCAATCCATCTTTTTCAAGTAGATGATTCAGCATATAAAAGCATTTAACCAAAACACTTAACCCCATTCGGCATTTATTTCGATATAACCTTTTGGTTTCTCATCTCCACGCTCAATTCTTAGGTAGCGTCTTGTTCAGCTCTACAGTGTTTTCATTCATATCCATAGTTTGATTCAAGTCTCTCAATTGCAAGATCAATCACTATGTCTTGCTAAATCACAGCGTCTTTCTAAAATCTCTTATAAAAAGCATAAAAAAAAGCAGATCAATCGATCTGCTCATTTCCCACACGCTGGCGGAATTTCTGCCCTGCGCGGAATGTGACTACACGGCGGGCTGAAATTGGAATTTCTTCGCCTGTTTTCGGGTTGCGACCAGGTCGTTGACGTTTATCACGTAACTCGAAGTTCCCAAACCCTGAAAGTTTAACTTGCTCGCCAGAGATCAGTGCTTGGCTGATCTCATCAAAAAATAACTCGACCATTTGTTTCGCTTCACGGCGGTTTAAACTCGTGAGCTCACTTAAATGATCAGCCATTTCTGCTTTTGTTAATGCTGTCATGAAGCCCTCAATGTCGCTTGGTAAGTGTTTTCCAACACTTGCAGAATGTTATCCATACCAGATTTAATTTCAGCATCTTCAAGTGTACGTGTTGGATGTTGCCATAACAGAGCAAAAGCCAAAGAACGCTTGCCTTGTTCAACACCTTGTCCAGTATACACATCGAATAACCAAGTTGAGTCTAACAGCGCTCCACCCGTTTTTTCAATAAGTTGCTGAATTTCGCTTACATTTATCTTATCACTAATTAAAAGCGCAATATCACGTCTAACCGATGGAAAACGTGATAATTCTGTAAAATTAGATACATAAGTTTGCAAAACTGCTGTTTGATCGAGTTCTGCTACCCAAGCCGTGCCTAAATCCAGCTCATCTTCTAAAGATGGATGTAAACGACCAAAGTAACCAATAGACTGACCATCTACCAAAATTTCAGCAGATTGTCCAGGATGCAACCAAGTACGCTCTGAACGAACATACTCTACCTGCACACGACCTGCAGCTAAAATTTCTTCAATATCGCCTTTAAAATCGAAGAAATCCATAGGCTGAGCTTTAGCATGCCAAGATTCTGCATGTTTAGCACCCACCGCAATCAATGCCAAAGTTGGAATTTGCTTCAAGTCATGAATGCTTGCTGCATGTTGATAATCAAAACGTAAACCCAACTCAAAGAAACGCACACGGTTTTGTTGACGATTCACGTTGTACTGAACGCATGGAATTAAGCTGGATAACAACGTTGAGCGCATTACTGCCAAATCGCTTGAAATGGGATTTGCTAATGCCAACGGGTTCACCGCAGGGTTTAACTGTTTTTCCAATTTTGCATCGGCAAAGCTAAAACTAATTGCTTCTTGATAACCTAAAGTCACTGCGGTTTGACGTAATTGCGCAACTTCAAACTGATCTTGGTATTTTGCTAATTGCACATCAATCACAGGCAAACTGATTTGAATGTTGTCATAACCGTGAATACGAGCAACTTCTTCAATTAAGTCTTGGTAAATTGCCATATCAAAACGATGTGATGGTGGTACAACGCTCCACTGACCTTCAGCTTGAACAGTAACTTCGCAGCCTAAACGAGTTAAAGCATCGGCAATAAATGTAGCATCAACGTGATAACCCAAGAGCTGATCGACTTGCGCTTGATTTAACGCAATTGCTTCACGTGTTGGCAATTGTGCTGCTTGTTCTGCCACTGTAATTGGACCAAATTCGCCGCCAGCAAATTCTGCAATCAGTTGTGATGCACGGTTCATCGCCAATAATGGCAATTCAAAATCGACACCACGTTCATAACGCTGTGAGGCATCGGTATGCAAACCATAACGACGTGCACGACCTGCGATATGCAATGGTGCAAAGAAAGCGGATTCAAGGAAAATTTCTGTGGTTTCATCACTTACCGCAGAAGATAAACCACCCATGATGCCCGCCATCGCCAATACTTTTGCGTCATCGGCAATCACCATCACATCATCTTGCAGCTCAACTTCTTGCTCGTTTAACAGCACCAATTTTTCTGCTGCAGTCGCTTGACGAACTTGAATGCCACCTTGAATTTTAGCACCATCAAAAGCGTGCATTGGCTGACCCAATTCAATCAAGACATAGTTGGTAATATCAACCAAAATACTGTGCTGACGGATACCTGAACGTGCCAACGCGCGCTCCATCCACTCAGGTGTAGCGGCTTTGGTATTTACATTTTTAATCACACGACCTAAATAACGTGGGCAGCCTTCCGTCAAACTTTGTACAGTTTTTTCATCCTGAATAGTTGCCGCTACTGCCTGAATGTCAGGTGTATTCACTGGCAATTGGTTAATCACCCCAATTTCACGGGCAATACCACGAATACTGAAACAATCACCACGGTTTGGAGTAATACTGATATCAATGACATGGTCATCTAGATCAAGATATTCACGTACATTCACACCTACAGGTGCATCTGCAGGCAGTTCCAATAAACCATCAAGTTTATCTTCAAGGTCAATTTCTGATGCGCCACAGAGCATCCCTTGTGATTCCACACCACGCAGTTTGCCTTTTTTGATTTTAAAGTCGCCTGGCAATACCGCACCAATGGTTGCCACAGGTGCTTTCATACCTACACGCACGTTTGGCGCACCACACACAATCTGCAACGGCTCACCTGAACCAATATTTACCGTAGTCACACGTAAACGATCTGCATCTGGATGCTGTTCAACCGTTAAGACTTCACCCACCACAACGCCTGTAAATGGCTTTGCTGCTGGTGACATATCATCAACTTCTAGACCCAGCATCGTGAGTTGATTCGATAAAGTATCGCTGTCAATGGCTGGGTTAACCCACGTGCGTAGCCAATTTTCGCTAATTTTCATACATTCATTTCCTGAATCTCCCCTACCCCCTCTTTAATAAAGAGGGGAATTCCCACACTTCTATTTATTTCGCGTAAGTCCCCCTTTTACAAAGGGGGATTTAGGGGGATTTTTAAAATTTAAAAATAATCTCTTTTCCCTCTCCTAATTTTAGGAAAGGTTGTTTAAAAAGTTTTAAGCAAACTGGCGCAAGAAACGCACATCATTTTGGTAGAACATACGCAAGTCATTGATGCCATAACGCAACATCGCAAAACGCTCTACCCCTAAACCGAAGGCAAAACCTTTATATTTTTCTGGATCAATGCCTGAAGCGCGTAACACATTTGGATGCACCATACCGCAGCCCAAAACTTCCAACCAGCGACCACGTTCATCCATAATATCCACTTCGGCACTTGGCTCTGTGAATGGGAAATAAGATGGACGGAAACGTACTTTTAAGTCTTTTTCAAAGAATTCGTTTAACAGGTTAATTAACAAACCTTTGAGTTCTGCAAAACTGGTATTTTCTGCGACGTATAAGCCTTCAATTTGATGGAACATTGGTGAGTGTGTTTGGTCTGAGTCGCAGCGATACACACGACCTGGACAAACAATACGAATAGGCGGCTGTTGATTTTCCATGGTGCGAATTTGTACGCCCGACGTGTGGGTACGCAATAAATGATTCACATCAAAATAGAAAGTATCGTGCATGGCACGCGCAGGGTGATGTCCTGGAATATTCAACGCTTCAAAGTTGTGATAGTCATCTTCAACTTCTGGGCCCGTTGCCACGGTAAAACCTGCTTTGGTAAAGAATTGGCAAATACGTTCCTGTACCTGCGTAACTGGGTGAATACTGCCGATGCTTTGACCACGACCTAGCAAAGTAATATCAACGGTTTCATTCGCCAGTTTTTGTGCCAAAGCCGCTTGTTGTAATTCAGTTTGACGCGCAGTTAATGCCGCATTGATTGCTTCACGCACAGCATGAATTTGTGCACCAAATTCTTTACGCTGTTCAGGGTCCATTTTACCTAGTGCTTTGGATTGTTCCGCAAGCTGGCTTTTTTTCCCCGTAAATTGCACTCGCACCTGGTCGAGTGTAGCAAGGTCCTCTGCTGCTGCAATTGCAGCGAGCGCTTCATTGGTCAGGGCTTCCAGTGACATAGTAACTCTCAAAAGCAACAATTTAGAAATAATTTAAAAACCCCGTATTCTAACAGTTTTTAGTCGCTTTGATGAAGCTTCGATGTAATGAAAATTAGATTAGCATCTTGAAATACAAAAAGTATAAGATAAAGCCAATCACCACGAGATCTCAACATTATGGCGCTCGATCAGATTTGGAAACAGCAACTTGCCCTTGTGACTTATGGCAATGAATATTTGGCTCAAGATTTAAGTTTTAATCATTGGCTCAAGCATCAAGTGTTTAACCAGCATCAAATTCAGTTTCGTGATTTATTGTCACAACATTTACTGGCACAACACTTTCAAATCTGGTTAGAGCATCTTAAACAACAAGGTGTGCGACGTTTAAGCCTACATCAGGCAAGTATTTTAAATGATGAAAAAAACCCCAATCCAAATGTAGAGTTATTGCCTTTTGCACACTTTATTGTGAGTCACGAGGCACAGCACAAATCTGCTTGGATTTTCGGAAAAGAGCTTGCAGAATGGTATACCGCAGAACAAGATTATATGGCGCCTGTTTCCCAACAGAGCGAGCTACGTCAGGAAGTCATGTGGCGCTATCAATTAAATCACAAACTCGCCAAACAGCTCGATGCAGATTTTGCCTCTCCAAACTGGGATGAAATTGATCGCTTTATTCGCTCCGAATTATTTTTAAATCCTTGTGCTACAGAGTTTGTTGAACCAGAGCAAAGCGCTAAACCTTATTTCGGTGTAGATCTTACTCAAAACGCAACTGAAAGCATGTACCCAACTTTGGCGTTAATTCCCGCAGACTACCCTGCTGCCTATGCACATCAGATGCTGTATCGTTTAGATGCACTGGATCAACACATTCAGAATAAAATCCAGCATCCTTATCATGCCGATGGCACAGAACTTGAACCAAGCGAACAACTCAATTTACGTCATTTTTCTCAGAAACTTGAAGATTTACACGCCAAATTTATCACCAAGGTTGCGAACCATTATCAGACCGCACAGCTCACGCCAGTGCAAACACCTGATCCTTTTGAATCAACGCCTAGCCAAGTACAAAACATCGCTTCACCACAAATACCAACACCTGCAGCTACGCATAAAGTGGGTACATCTGCCGTGATTAAACTGATTTTAATGACTGTGGTTATTTGTGCAGCTGCCTATTATTTTGGTTTATAAGCTTAGGGGCTGTTGACAATTCGTCTATGTTTGCGACAACGCATATTTTTTAGCTGATATAAGGCATGGGACAGGAAATTTAGTCATTCTAAATGACCGGCACATAACGCAATAGCAGCAAAAAATATGCTTGTCCTTCGCTGCGCCTTCCGCTGCAAACAAAGCAGTGCTTGTTTTTGCTCAGGCTGTGGCTAAAAATTTCTCAGATTGAGTTATGAAACTTGGCAGAGACCCTAAATTTCAGGCATAAAAAAAGACCGCAAATGCGGTCTTTCTTTTAAGTCATAAAGACTTATGCAGCTAATGCATCTTTAGCTTTTGTAGCTAAAGCAGCAAATGCAACTGCGTCATGCATAGCGATGTCAGCAAGTACGCGACGGTCGATAATCACTTGTGCTTTTTTCAAGCCAGCGATCATACGGCTGTACGATAAACCATTTTGACGAGCGCCCGCATTGATACGCGCAATCCATAAAGCACGGAATTGACGTTTCTTTTGACGACGGTCACGGTAAGCGTATTGACCTGCTTTGATTACCGCTTGGAACGCTACGCGATATACGCGTGAACGAGCACCATAGTAACCTTTAGCACGAGCAAGAATTTTTTTATGACGGCGATGAGCCTGTACACCACGTTTTACACGAGCCATTTATAATCTCCTTAGATGTATGGGCACATAGCACGAACAGCAGCAACGTCACTCACGTGAACCATTACACAGCCGCGCAATTGACGGATACGTTTAGCAGATTTTTTGGTCAAAATGTGGCGTTTGAACGCTTGTTTACGCTTGAAACCGTTAGCAGTCGCTTTGAAACGTTTAGCTGCACCACGGCGAGTTTTTAACTTAGCCATAACAACCTCTTTAAACACCTGTTCGGCACGTCTGCACCATTGCAAAAACGACCTGCAGGTAAGGGAGCGAGTATTCTAAAGCATCTTTGCTTAAAACAAAAGCATATTGGCTAAATAAAAAATGATCATTACCTCACTCATTTGCCGTAATTCAACTCAGGAAAAAATACTGGAATTGTGAACACCCACTACAATTCAAAATAAAGCTAAAGCTCTGTCAAAAATTGTGCAGATCAACACCCTAAAAACTTGCAATAAGTTGCGGATTACCCTTGCGATTATCCACAATTCCATCAATACTTCGCCTCGTCTTGTGTGAGATAAAAAAGACCGTAATATGATGAAAACATCTTTATATATAACTCTATTGCTTGGACTCAGTGCGACGCATCTTTTTGCAAAACCACCGCAGCAGAAATCGACACCAAAAGCCACACTCGAAGTACAAAAAAGTGCTGCCTTGCCTGCTCATCTCACCACACGCTTAGCATGGCGCAAGTTTCCACAACCCAAATATAAAAATGAAGATTTAAATCAACAAAACCGAGCTGCAATTGTGCGTATTTATGCAGATGAAACCGGCAAAATCAGTCAAGCCACTATTCAAGAAAGTACAGGGCTGAAAAAATTAGATGATGCCTTATTACAAGCGGTTCGCACTGCTGAAATTCAACCGACCTATGTAGAAGATACTGCCGTACCGACCATTGGTTTTCAAAGCTTTAATTTAAGATTTCAGGATAACCAGCACGAAGATTGCCAGTTTGATTTTCAATCTAAACAATGGTTAGCACAGCAACAACAGCAAAAAGTTCAATTTAAGTATCGTAGTCAACCACAATTAAACTTAAGTGCGGAAGATTTAAAAAATCACTCACGTAAGTTAAAGTTTCAATTCAAAGTAAATAAGCATGGCGAAGTGAAACGTGTGAAATTGACACAAGGTTCGGGACAATACGCACTTGATCAACAAGTTTTAGCTGCAGTGAAAGCTGCTCAAGTAGATGTACCGCGTCAATTTTGGCTGTATAAAAAGTCAAAATTAAAAGATGAAATTTATTTTGATTTAAACACGTGTGATGCTCAAGAACAGTCATAAGTGTCTATAAATAATAGGGGTTGCTTGCTTAAACCCATGTATAAACAAAATAAATAAACAGATAACGCCCGATTTTGGCTAGACTCACCATCAACACAAAACGGGCAAAATGTTCTTTCATTAAACCTGCAATCAGCGTAATTGGATCACCAATAATCGGCACCCAACTGAGCAGTAAAGACCAAAACCCATATTTGGCGTAGGTGTGCTGTGCTTTTTCTAATTGTGTAGCCGAAACAGGAAACCACTTTTTATCTTTATAATGTTCGATCTTGAGTCCCAAATACCAGTTCACACAAGAACCTAAAATATTGCCTAGACTGGCAATGCTAATCAGCCAAATGGGTGCATAGCTGCCTTCATATAACAGCCCCAACAACACAGCTTCGGACTGTAAAGGCAATAAAGTTGCCGCACCAAATGCAGATAAAAATAAACCAAACAGCGTCCAAAGCATAGACGATTTAAAGCCCTAAAGCCTGCTTGGTTTTACGATATTCCCAGCTCGCCCAAAAAATACTAAGCAAAATAAGTGCCGCACGTGCCCATGCATAACGCTGAGTAACAGGCTCAATCGCAGCACGTAAAACCTGTTGATCTGTGCTATTTAAAGCCACAATCATATTCTGCACATGAAATGCTTCGATCACAAATAAGATCAAGCAAGACACAATGCCCAAAATAATGCTCCAATACACTTTGGCATTTTGCTCAACAATCTTGGTAAAGTTTAAAAAAAATTCTTGCATAGCTCATCCAATAAAAAAGCCACCTGAAAAAGTGAGGTATCAGGTGGCTGGCATCTTAGCATAAAAGTAGATTTAAACTTGAATCGCGAGTGCTTTCTGCACTGCAGGGCGCGCAGTCAGCCGTGTAATATAGTCTTGTACATACGGATAATCTTCCAGCGAAATATTTTGCCAGTCATGACGTAACGCCCACGGCAAAATAGCCATATCAGCAATTGAATATTCGCCCGCCACGTACTTTTGCCCCATCAACTGCTTATTTAACACGCCATACAAACGCTTGGATTCATTGATATAGCGTTCAATCGCATAAGGAATTTTCTCTGGTGCATAACGGCTAAAATGATGATTCTGTCCTAACATTGGACCAAAACCACCCATTTGCCACATGAGCCACTGCTCTACTTCAACACGCTCCTGTTCATCGGTAGAATAAAACATGCCAGTTTTGCGCCCTAGATATTGCAAAATTGCACCCGACTCAAACACAGAGATTGGCTCACCACGCGGACCGTTCTGATCGACAATTGCAGGAATTTTATTATTGGGCGAAATTTTTAAAAAATCTGGCTGAAATTGATCATCTTCTGAAATATTGATGGGGAAAATTTGATATTCCAAACCCATTTCTTCAAGTGCAATACTAATTTTATGACCGTTGGGGGTGCCCCAATAATAAAGATCAATCATGTTTTATCCTTCATTACTTTTTTTGCTTTTTGACCAGCATTCTTCTACTGCGGTTTTAGTTATAGCATGTTTTTAAGCGTTTGTTGCGTGTCGCTGCGTAGAGTTTTTTTATCGAATGGCATATCTCATAAACATGAAACATAGATGCTCACTTTCATCACGCAAAAAAAAGCACCGCCAAGGTGCAGTGCTTCTTTTGTTCAGGATGGGATTACTTTTTCTTTTTAGGACCAAGCAACATACCCATTTGACGACCTTCCATTTTTGGTGCTTGTTCAACTACACCATATTCAATTACATCTGCTTCAACTTTTTTCAATTGAGCCAAACCTAACTGTTGGTGAGCCATTTCACGACCACGGAAGCGTAAAGTGATTTTTACCTTGTTCCCTTCTTCAAGGAATTTGATAATTGCACGTAATTTTACGTTGTAATCACCAACATCAGTCGCAGGGCGGAGCTTGATTTCTTTCACCTGTACTTGATGTTGTTTTTTCTTCGCTTCTTTCTGCTTTTGCTTTAGATCAAACAAATGCTTGTTAAAGTCCATGATTTTGCACACCGGTGGTTCGGCATTTGCCACAATTTCCACCAAGTCAAGGTCAACGCTTTCTGCTGCGCGTAATGCATCAGCCAAGCTTACAATACCTTTTTGCTCACCATTTTCGTCTACAAGACGGACTTCTTTTGCACGAATTTCATCATTCAAAGCAGGACGGTTAGATTTTCCGCCCTGTTGATTACGGTCAGGCTGTTTAATCGCTGTTACTCCACAATATACCGGCCGCGTTCTGCGACGGCTGTTTTCACTAGGTCAATGAAAGCATCAATTGACATAGTACCCAAATTTGTTCCTGAGCGAGTACGCACGTTTACAGTACCCTCTTCCACTTCACGGTCCCCAAGTACCAGTAAGTATGGAATACGCTCTAATGTACGCTCACGAATCTTAAAGCCGATTTTCTCATTTCTCAAGTCAGAAATAGCACGAATACCGTTTTCTTTAAGTTTTGCGACGACCTGTTCACTTGCAGCAGCTTGTGAATCGGTAATATTCATGACACAAGCTTGCACTGGCGCTAACCATGGTGGCATAAAGCCTGCATAGTGCTCAATAAGTATACCAATAAATCGTTCAAAGCTGCCAAGAATTGCGCGGTGCAACATTACAGGCTGATCACGATCATTGTCTTCAGTGACATAAGATGCCTCTAAACGCTCAGGCAAGTTAAAGTCACACTGAATTGTACCACATTGCCACACACGACCTAAGCAGTCTTTCAGTGAGAATTCAATTTTCGGGCCGTAGAACGCACCTTCACCCGGTTGTAACTCCCATTCCAGACCTGCAGCATCCAAGGCATCAGCCAAAGATTTTTCTGCCATATCCCAAAGTGCATCATCTCCCACACGTTTTTCAGGACGTGTAGACAGTTTCATTTGCACCTCTTCAAAACCGAAATCTTTATAAACATCTAAAGTCAGTTTGATGAAGTCTGCAACTTCTGGCCCAATTTGTTCTTTGGTACAGAAAATGTGGGCATCGTCTTGAGTAAAGCCACGTACGCGCATAATGCCGTGCAGTGAACCTGATGGCTCGTTACGGTGACATGAACCAAATTCTGCCAGACGAATTGGCAAATCACGATATGACTTTAACCCTTGGTTAAAGACTTGTACGTGACATGGGCAGTTCATTGGTTTTACTGCATAGTTACGGTTTTCAGAATGGGTAGTGAACATATTGTCTGCGTAGTTGGCAGCATGTCCTGATTTTTCCCATAGCGTGAAATCGACCACTTGCGGGGTACGAATTTCTAGGTAACCGTTGTCTTGTTGTACTTTACGCATGTACTGCTCAAGTACTTGGTAAATCGTCCAGCCATTTGGATGCCAGAACACCATGCCTGGTGCTTCTTCTTGCATATGGAACAAGTCCAAAGCTTTACCAATTTTACGGTGGTCACGCTTTTCTGCTTCTTCAATACGTTTGATATACGCTGCGAGCTGTTTTTTGTCCGCCCAAGCCGTACCATAAATACGTTGTAACTGTTCGTTTTTCGCATCACCGCGCCAATAAGCGCCTGAAATTTTGGTGAGTTTGAACGACTTTAAGAATTTAGTGTTTGGAACGTGTGGACCACGACACATATCCAAATAGTCTTGATGATAGTACAAGCCCATTTGGGTTTCGTTTGGCATGTCTGCAATCAAACGTAATTTATATTCTTCGCCACGCGCTGTGAATTCTGCAATTACTTCATCACGCGGGGTCATTTTTTTCACAACATCATAATCTTGGTCGATGAGCTTTTTCATACGCTCTTCGATTGCTGCCAAATCATCTAACGTAAATGGACGAGGCATCCAGATGTCATAGTAGAAACCTTCTTCAATGACAGGGCCAATCACCATTTTCGCTTCAGGAAAAAGCTGTTTTACCGCATGCCCCACCAAGTGCGCACATGAGTGACGGATAATCTCTACGCCTTCTTCATCTTTAGGCGTAATAATTTGTAGGGTTGCGTCTTCGGTAATTAAATCGCAGGCATCGACCAAACGATCATTCACACGTCCAGCAACTGTATTTTTGGCAAGACCCGGACCGATGCTTTGAGCAACTTCCATCACAGATACGGCTTGATCAAACTGTTTTTGATCGCCATTTGGCAAAGTGATAATAGGCATAGATAAAAATCCTTAAGGAGTGATGCCCCGTACCATGGAGCATATCACCGCGAGATTATGATTAAGGGAGACCCTCAAAAGATAAAAACGGTGTATAAATAAAAAGCGCCTTAAATTTTACACGGCTTGCGTACAGGTTTAAACCTTTGTGTACTAAAAAAGCCAAAGAATCGGCATTTCAGCTGTTTTTATTCCCTAAAGGTTGCCCACGGCGTGAATTGTCCATGTTGATAGGCATACACCGCTTCAAACTGTGGCAACACCGCCTCACTCTGTTGCGGGCGTAAAAATACATAATCATCTATTTGGATGCGATGCTGTTTGGGTACTTGAATCAACTCTTGATTGCTACTGCGTCCGTATAAAGCATGTGGATGACTGCTCTCAGGATAAACATAATCTGCCATCCAATAGCCACCATAAACAAAAACGGCTTGATTGGATTGTGGCAAATAGGACTGCAAACGATCTAAGCCTGGCACTTGTACCGCAGCCAATACCTTTAAAACAGGTGTTGCAATCCACAAAGCCGATTGCAAATCTGACAAGATTTTTAAATCAAAATCACTGGGTTTAAGCAACATCGAACCAAAAGCCAGATCATTACATTCACTGTGCTGACAATGCTGCATAAATGTCAGGCTACCACCACCGTTAAAACACAAGTCATCCTGCCACAACTTTGGAAAATGATGCTGAATCAGTTGTTTATAATTTCTATATTGCTGCTGTGAGTGTTGATAGGCTTTGGCTTGTGCATGAAATACATTTGGTAATTTCACCACATGCGCATCGTACCCCATCAAACCTGACAGTTTTAAATGTTGTGGATGCTGCTGAATCAATTCCAGCATTTGCATAAATCCAGCATGATCTTGCGCCCCACCACGATGCAAACCGATATCAATTTCAAGATTAATATTCAAACAAAGCTGGCGTTGTTGTGCCAAATGTAAATACTGTTGTAAACGTGCAGGTTGATCAACCAACCATTGTAAATGCAATTGGATATTCTCAGCAGACGCCATCACCTGCTGATAAAAAGCATCTACCGCACGTATTGGCATTGGCTTGCCAAACAGTACATCTGCTTGTGGAAAGTGCTGCATCACTTCATACAAATGTGGCAGATGAAACAACATAAAACGCTGCGTATTCAGACTTTGGCTTGCGTGTTGCAATATCTCCAAACACGCTAGCGATTTCACCACCAGTCGTGGTTGCAACCGTGCAGGCAAATGGGCTGCAACATAATCCAAGTTATGCTGAAAACGTGCCATATCCACAATCAGTTGCGGTGTTCCTGTACCCTGTTGCTGCAAACTGTGGGTGAGTTGCTGAAAATAATCACTTTGCATGTCACGCTCCCTAATTGAATGCTCTTATTTTGCGATTGCTTGAGTTGTTTATTGAACATCACGCTGCACTCAAACTTGGAATCGTGAAAATTTGTCTTAAATATGGATTAATCCATTTTTGCTGTGGATCAAGCTGCTCACGAAGTTGCATAAAATCATCCCATTTTGGATATAACTCACGTAATTGATCCGCTTGCATACTGTGCAATTTGCCCCAATGTGGACGTCCCTGATATTTTTGTAAAATCGGTTCGACCCATTTAAAAATATGTTGGCAATCTTGTTTATAAAATTGGTGGATTGAAATAGACACCGAATCCCGTCCATAAAAAGGACTCAGCCAAATATCATCGCCTTTGACATAGCGAAACTCGATTGGGAAAAACATGGCGACACGCTGTTGTTTCAAAACCGCCAATAATTCTTCTAAACACGCCAAACCTTGCTCGGCAGGCAATTGGTATTCCATTTCGTTAAATTTGGTATTGCGTGGCGTTGGGAAAATTTGACTCGACCAATCGACATGAGTACTCGGTTTGATAAACACGCCCAACAAAGATTGTAAATACGGATTTAACTGTGGAAAAACACGGGTTATTTCCGAACAAAAATTTAATAAACGGTCTTCTGATAACCAATATTGCGGACGAGGATCCGTCAATCCTCGGCTCTCATCTAAGGTTTTTAAAATCACCTGATCACTGTGTAAAAATGCCCAAAACTCAATATGGCGATGTTGATGCTTCCAACGGTCTATATATTGATAAATATCACTCAAGGCACATAAACGTAGCTGCTCTTTGAGTTTATAGCGCGAACGGTTTTGTAAAGTGATTTTGGTCATCACCCCAAAACTGCCCAGCGCGACCCGACCTGCCTGAAAAATTTCAGCATTGTGTTCAGGTGAACATTGCAACACCTCACCCTCTGCTGTGAGCAGTTCAAAATCAGTCACCAAAGCCGATAGACAAGGTAAATCCACACCTGTGCCATGTGTTCCTGTTGCAACCACACCTGCCAAACTCTGATGATCAATATCGCCCTGATTTTGCAGCGCCTGATGAATCGGAGCTAGACATTCACCCAGTTTGTACAGCCGAGTCCCTGCATGTAAGGTGCATTGCTGCTTTTGTGCATTAAATTGATGCACCCCCTGAATATGATCTAAATTCACCATCACATCATCGGTTGTGGCTAAGGGGCTAAAGGAATGCCCTGCTCCGACCATTCTAATTTTGTCGTGCTTTCGCACAATTTTTTTCAGTTCATCTACATTTTTCGGCTGTAAAAAGTCTGGATAGGCTGTTTGCTTTCCAGACCAGTTACTCCAACGCTGTTTCATAATCCTTCCTTTTTCTGCGTGGCATTTATTTTTATTGCAGTTTGTTTTGCGTTACTTTTTAAAGTACCGCATTAAAAAAATAGAGACACATGGATGAGATAAATGACCTCTCTATCCATATTGATTTAGATTAACCTCCTGACTAGTACATGATTTAGAATATGTTTCACATGGAACAATGTATAAAAAAACTACAATTCATTTAGCGCATTAGCTTTCAAACTGTCACGATATGTTCTTCTTTCTAATTCATCCAAAGGTACAGCGGGCGGTAATAACGATGCTGTATCGCGTTGTGGAATAGGCAAATTCAATTGCTCTGCGAAATATTGAAATTTAGTTTGCAACGCTGCCAAAGTCCACTGTCCATATAAAGTGTGACCACCTTCATAGGCTTGTTGTTGATATTCCTCGAAGGTGGTCACATAGCCCATATAATCATTGCAATATGAAGCCAACCATACTTTTTGAGTCGATTCCAATTCTTGTTGTACGGTTACTTTGAGCCGCTTAGCTGCAACAGTAGTAATTTCCCCAGGACAGCACAGCAAGGTTAAGTCGCCAATTTTAATTAATTGTAATGGCACTACATTCGGTACCAACAAGCTATGATCAATTGCGCCTACACTGGCCTGCTTGTTCATTTCTGCAATCAGTTTGTCTAAAAATTTAGGATAATGATTCAGTGGCTTGCCAAAAATGGTTTTAGAACCACATTCCAGCACAATATCTTTGGGGCCTTGTGAGGCATATAGCTGTTGATAATAGGTATAATCTGCGGCTTGAGGATTACTCAACTTTTTCTTTTTCACTCGCTGCGCTAACCATTGCATACCTTTAAAAATCGGTTGTGCCACACCTGCACCATCTACAGGTGTTCCTGCAAAAAATGCTGCACCATGACAGGCTGCACTGGTTTTTGCATCTGTTTGCCCCATCGCAAATTCAACTGGAATTTCAATATTGCTTAAATCGACATAATGGCACACAGCATCTAAAGCTCCCATTAACGGCGTACCTCTATGTGCCAAAGCTTTCAGTGCCAATTCACTTTGATAGCGGCCATTTTGCTGCGCATATTCGTATTCTTTTTCACCACAGATTGCAGCGCGTATCTGTGACTGTTCAGGCCCATGATAATGCGGTGAAACATCACCAGCAGCAGCCTGCGCAAAAATAGCGACAGGATTTTTCACTCCACGCTGCTGTAATACCCGTTCTGTGCAAGTTGCAGCATAGCCTTTATTGTCACCATCATGCGCACTCAAACGACTGCTTAAACAAGTCGCATGCACGCCAAATAAAGATAAGACAGCCTGTAACGCACCCTCTCTATAAAAACCAAGCAATTGCATGTCACGATCAACCGCCAAATGACATTGCTCAGGATTTTTTCGGCTGATATCAGGGTTACGGTTGTAAGAGTCCAAAGCACGATTCCATGCCACTGGAGTGTCTTCATCAAAGCAGCCTTTACTCATGTAAATATCGGTTTTTTTCTGTGTGGCTAAGGCTTTAATTACACTACTAACAATTGCATCGACTACTGCATTTAAATGTTCGGGTACAAAGCCTGGAGTTGGCATATTATAGAGGGCTTCATAGCCGCAGCCGCCAGGTGCAGAATGAGTATGCGTTGCCATCAATACCAAACGCTGCGGCTGAAAACGCTCCCCCAGTTTACGCTGTAAACGCTGTATCGCTAAATGACGCATGGCATAGGTCACACACCCCATATCCAGACAGCAAAAAATTAATAAGTCATTGTCTAAGGTTCGAATACAAATACTGCGGGCAAATAAAGCTGTTCGTTGTTCATAGGCACGATGTTTCCAGTTGCCATAACCAAACATGGCAAGCCCTTTTGGCTGAATATGAATTTCCTGTTTATCCCAACCCACCAAATACATTGCAATCGTATTCCTTTTCATCTATACAATCAGTCATGACGCTGATCAACGCCATTAAACAAAATTGCATCACGGCAAATAAGGGTCAAAGCGACAATGGCATGGGGGGATAATCGGACTTATGTCAGCAACTTCAAACTACTTGCTGCAGCACGTGCCGCCTGCCTTATTGTCAGGTCTGATTCATTACGCCAAAGAACAACAGATCCCCTATCAACCATGGTTTCAGGGAATTTCTCAAGATCTTGATCAAATCGTCCAAGGCAATGGTTTTGTTTCATTTCAAGATATTTGCAAAGTGGTGACACGCGCCCTGCAAGACACTCAATGTGCACATTTAGGCTTAGAAATTGGACGTGACAAGGGGCTGATTTCCATGGGCATGCTCGGTTTTGCCATGGTGTCCAGTCAAAATGTTGTAGAAGCCTTACAGACAGGACTGCAGTACCATCCCATTTCAGGCAGTGTGATGGATTTAGAGTACGATTTTTCCTCGACCTCTCCTACACTGGTGATGAAAGAGCGTTATCCCACGGGGAACTTACTGCGCTTTTTTTGCGATGAAGTCCTCTCCAGTATTGTTAGCTGCTTAGACGTCATGCTTGGCAATCATCAAGATTTGGTCGAAGTGCATTTTAGTTTTGCCCAACCCGACTATTTAGAGGCTTATCAGGTGCATTATCAATGTCCTCTGCACTTTTCATCATACATGAATGCTTTGGTGTTCCGACCAGAGATTTTAGGACGCCAAATTAAAACCTCTAGTGCCGCCAATTACAGCACCGCCCTGCGTGTCTGCCAACAAGCGTATCAGGATATGCAGGCGATTAATCAACAGCAATATGCACACGTGTTGAGTTATCTAATCGAACAGCATTTACCTCAGCACTTTGATATGCACCAAGCGGCACAACATTTTCAAATGAGCGAAAGACATTTACGCAGACAATTACTTGCCGAAGGCTGCAACTTCCAAAACCTGCGCCAACACGTTTTGGAAAATAAAGCCAAACAACTGCTACAACAGCCTTTGAGCATGACTGAAATTAGCCAACAACTTGGCTTTAGTGAATTACGCGAATTTCGACGTGCATTTAAGCGTTGGACAGGTCTCAGCCCATCACTCTATAAAAGCCAAATGACAGAATAAGTTAATATTTTCCAATAAGCTACTATTTTTATTGAATAAAAAATAGCTGCTAAATTTTACTTAAACTATTTTTTAAATGTACTTACAAGCGATTCAAAACAAAAACAACAGATTTTCGACTAAAGCATAACTGCAAAGCTGCCATAAAATCCCTATCTTTTTAAGTTGGATAAAATAACGACACATATTATGGAGAATAACAATGGTCAGCGCATACGATGAATTACCGCGTACCCCTGCGAATTTTGTCGCCTTGTCCCCGTTACGTTACTTAGAACGGGCAGCTTATATTTACCCGCACCAAAACGCGATTATTCACGGTTCACGTCAAATTACCTGGCGCGAAACTTATTTGCGCTGCTGCCAATTTGCACATCAACTTCAAAATTTAGGCATCAGCAAAAATGACACTGTTTCGGTGCTGCTTCCGAATGTTCCTGCCATGCTAGAAGCACACTTTGCTGTGCCAATGGCGGGTGCAGTGCTGAACACACTAAACACTCGTTTAGATGCCAAAACACTGGCGTTTATGCTCGATCATGCAGAATCCAAAGTGCTTTTGGTTGACCCTGAATTTGCGGCTTTGGCACAAGAAGCCTTAGCGATGGTCAATCATGAAATTTACGTGATTGATGTCAACGATGCAGAATATGAGCATGCTGCCAATGCCCTTAGCATCGGACAGATTGAATACGAAACTTGGCTGGCTGCAGGTGACCCAAATTTTGAATGGCATTTGCCACAAGATGAATGGGATGCAATTAGCCTGAACTATACGTCTGGCACGACAGGCAACCCGAAAGGCGTGGTCTATCATCATCGCGGTGCCTACATTAATGCAGCCAGTAATATTATTGCCTGCGGGATGACCCCACGTGCAACCTACCTATGGACACTGCCCCTATTCCACTGTAATGGCTGGTGCTTTGCATGGACGATGGCAGCCAACGGTGGCACAAATATCTGCTTACGTAAAGTCGACCCTGAACTGATTTTTAAATTAATTGCAGAGCACAAAGTCGATTATTTCTGCGGTGCGCCAATTGTCTTGTCGATGCTCATCAACACCCCTGAGGAGAAAAAGACCCAGTTTGATCACCGTGTTGAAGTGATGGTTGCGGGTGCTGCACCGCCAGCAGCAATTATTGAAGGTATGCGCAATATTGGCATTAACGTAACTCACGTTTATGGCTTAACTGAAACCTATGGCCCATCTGCGCTGTGTGCTTCTCAAGCAGGCTGGAGCGACCTATCCATTCAAGAACAAGCACAATTACATTCGCGTCAAGGCGTGCCTTATCCGCTGCAAGATGGCATGAAAGTTTTAGACCCAGAAACCATGCAACCTGTACCAAAAGACGGCAAAACCATGGGCGAAATTATGTTCCGTGGCAATATCGTGATGAAAGGCTATTTGAAAAACCCAGAAGCCACCGCAGAAGCATTTGCAGGTGGCTGGTTCCATACGGGCGATTTAGCTGTCTGCCAACCCGATGGCTACGCCAAAATTACTGACCGCTCTAAAGATGTGATTATTTCAGGTGGTGAAAATATTTCTTCACTCGAAGTGGAAGAGGTGTTGTATCAACATCCTGCAATTTTGACTGCTGCAGTGGTGGCAAAACCAGATCCACGTTGGCAGGAAGTCCCGTGTGCCTTTATTGAACTGAAAGAAGGCAAGCAGGTCAGCCCTGAAGAAATTATTGCCTATTGCAGTCAACATTTGGCGCGTTTTAAAGTACCAAAGGATGTGGTGATTACTGAAATTCCAAAAACATCGACAGGTAAATTACAAAAATTTGTACTGCGTGAATGGGCCAAAGAGCGTTCAGTCGGTGAGTTTGGCTAAAATTTGAAAATCTCTATATTAAGACCAAATAAAAACGACTCGTCATGAGTCGTTTTTTTGTGCAATCATCAGCTCACGCTATCTATCTTCTTAGATAAGGTACGCTAATCTAGCTTTCTGACAATAAAGCCACTTGCTGCACATAGTTAAACAACTTGAGTTTAGATGCTTCAAGTTCTTCCGCAGACACTTCCTGTTTCATATCACGGTGGATACGCAACACATGCTGACGCAGTGTATGACGTTCAGCTGCTTTATAGGTTTTACTAAAATCATTAATCACAGGGTCGCCGTCTTTAATAATTCGCTCTACCCAACGCTGTAACTGTGCGGTTTTTTTCGCACCTTGCTGCGGCGTCAAATAAGACAAAATTACGCTTTCATCTTCATTACGCAACAATTTACCAATACGCTGACACTGACGACGACGTGCTTCATGTGAAGTAATACTTTGCAATTCCAGTAAAGCATCAATTAAACGCTCTTCTACTGGAAGTTTCTGAATTTGTTTGGCGCTTAACTGCGCCAATTGTTCGCCCAGCGCGGCCATACGTTGTACGGCTTTTTTCTGTTCGGTTTTACTTGCACGCCCTTCTAAAGATTCAAAGTCATCTTCGGTAAAACGTTGCGGTCGACGTGCCACGATTAATCTGCCTCGTAAAATTTTGCTGCAAACAGTGCTTGAATATCAGATAAAGCTTTTTCTTCATCTGCACCATCAATCACCAAGCGTAAAGTAGTTCCCTTGCCTGCACCTAACATGAGCAAGGACATAATATTTTTGGCATCAACCAATTTGTCGCCTTTACCAATTTGGATTGACGAACGGAATTTGGTGGTCACTTCAATCAGTTTCCCAGATGCCCGTGCATGTAAACCTAGTTTATTAATTACGTCAACAGTTGTGTCAATCATGACCAGTGCTTCATTTCTCGGTGTAAGACTTGAATAGACCATTTTGCCTCAAGTGCTTTTTTTAGTCTATCAACGATATAGACAGAACGGTGTTGCCCACCCGTACAGCCAATTGAAATGGTGATGTAGTGACGATGCCCTTCGGCAAAGGCTGGCAACCATTTTTCTAAAAACTGGTGGATGTCCTGAAACATTTCATGGGTTTGCGGACTTTGTTGCAAGAATTCCTGCACAGGTGCATCTAAGCCTGAATGTTTTCTTAGCTCCAAATCCCAATGGGGATTGGGCAAATGACGCACATCAAACACATAATCGGCATCTAAGGGAATTCCGTGCTTATAGCCAAAGGATTGTAAAATTACAATAAGATTGTCGGTTTGCCCAAGCTTAGACAACAATACGTGTTTTAGATCATGCACACTTTTGTCAGTGGTATCAATATGAACCGTAGAGCGGAACTGAATCGGCATCAACAAGTTTTTTTCTTCTTGAATACATTCATTTAAGCTTTTAAAACGATTAGAGAGTGGATGCGGACGGCGTGATGCGCTAAAACGGGCAATCAATTCCTGATCTTGCGTGGTCAGATAAATAATATCGACTGAACCATGCTTTTGCAGTTGCTCAAATACCAAATCAAACTCTTGCAAGTCGGCACGGGTGCTGCGTACATCTACCCCCAATGCCAACTGCTCCAAGTTATTTTCCTGATCCAGTTTATCCACAATTTCGGGGAGCAATGCCAAAGGTAAATTATCAATACAGTAATAACCCAAATCTTCCAACACTTGTAATGCCGAAGATTTTCCTGAACCCGATTGACCTGTCACGATCAAAATACGTTTCATGGCATGCAACCCTTCTATTGCCAGCTATGCAGAATGTTTGACCTGCAAATTATCAATTAAACGTGTATTGCCCAATTTTGCTGCAACGAACAACACCAGATCTTCACTAAATGCTTCAATTTTCTGCAATTCTGTTGTACGCGCCTCTACATAGTCCACAACAAAGCCTGCTGCTGTCAATGTTGCTTTAATATTCGCTAACACTTGTGACAAAGTTTCACCTTGCTGTAATGCTTGTGCAGCAGCCTTTAAACTTTGATAGATTGTCGGTGCAATTTGACGCTGTTCAGCGCTCAAATACCCATTGCGTGAACTAAGTGCCAAACCATCTGCTGCACGTACAATTGGCACACCAATCACTTCTAGCGGAATATTCAAGTCACGTACAAACTGACGAATGACTGCCAGTTGTTGATAGTCTTTTTCACCAAAGAAAGCATAGTTTGGCTGTACCATATTGAATAACTTGGTCACGACCACCGCAACACCATCAAAGTGTCCAAGACGCTGCAAGCCACACAAGTCTGCCGTAATCTCACTCACTGAAATATTGGTCAAACGTGGTTTGTTACCATACATTTGCTCAACTGAAGGCGCAAAAATAATGTCGCAACCGACCTCTGCCAACAATTGGCTGTCTTGGTCTAAAGTTCGCGGATAACTGTCAAAGTCTTCATTAGGGCCAAATTGAATTGGATTGACAAAAATACTGACCACCACCACATCACATATTTTTTTCGCTTCGCGCACCAAGGTCAAATGCCCTTCGTGCAAATTGCCCATGGTCGGAACAAAACCAATGGTTTTACGCGCAGCGCGTGCAGGCTGTAATGAAGCCGCTAAGCCTTGAATTGTGGTTTCAGTTTTCATATTACAACTCGACTTGGAAAGTTTGTTCACGTGCTGGGAAAGAACCATCTTGAACTGCAGCATGATAGGCTTTAAACGCATCCAAAATGGCAGTTTCACCCGCTTGTTCTTTCATAAAGTTACGTACAAATTTTGCGACACGACCAAAAGTCAGCCCCAGCATGTCTTGCACCACTAGTACCTGACCGTCAGTGTCTGCACCTGCACCAATCCCAATCACTGGAATTTCAGGGAACAAGGCAGAAATTTCTTGACCTAGCTGTGCTGGCACACATTCTAGTAACAGAATCGCCGCGCCTGCTTCTACCACAGCTTTACAGTCAGCAATCAGTTTATCTGCAGCTTCGCGGGTACGTGCCTGTAATTTATAACCGCCAAATACATGCACCGATTGTGGCGTTAAACCTAAATGTACACAGACAGGAATACCATTACGGGTCAGTGTTGCAACGGTTTCGCTGAGCCATGCACCACCTTCCATTTTGACCATTTGTGCACCCGCTTGCATCACCTCTTTCGAGCTTTGCAATGCATCATTTAAGGTGGCATAACTCATAAATGGCAAGTCAGTCAAAATAAAAGCATGTTGATTACCACGACGCACCGCCGCAGTATGATAAGCCATATCCGCCACGCTGACAGGCAAGGTTGAGTCACGCCCCTGAATGGACATCCCCAAAGAATCGCCAATTAAAATCGTATCAATTTCAGCAATTTCCATTGCTTTCGCCATGCTTGCATCATAGCAAGTCAGGCAGGAGAATTTTCGACCTTCCGCTTTAAATTTTCTTAGGTCACTTAAACTAATCATGAAAATATTCCTCTATGGAAAAAGCATCACGCATGCTTAATTTAAAACTTTATAGCCCTGCCCAATTGCTGGCATCTACAACAGTTAAGCTCGGATGTTCAAGCAATGGCGAGTGTTTTAATAATTGTCCCTTAACGCTTAAGTTAGCATCCAAATCTAACAACGGGATGACGACAAAATCACGTTCTAACACCCCCACATGCGGTACAGTCAGACGTTCATTTTGAATGTTGGCATCAGCATAAATCAACAAGTCTAAATCTAGCGTACGCTCACCCCAATGACGTAAACGCACCCGACCCGACTCTTGTTCAAAACGCTGTAATTCATCTAACAATGCCAAGGCTTCAAGTTCGGTATCTAAACGTACCACAGCATTCAAATAATTAGGCTGATCTTGTGGCCCCATTGGTGGGCTTTGATACAGTTTAGAAGTCTGCACTTGCCCCAAAGTTGCCAGTTTTTGCACCGCTTCAGTCAAAATTTGACGCGAATCGCCCAAATTACTGCCTAAACCAATATAGGTGATGTTGCTCATTGTGTTGGCCCAAAAATCACTTGGCTTAAATCACGTTGCACACGTTTACGTTTTAAAATCGGATGATCTGCACCAATACCTGAACCGTTTGCTGTAGCAGTCAATTGCGCCCGATTTTCTTCATACTGTTTGGCTTTACGCGCACGTCGACTACGAGGCTCAGGCTCATTCACCAAGGGTTCAATCTGCATATCGGCAGCATGTGTTGCTGGTGCCACATCAACAGGTTCTTGCGCTGTTTTACGGCGGCTCTTGGCACGTAATCGGTTATATTGGGCAATCGCACGTTCTTTTTCATCGGTGCTCATAAGCTGGTAGGCATCCCACCACTGACCCATTCCTAAAGTCGAGCTATCGCCTGCTTTTTCACGCAGTAATAAAAAGTCAAAACCTGCACGGAAACGCGCATGCCCAGACAATGCTTCAATTTGCTGTGGTTTCGGTTGCAATAAACGGGTTTGCATTTCCCAAACTTCACGAATAAAAGTTTCAGCAAAACGAGGAATAATGGTACGTGTCGCCTGACGTTTCAGTACATCTAAACCTGCTTGGGCTCGCGCTTCGGCTGCCACTACACCTTTAGAAAGATAAAAGTCACAACGCTCTAAAAACGGTTGCCACAACAGCACCGCATAGAAAAATGCAGGGTTGATGGTTTTACCAATCGCAATCCGTTGATCGGTATTTTTTGCTGCACGTTCAATAAATGAGTTGATGTCTGGCTTGATGTCGGCAAATAACTGACGCCAAATACCAAACTCAATCAACATCGGCAGGACTTTATTTAAATGTCCCATCGTAAAGAGTTTTTGCGACTCATCATATAAACGGTGTGGCGATACATCACGCAATAACTGCGTCATTTCAGGCGTAAAAATTTTAAGAATTTTTGGATCAATATTGAAATTTAATTTGGCAGCAAAACGCAAAGTACGCAGCATACGCACTGGGTCTTCTTCAAAACGTAAAGTTGGATCGCCCAATAAACGCAAGTTTCTGTGCTTTATATCATCTACGGCATTGCAAAAATCTAACACGATGCCTTTGCGTGGCTGGTAATACAACGCATTGATTGAAAAGTCACGACGGGCAAAATCTTGCTCGATTGTGCCCCAGTTATTATCGCGCAGAATCATCCCCGCCGCAGAAGTCACAGCTTTTTTCGGTGGCGCACGGAAAGTGGCCACTTCAATTAGTTCACGCCCTGCATAGACATGCGCCAGCTCAAAACGTCGTCCAATAATTCGGCAACGTCGTCCGAAAACTTCTTTCACTTGTGAGGGTGTGGCATTGGTTACGGCATCAAAATCCTTCGGATTTAGCCCTAACATTAAGTCACGAACTCCACCACCGACGATATAGGCTTCATAGCCTGCTTTGGTTAAAGCATCTAGAACATCTAAAATGGAAGAAGGTAATTGAGCGGTAGATAAACCACATTTTGACGCGCGCAAAGTTTGCAAAAGACGCTGTCTCCTACGTCTGAACGTAAAACAGATAAGATGTCGCTAATCATATCTCTAACACAATCAAAGGGCAATTTGATTCACATGCTAATTTTGCAATGTGCAGTGCTAAAATTCTGCTTGCAGCTACAATGCCAACTTGTGTTTATTCTTGGCAAATAAGGCAGACCCAATCCCTTTGACTTGCTGAAGTTCTTCAATACTTTGGAATTTTCCATTTTGTTTTCGGTATTCCACAATCGCTTGTGCTTTTTTCATGCCCACCCCAGACAATTGCTGCAATTGTTCTAGTGAAGCGCTATTTAAACGCACTTGATTTGTATGCGCACTTTGCTGAGTAGGACGTGCTAAATAATGTTCTGCGCTTGATGATGTGGTTTGAGCCGCACTTAAACGCTGATCTTGCGCGGCTTGCTGCGCTTTCCATTTTAAATAGTTTTGATCATAGCTGTGCCCACCCACCTGCGCAGGCTTAGATTGCACATTTTGTGCTGTAGTCCATACACTGATACTGCATAACAGCAATGCAAGCCAGTACTGCCATCCGAAAGAAAAAAAGCGAAAAGAAACTTTTAATTGCTGCGATATATTCATGTTGCCGCAAAACCTGTCATTTTAATTGTTGTTTTGCCTGCTCCCAAAGTTGATCCATTTCTTCTAAAGTCATATCTTCTATTGTTTTTTGTTGTAATTCGGCCTGATCTTCAATGTAAGCAAAGCGTGTTCTAAATTTATGAATTGTGCCCAATAATGCCAACTCACTGGACACGCCAAGTTTACGCCCAACATTGATTAAAGAAAACAAACAATCCCCTAACTCATCCTGTATTTCATCGGATTGTTGCTGTTGAATCGCCTGTTGTAATTCTTGCAATTCTTCTTCTAACTTGCCATACGCATCTTGCACGGTATGAAAGTCAAAGCCCAATTGTGCCGCATGCTGCTGAATTTGCTGTGCCTGCACCAAAGCGGGTGCATGTTTCACCTCATCTAAACGTGACTTTGCTTTACCCTGTTTTTCTTGTTGTTTGATGGTTTTCCATAAGGCAGCGACATCTTCTGCGCTAAGCTGCGCAAACTGTTCTGCCTGAAACACATGTGGATGCCGACGAATTAATTTATCGCAAATGGCTTGTACCACATCTTGAAAATCAAATGCACCTTGCTCGCTATACATTTGTGCCTGAAACACCACTTGCAACAACAAATCACCCAGCTCATCACGTACATCATCTACCTTGCCTGAACGCACTGCCGCTTCAACTTCATAAGCTTCTTCAATCGCGTATTTAGTCAAACTTTCTGGGGTTTGTTTTTGATCCCACGGGCATTGTTGACGTAACTGTTGCATGATTGAAAGCAATTGCTGCATGGGTTGTTCCTTATTTCAATTTATTGCACGAATGCACCATTTTTTTGTTATGCTCAGATGGCAAGGACGATATGCACAACAAAAATAACATCAGGGAGCAAGTTCAAATGCACAGTATCTTGATTAGTGGCGCTGCACAAGGCATTGGTGCCGCAATCGCACAATTGTTTTATCAACAAGGTTACCGTGTCGGTATTTATGATATTCATCTCGCACAAGCACAGCAATTAGCAGAACAATTGGGTGAGCGTGCGCATGCAGGTTTACTTGATGTGGCAGACTATGCCAGTTGGCAAGCTGCAATATCTGATTTTTGCCAATGGGCAGGTGAATTGAATATTTTGGTGAATAATGCAGGAATTCTCTACTCAGGCGCATTTGAAGACACACCCATAGAAGCGCATCATCGGACTATGGCAGTGAATGTGAATGGTGTATTAAACGGTTGTCATGCGGCTTTGCCTTATTTAAAACAAGCAAGTTTTGCACGGGTGATTAACCTGTCTTCGGCATCTGCGATTTATGGACAAGCCGATTTAATTTCTTATTCTGCTTCCAAATTTGCAGTGCGTGGCATTACGGAAGGTTTAGATATAGAGTGGCAAAAATATGGCATTCGCGTCTTAGATGTCATGCCGCTATTTGTACAAACCGCAATGGTTAAAGATATGGATGCAGCCACCATTCAAAACATGGGCGTGCATTTATCGACAGAAGATGTCGCCCAGGTGGTGTATCAACAAGCGACGGTTAAAGATTCGATTCTGACCAATACGCATCGTGCGGTCGGTTTAAAAGCCAAAACCCTAATGCAACTTTCGAGTATTAGCCCACAATGGTTAAATCGTCTGTCGAATAGCTTGTTGGCGAAGCGTCATTAATTCTACATCTATCTATATTTAAATTAAGTTGCTCAAAAAAAATCCCGAATTCACATTCGGGATTTTTTAATCAAACGCGTCAAAATTTAAGCCTTAGCCTCGCTTAAACTTCTTCTCGGCTTTCTTAAACTTCTGCACATAACGACGACGACGTGCCGCAGTACGCTCATCCACTTGTGACTTACGCCCTTCAAATGGGTTTTCAGAGGTTTTAAATTCAATTTTTACAGGTGTACCTTCTAGCTTATAGACTTTACGGAACACGTTTTCTAAATAACGACGGTAATCTGCAGGAGTTTTATCGACCTTATTACCATGAATCACGATGGTTGGCGGGTTCTGTCCACCCATGTGTGCATAACGCATTTTAATAGCGCGACCTTGCACTTTAGGTGGATGGTGTGCATCTGTTGCGTCATTCAAAATTTGCGTCAATTTGGCAGGTGACACTTTTAAGTGCGATGACTCATACGCACGGTGGATAGATGGATATAAGTCACCCACGCCTGTACCATGCAAGGCAGAAATCAGGTGGATTTTTGCCCATGGAATAAAGTCAAAACGACGCTCAACATCTAACTTACATTGTTTGCGATCATATTCGGACATATTGTCCCATTTGTTAATCGCAATCACCATGGCACGCCCTGCTTCAAGTGCGTAACCAATTAAGTGCAAATCTTGCTCGACAATACCATCACGTGCATCAACCACAATCACCACCACGTGTGCATCTTTCATGGCTTGCAAGGTTTTCACAATCGAGAATTTCTCGATCATTTCATCGACCTTACCTTTACGACGCACACCTGCAGTATCAATCAAGGTGTATTTACGTTCGTTGCGCTCAAACGGAATATAGACTGAGTCACGTGTCGTACCTGGCTGATCGTATGCCACTACACGTTCTTCACCCAATAAACGGTTAACCAGTGTCGATTTACCCACGTTTGGACGTCCAATAATGGCTAAACGCAAACCTGTGTCTTGATCATGTGCATCTGGGTTTTCATCTTCAGGAACATCTGCCAAAACGTCTTCCAGCATTTGCTGAACGCCTCGACCATGGCTGGCAGCCACTTGCAATGGCTCGCCCATACCCAGTTTAAAGAACTCAACCAAAGCGGCTTCGGCATGTACGCCATCTACTTTGTTCGCCACCAAGAATACTTTTTTGCCCAAAGTACGCAATTCACGCGCAATTTGCTCATCCGATGCCAACAAGCCTGCACGTGCATCGACCACAAAAATGATCATATCGGCTTCATGGATGGCTGTTTTAGATTGTTCAGCCATGTAAGAGTCGATGCCACCTTCACTTTCGCCAATACCGCCAGTATCGACCACAATGAAAGATTTATTTTGATAGGTTGCATCACCATATTTGCGGTCACGTGTCAGACCTGCAAAGTCAGCAACAAGTGCATCACGGCTCTTGGTAATCTGGTTAAACAGCGTTGATTTTCCGACGTTCGGACGACCAATGAGCGCAATTACGGGTTTCATAGATTAACCTTTATTCAAGATCAGTCAGTTTCAATGGTCTGTACATCCGAAACTGTGGAAGAAAGAACAGAGTATGGATGTTGGGTTCAGCGTTGCGACCACGCAAACGACAGAGAGAACATCGACCACTCTATTAAATAAAAACACGGGGCATTGATGATTCAATTACCCCGCGTAAAAATACGGACAACTATTTTAGCATAAAAGTCAGAACAAAATTAGCGGTTCTGCCAAACGCTTAATGCGCCCTTTTGCGTTGCGACATAGAGTTGATTGTCAATTACACGCAATGAACGGACTTCGCCATTGGTTTTTGAACGTCCAACCAGTTGCCCTGAGCTTGGATCAATGAGGTGTAAAACACCATCTAAATCACCAACCACTAAATATTGTCCAAACAACACAGGATTAGATAAACGACGGTTGAGCAAACTGTCATTTTCCCAAAGTGCTTGTCCTGATGTGATTTCGTAAGCTGCAATTTTACCATCTGCAGTGCTGACAAATACACCATTCCCCGCAACTTCTGGACGTTTGGTACTGCTTGCATCTTCACTCCAAATCACTTGTTGTGAAGCCAAGTCCAATACGGTGACCTGACCTTGGTAGCTTGTGGTCACCAAGAATTGACCAGCAACCACTGGGTCGCCATCAATGTCATTTAAGCGTTGAATGTCTGAACGGCCTTCACTAATGGCAACGCGGCGCTGCATACGTGGTACGCCTGTAACAATATCCAGTGCATAGACATAGGCATTTGCAGAAGCAATCAGTACAGTACGTGAATCGAGCGCCACAGGTGCAGCCATACCACGCAAACTAAATTGCACGTTTGGCAAGTTGTAAGTCCACACCAACTGACCTGTTTCGGCATTGTGTGCATATACCGTGCCGTCATTACTTACAGTCACCACACGACCCGCCTGAATTAACGATGGCGCAAGAATTGCACCTGTTAACTGTGCAACCCACTTTTGCTCACCTGTTTGCTGATCTAAAGCAAACAATTGACCTTTGGCATTTCCTGCAACCACAATGCCTTCAGCAGCATTGACACCTGCCGTTAAGCCTTGCTTAGACACTTGTTTTTGCCAAAGACGTTGTTTGCCTTGATAGGCAGCCATCTCACCTTTAGGATCAACAGTATAAATTACCCCGTTTTCGGCATCTAATTGCAGGCGCAATGGATCGGCTGCTGTAGTCGATGCAACGCTTTGTGAAAATACAGGAACTAGACTTTGAGCTTGCTCAAGTTTTGGCAGTGGATTTGGCTTAACTTCTGCAACTTTAATTTTATTGGTGGAACACCCCGCCAAAGCAAGGGTTAAAACGGTCAGTGCAAACGGTATTTTATACTTTCTATTCATTAGCTCTCATCCACTTGTGTGTCTAATACTGGGCGTTCAATTTCAGGATCATCCACCAAAACACCAACACTTTCGAGTTTTATTTGTAAAATTTGACGTTCTTGTTTACGTTCCACCAAAGTATCCCATGCACTTTGATACGCTTTTTGGGCATTTTCACGGTCATTTTTCGCGACATAAACATCGCCACGCGCTTCATCTGCAGTCGCTTTAAATGCAGGATCAGTCACCGCGGCCAAACTTTGAATAGCTTCATCGTATTTCTTTTGCGCCAACTGTGCATAAGCCAAACGCAACTTAACCAATTGCACTAAGCCTTGGTCTTTTACTTTAGAGTTTTCAACTTTCTTTAAGGCTTTTTCTGCGGCAGCAAAATCTTGCTGATCGTAAGCGAGTTTAGCCATTAAGAATTGAGTTTGAATAGCTTGCGCAGAATCAGGGGCTTCTTTCACAATTTTATCGGCAGTTGCAGACAATTGACTGAAGGCATCTGGATTGCCTTCTGCTGTACGTGCATCATCCATCAGTTGTTGCACTTTAGCAGTATTCATTTGCTGCTCTGCCAAGGTTTTTTTCTGCCAATATTGCCATCCGAAAAAGGCAATCAACGCAATTAAAATCCCGCTAATCATGGCTGAACCATATTTTTTCGCAAACGATTTTAAACTATCAAGTTGTTCGTCATCACTCAATGCGCTCATTGGATTACCCTTTTCCTTATGTTATTTGGCTTATTGTGAAGAAAATTTTTCAATGATGAAAGGCACAATTTTGGTCACTGCAACAGTCGTTTGCTCAGCAGTTGCCAAGGTTTTCACTGCCAATTGCTGTGCTTCCGCTTCGCGCTCACCAAAAATCAAGGCATAGATTGCACCTGATTGATCGGCTTTTTTCATTTGGCTTTTCATTGAGCCTTGTGAACCAACTTTTAAGCGAATCTGGCTGCCCGCTTGTTCGAATTGGTCACGAATTTGCTCAGCTAAAACCAACGCCTTGCCTTGAGTTGTTGGATCTGCCAACAAGAATACTTCACAATCACGTACAGGCGTATTGTCTTCGACTTGCTCAAGCAACAACAATAAACGCTCAATGCCCATGGCGAAGCCCACGGCAGGTACGGACTGATCTGCCTTACCCTTCAACTGCCCAACCAAACCATCATAGCGCCCGCCTGCACAAACTGTGCCTTGCGAACCTAAATGCGTGGTTGTCCATTCAAAAACGGTTTTATTGTAATAATCTAAACCGCGTACCAGTTTTTGATTAATCACAAACTCAATGCCTGCATCGGTTAAATACTGCTGTAATTGGGCAAAGTGATTCAGCGTATCTTCACCCATAAAATCATGCAATTTTGGAGCATTTTCTAGGATGCTTTGCGTTTTAGCATCTTTCGAGTCCAAAATACGCAGTGGGTTAGTACTTAAACGACGCTGTGAATCTTCATCTAAATCGGCTTTGTGCGCTTCCAAAAACTCAACCAAAGCGGCACGATACGCTGCGCGCTCATCCGACTCACCCAGCGTATTCAACTCTAAGCGAACTTTATCGGCAACGCCCATACGTTTCCATAAACGCGCAGTCATTAAAATAAGTTCGGCATCCATATCTGGTGTTGCAACGCCAAAAGTTTCTACACCAAATTGGTGGAATTGACGATAACGACCTTTTTGCGGTTTTTCATAACGAAACATTGGGCCGATATACCACACGCGCGGTGTCGCACCACGTAGCAAATTGTGCTCTAACATGGCACGTACACAACCCGCAGTTCCTTCAGGACGCAAAGTCAAAGACTCAGGCGGATTACCCTTGTCTAAGAATGTGTACATTTCTTTTTCAACAATATCGGTCGCATCACCAATTGAACGCTTAAACAAATTGGTTTGCTCAACCATTGGCAAACGAATTTGTTGATAACCATAAGCATCCATTAAAGATGCTAAATGTTGCTCTAGACGTCTCCACGCAGGTGTTTGCGTTGGAAGAATGTCATTAAAACCTTTAATTGCAACAATTGAACTCATGACTTACTCAGAAAAATTTGTACGAATAATCTCTTTAGATTTAGCTTGTTCAAGCTCTGTAACACGCTGACGAACCATGCTTTCGATTTCATCAACGAGTTGATTGGTATCAATTAAATGGCTCTTTTCACCATTACGATAAACCAATGAACGCGGACTTGCGCCCACCACACCAATATCAGCTTCTTTAGCTTCGCCCGGGCCATTCACTTTACAACCAATGACCGATACATCCATTGGAGTACGAATATCTTCTAAACGCTCCTCCAATGCCTGCATTACAGAAATGACGTTAAATTCCTGACGTGAACAGCTTGGGCAGGCAATAAAGTTAATCCCGTTAGAGCGTAAACCTAAAGATTTTAGAATATCAAAACCGATTTTGACTTCATCTTCAGGTTCTGCCGCAAGCGAAATACGCATAGTATCGCCAATACCTTCCATGAGCAGACCGCCCAAGGCAATTGCAGATTTTACGGTGCCTGTACGGTAAATACCTGCTTCAGTTACGCCTAAATGTAATGGATTATCAATTTGTTGTGATAACAAACGATAAGCATCCATGGTTAAAAACACATTCGATGCTTTGACTGAAACTTTAAATTCCTGAAAATCTAAACGGTCTAAAATATCAATATGACGCATAGCAGATTCCAGCAATGCTGCACCTGTCGGCTCGCCATATTTTTTCTGAATATCTTTTTCCAGCGATCCCGCATTCACACCAATCCGCATAGAAATATCATGATGTTTGGCAGCAGCTACGACTTCACGAATTTTAGCTTCCGAACCAATATTACCCGGGTTAATCCGCAAACAGTCTGCACCCGCATCAGCAACTGCCAACGCAATTTTATAGTCAAAGTGAATGTCTGCCACCAACGGCACAGATACTTGCTTTCGAATTTCACCAAATGCAGCTGCGGCTTCCATGGTCGGTACAGAAACACGCATGATGTCTACGCCCGCATCTACACAACGCTGAATTTGCGCCACGGTTGCAGCAACATCGCAGGTTTCCGTATTGGTCATACTTTGGATGCTAATGGGCGCATCACCACCCACATAGACAGAACCCACACGAATTTTACGGGTCGGACGGCGTTGAATTGGATTTACAATCATGATATCGCTCTACCTTGCTGCATTATCGAGATAAACGGAATTCTGCTTTTCCGTTCACAGTATATGGCGATAATGAAATCGACTCATTGTTCAAACTTAATGACACAGCAGTCGCATCATCTAAGCGAATTTGAAATGGGGCTTCGCCTTGTAAATTTAAAGTAGAGGCTTGACGTCCTGTCGCTAAAACATTGCCAGCAGAGTCAACAATATGCACTGAAGTTGGACGAGCAAATTGCAAATTCAGCTGATCGCCCGAAGCAAGTGCAGGCGTGCTGCCTGTCGCATTGTCAGAAATGATTTGCACATCGGATTGCAGTACTGCAATTTCAGGTTCTGCACCCTCTTGACCAGACGACATCCAGTTTTGAATTAGCGCGACCAATGCCCACAACAACAGCAATACCGCCACAATCACAGCGATACGTGTGAGCCACTTTTTATTGCGATCGCGGTTAGAGCCTGGCAGTTTTCCCATAATTTTGATGGGTGAATTGTTCAAGGCGTGATTTGGCAACAACCCTGTATCGTTGGCATAAATTTCATCAAAACGCTGAATAATGGCTGAAGCATCGACCTGTAAATATTTGGCATAGGTACGATAATAACCTTTAATAAAGGTCGCTTCAGGCAAAGCGGTATATTCGTCTTGCTCTAGCGCCATCAGCGTTTTTAATGGAATTTTCAAATCTTTTGAAACATCATCCAGTTCGCGTTTTTGATTGACGCGAATTTGACGAAGGTACTCACCTGGACGTTGAACATTTCCTAATGCATGGGGTACAGGCGTTGTCCCCTGTGTGGGTTGCGGTGAATTAGGATTTACTTCCATACGGCCTCAGTACTGTACTGTAATTGCAAATAACGTTGGTATTCTTGGCTATTGGGAAATAATGCACGCAGCTGGTTCACTAAAACCTGAGTTCCCAATTGATCGCCATTGGCACGTGCTAAACGAATCCCAATCCATAAGGCACGCGCACCCTGATTTTTTTGCCCCACAGCACGTACAAATTGTTCATACAATTGTCGCGCGGGTGCAAATTGTTGTCTTAAATATAAAATTTCCGACAACTCTAACATTGAAACATAAGAATCGCGATTGGCTTGCAAGGCTTGTTTGAATGACTTTTCGGCATTCTCTATATCGCCTAATTTCAAGTAAATACGACCTACATTTTCCAATGCTCTAAAGCGTTGATCATAACCCAGTGTTGCACCTGCAATACTGAGCTGCTCAATCGCATCATTATAGCGTTCTACTTGATATAAATACGTACCATAGTTGTTACGCGCTTGTGCATTTTTTGGGTCAGCGGCAATGGCACGCTTAAAATACGCATCGGCTTTTTCTAAATTCAGCTTGCTGCCTTCTTGTTGCAGCAACACGCCCATCATCATATTAGCGGTGGAATCACGTGAATCGCTTTCCAAAGCTTGATCAAGTGCGCGTTTGGCTGAGTCTAAATCGCCATTTTTTAAGTATTCTGCTGCCAACTGCGTACGTACTTGCACCGCTTTTTCAGGGTCTTTTTGCCCTAAGGTTGGAGCTGTGGTTTGACAAGCTGCAGCAAAAATTGCCGAAATACAAACAGTTGTAATTTGTGCGATTTTAAATACAGGCTTATTCAATGGACATCCCCTTTGCGTCTTCGTTCGATGCAAGTTAGTTATCTATACAAGTCATTATCCTTGCGAGCGTATGATTTCATTTTGCGCTGCAACTTTCTTTTTCCACTGTTCGGCACGGCGGGTGCGGTCTGCCACTTGTCCAACCAATTGCCCACACGCAGCATCAATATCATCACCACGTGTCTGACGAATCGTACACACAAAACCTGCATCAGACAAAGTTTTTTGGAAAGAAATAATTCGATTTCGGCTTGAACGTCCATACGGCGCGTGCGGAAATGGGTTAAATGGAATCAAATTAATCTTGCTTGGCAGGTTCTTGAGTAGCTTAATCATTTGCTGCGCATGTTCAGGATGGTCATTTACACCATCTAACATGACATATTCAATGGTCACGTGTTTACGCGCACTTTCGTTGCCATCTTTGCCAATATAACGCTGACAAGCTGCGATTAATTGTTCCAATGGATATTTTTTATTGATTGGAACAAGTTCATCACGCAGTTCGTTATTGGTGGCGTGCAAAGAAATTGCCAAAGCCACATCAATATCTTGTGCCAATTGGTCAATTTTAGGTACAACACCCGAAGTCGATAAAGTCACACGACGCTTAGACATGCCATAAGCAAAGTCATCTAGCATAATGCGCATGGCGTTCAAGACGGCATCGTAATTCAACAACGGTTCGCCCATACCCATCATCACCACGTTGGTCACAGAACGCTCACGTTCAATCACAGGCACATCTTCCATATAGGAATAGTTTGCCATCCACAACTGACCAATAATTTCGGCTTGGGTTAGGTCACGCTGAAAACCTTGTTTACCCGTAGAACAAAATGAACAGTCCAGTGCACAACCTACTTGCGATGAAATACACAGGGTTTTACGTGAGCCAGTTTTGTCTTCGGCAGGAATCAGAACGGTTTCGACCAATGAGCCTTCACCATCACCGACACGGAATACCCACTTACGAGTACCGTCTTTAGAATAATTTTTATGCACCACTTCAGGCGCTTTAATTTCACAAATCTTTTCCAGTTTTTCACGTAACTTGCCTGAAATATTGGTCATTTCAGCAAAATCTGTAACAAAAAACTGGTGAATCCATTTCATCACCTGCCCTGCACGGAATTTCTTCTCGCCTAAATCTTCAAAGAATTTTTCCATTTGTGGACGTGACATGCCAAGGAGATTCACTTTCTCTGCAGTCGCAGACTGTGCAGGAGCGGACCCAGATGCTTGCTGAACATCTGTTGCAGATGCAGCGAGGACTTCTGTACTCATGTGTGTATACCTAAACCATGTCTAAAGATGAAAGGAGAAGCTCAAGAGGTGAGCAAAGGTTTATTCAGAAAATAAAAATCGGAGAATAAAAAACCAGATAAGCATAATAACACTTATCTGGTTTGAATACTGCGTATTAACGAGTACGTGGGCAAACTTCAGTTTGAGCAAAGAAGTAGTTTACTTCACGCTCTGCAGATGCAACTGAGTCTGAACCGTGAGCAGCGTTTTCATCGATGCTTACAGCGAAATCTGCACGGATTGTACCAGGTGCAGCTTCTTTAGGGTTTGTTGCACCTAAAATTTCACGGTGAGCAAGAACTGCGTTTTCACCTTCAAGAACTGAAACAACGACTGGACCAGAAGTCATGAACGCAACTAGGTCACCAAAGAAACCACGTTCTTTGTGCTCAGCGTAGAAGCCTTCAGCTTCAGCTTGAGAAAGGTGTTTCATTTTAGTCGCAACGATTTTAAGACCAGCTTTTTCGAAACGAGCAAAGATGTCACCGATGTGGTTTTTAGCAACAGCATCTGGTTTTACGATAGATAAAGTACGTTCAATAGCCATGATTGGCTCCTTAAGTCAATGTTGACGCGAAAATTTTGCCGCATTATACCGAATAATGGGCTATTTTCTGCTTTTGATGTGTAAAAAAATTGCTTTTTTCGATATGAAGCGCATTGTGCAGGACCTTGATCGGCAAATCAATCTTGCTTCACACCGCTAGATTAACGTGCTTCGTCAATCCACGCCATTTGAATGGCTTCTAAGATGCCTTCAGTCGATTTTTCGGGATCATCTTGAAACTCTGGCAAAGCACAGACCCAAGCGTGCAAATCGGTAAAACGAATCCATTGCGGATCGACATCGGGATGCGCCTCATATAACTCAATGGCAATGTCGATGCTGTCCGTCCAACGTAAACCCATGTGTATTCCCTATTCTAGTCAAGACAGCGACTACTTTAACAAATTTCGCATGGGCTGCCTGCCATTACTGCACTGAATTTTCGATTTGGTTTTATCCAAGCTTATAAAACAATATTTACATAAGGTGCAGCCAAAATAATCGCACTCGCCACTGAACCGCCAATCATCGCCCCGACCGCCACATCACTCGGATAGTGCAAGCCTAAAATCATACGAGAAATGGCCACCAAAATCGTAAAAGGCAACATCAACATCAACAATACTGGCTGGATATAACCCAAAACCGTTGTGGTCATGACTGCATGCAAAGTGTGACCTGATGGGAAGCTAAAATGATCTAAGGGACGTTCACCCAAACGGATCACTTGGTGTACCTGATACGGACGTGGACGGACGGTTTTTTGTTTTAAATATTTATAAATACCTGTGCCGACAGATCCGCCTAACAACAGATAAATAATTTGTAAACTATAACCAATGCCCTGCATCATCCATGCACTTGCGAGCATGACATACCAGAACACACCATCGCCCAAACGGCTAATAACTTTAAAAAATTGTGCCACCCGCTGAGAGTGGGAAAAATGGTTAAGATACAAACAGCCTTTTAAGTCGAGATCCAGCATTCTTATTTTTGCATTTTTAAACTTCATCAGTTCTCTCCTCTTTGGCGTATAGCTAAGATGGCATGTGTAGCTCCTTCGCCACCAGATATAACGCCTGCTCAAATTGTTGGACTGGATACTGCCAGCCAATATTTAAAGTCGCTTTGCGGGCGTGTTCGCCCATCTGTCTAAGGGTTGTAAGATCGGGAAGTCGGTGGATATGACCGACCAAATCTTCTGGCTGACCGAGTGGACTCAACCAGCCTGTTTCATTCGGTTTTAGATGTAAACGTGCGCAAGCATAGTCATAAGCAATGACAGGCAAGCCACTGGCCATAGCTTCTAACACGACATTGCCAAAGGTTTCGACCTGACTGGCAAAAGCAAACACATCGGCACTGGCATAGGCTTGTGCAAGTGCTGTGCCACTTAAACTACCTGTAAAAATGATATCTCCCTGAGCGTTCATGGCTTCTAAACGTTCACGGTCTGGCCCATCTCCAACAATCACCAATTTCACAGGCTGTTCGGTATTTTTTGGCATACGCTGATAGGCATTAATAATAAGATTGACTTCTTTTTCAGGTGATAAACGCCCTACATACAACATCACCCGCGTATTTTCACTCGCACCCCAGCTTGCTCGCAGTTGGGTAGAACGAAAATCTGGTGAAAAATATTCAACATTGACACCACGCCCAACCACCACCAAAGGCCCTTGCACACCAAACTGACGCAATGATTTTTCAGTATGGCTACTTGGCACACACGTCAGCGAGGTATTGTTATGAAACCATTTTAGATAGTGCTGAATTGGCTTGAGTAAAAATGCCAAATCGAAAAAACGGCTAAAATCTTGAAATGCGGAGTGAAAACCACTTGATACTGGAATATTTTTTGATTTTGCAATATGTAAACTGGCAAGCCCTAAAGGGCCTTCAGTGACGATATGCACCACATCAGGTTGAAACTCATCTAAAGCCTGCGAAAGTTTAGACCACTGCGGCCAGCCAAATTGTAAATTATGATATTTAGGAATGGCTTGTGCTTTTACCAGACATTCTTGATACGGTTGGAATTGAGTGCAGGCTTGTTTTTGTTCAGGGCGAATCAATAAAATTTTGTGTCCAAGTTCCTGCAATCCTTTGCAAAGCTGCAACAGTGAACGTGCCACACCATTAATTTCAGGTGGCCAAGTTTCTGTTACAAGGGCAATTTTTAAACGTGGGCGGACAAGGTCTGAGAGTTCAGAGGTAGGCTGGCTGCTTTTTTGTTTTTGATCTTGTTTGAAATGAAATTTAAATGCATCGCTGTAACGCTCTAATTTACTGCTCTGCTTTGCCAATACATTGCTCATCGCCTTATGCTCAATTCTTATTTTATGCTTGCTAGCATAGAGCAGCAGCATTGCAGTAATATGATGCTTTGGTGACACATTTGTCATTTTTTAAACAACTAGATGACCACTCATACCTAGTTTTATGTATATCCTTTGCTGTCATTCAGCAAAAAATAGATAAAAAAAGCAGATATTGTCTACCTGCCTGCTGAATATCTTGTTTGCTGAATACCTGATCCGCGGCGCATTTTGTCTGGAACTGCCGCACATCTAAGCCCTCTAAAAAAGTAAATTAATATACAACTCATCGGTATAACGCCCTGCTGGCGTTGTCAAACTCGGTTGTTCATCCAAGCGTACCGCGACACTGTATTTATGTCCTGTCGTAGAAACATGCCCTGCTATAGGCGTGTTCCACAAATTTGTTTTTGCTCCCATAATACTCATACTGGTGCGTAAACGGTGTGAACCATTATTCACAAAGCTGCTGCCATGTTTGTCACGTAAATTACGACTGCTGAACTGAATGCTATAACCACGGTCACAGCGCACATTAAAACTGGTTGCGGTCTGGCTACGGTATTGTGAACTCATTTGCAATAAAGATTCACTGACCGAACCAATGGTGCAAGCCTGTGCAGGAAAACAAATCCAGCATCCACACAGCACTAGACTTAATTTTTTTACCATCCCTAATTTTTTCATGTTCTCATCCTCAATCATCCTGCTGATATACTTACTGACAAATCAAATCTAACTGTCTGGTTTGTGGAACAGTGCCTGCTTTAATTTGAGGGACTTCAAGTGAACTATGGCAAACTTTTCCACCTTTGGTTTTAACCTTCAGCGTATAACTGCCTGCTTTCACACCATATAAATGTACTTTTCCATCGCTGCCCACAGGTACAAATTCGGTTGCATCATCACTTAAATACACTTCACTGCCCTGCACAAAGGTCTGCTGATCGGGCGTGAGTAAACGCAATATGATCAATCCTGTACGCTGAACAGGGAAATTCACTTTATAGCCGCGTTGATTCATACCAATCACTTTTTGGCTTGAATATTCAAAGCTGTCATACAAATCTAACTGGTCTTGATCAAAAGACACGTCGTAATTGACGTAAGGCACAATGTCGTGCACAAACACATAACCGTGTTGATTGGTTTTACCAACAGGTGTTAAGGCACGTTGTACTTCCACATTTGGAATATCACCAACATTCACCAAAGCAAAAGCATTATCTACATATTTGGTCATGGCCCATTTACGGTCTAACCACACTACTGCACCCTGATAATTGGCTTGACTGTAGCTAAAGCGTTCACTTTCATCGTGGCTTAAATATAAATTACCCATCGGCATTTTCAGGGCGGTATAGGCATTTACTCCTACATCCCCTTCTGCTTGTTGATGACGCACAGCAAGAGTGTAATCCACACCATTTTGCGTCAGGCTGCTCTGTGCATAACGCAACTGGGTTTGCTCATCAAAATTATGCGAAAGCTGCGCACTGCGGCGTTGGTCAAATTGATAATTCAGTGTTAAATATGCCCCGTCACTATCCTGCACTTTCAAATCTTTATAATAAGAAAACGACAGTGAAGTTTGACGCCCAAACATACGAGAAAAACCAACTGTAAGCATTTGGCTATCTGCAAAGCTATTATTTGCATTGGGATGATAACGGCGCTCTAGATAGTTCACATTTAAGGTATTGATTAAAGGAATATTGAAAATACTGACATAAGCTAAGTTGTCGTATTCCACTGTTTGTGTCATATCGCTATAACCCAAACCACGATATTCAGGACTGTAGTATTTATGACTTGCACCAAGTGCAAGCCGACTTCCATTACGGCTTAACGAAGCGCCAAAGGTATAACCATCGCCCCAATCACTGTGGCTAGACGCAGCATGCGTATCTAACAAGGCATATTTGCTGAGAGATTGCGTCCATAGCAACCCGACATTCTGCATATCTTTGCTATAACTTAAATTGGTTCCTAAAGTCGTGCTGTCTGTAATTCCACGTCTGAAATAAAGGTTGCCAAAAAACTCCCGATAATCATCCGACACGTAGTCGTAGTCATAACGCAGCTTTCCTGCAGAAAAGTTGTATTCGTTCAGTCCTGGTTTGAGTAGTTGCGTGGTGACATAAACTGGAAAAGATTGCACGGTACGATTTCCCAATACATCTTCCACCACCACTTGCGCCTCGCCCGACTGCTGAATATTTGCACCCGTATTTAAGGTATAGTGCCCAGGCGTCACTTGTTGCTGATATAGATTGATGCCATTAATGTATAAATCGACGGTGGATGGCAGTACAGCACTGCCTCTTAAGGTGGGTACATTCCAATAAATAAAGTCTGGATAACTGCTAAAATTTGAACCAAAAGACACACCACCAAATCTGAATGTATCTAATAAAGGATTGTAAACGCTAGTGTTATCACCCAAAGTTAAACGCTGATAACGAGATGGAAATTCTATTTCAAAACTGGTATTCAAACGCAGCAGCTTATCTTGATCTTGTTCTGCCTCTTTGCGATACATCATGCCATTTTTAAAAATCCAGTAATCTTTAAAAATACCAAGCTCCGCCAAGCCATTTAATTCATTGTAATTATCATAACGTGCATACAGCACATCATAATTTAAAAAACCGCCCAACTCTGCTTTAGACGGAATCGCATGGGTTTGGCTCAATTGTGCATCTATAAAATAGCTGGCAGGTACAGTTAATTTAATCGCTTGCAGCGCAAAATCTTGCTCAGACTGAATTTCATTGGTGGTTACAGAACAGAACTGAGTTTGTGCGCTGTGTTTTTGTAAACGGTCTTGCTGTAAACCGAGTTGTTGCAAAACCTCGCATTCCATATAGCGTTGCCCATCCTGCTGCAACACTAGACTTTCAATGACACGATCTACGCCATTTAGCCAGACACTATTCAATGCCATTTCAGTATTGGCAGCATTGGCGGGTAATGGTATCCCCCACAGGACACATTGCAGCGCAAAAAACAGTCGAGTTCTATGCATGATTTAGCCCTTCATTTTTAACTCAATGGCTTGCTCACTTTTATCTGTTTCAAGTTTGAGTATGTAATTTTTCAAATCACTGAGTTTGATTTGCCCCATATCAAAGCTGTGTTTTTGTTGATTTAACAAATATTTCATTTCACGTGTGGTTGCGATGGGTTGTTTTTGTTGGTTTAAAATGCTGATTGAAGAAATTTGCACATGCGATGCAGCATGATTTTCTATCTCTAAAAACAAATGGTCGTTTTGATAACGCGGGGTTGCAGTCACCTGAATGGCATCTTGCTTACCCACAAATAAAGGAACAGAAATCGTAAATAAAAATTGGAGAGCGTCTTCTTCCACCACAGGGGCAATTTCTTTAAAAACAATACGCCAAGTTTTTTCTTGCGCCATTTCTTCCTTAGAAAGTGGTCGGCTAAAACCTACGCGTATCACTTGTTGTGCATTCGGTTGTAAAACAAAGTTTTTAGGATTAATTAAGATGTCTTGTTCTGGTTCTAGCACATCTTCACCCTGTGCATTTTGCGACCATTTGTAGGCAGACATTTCAAAGCTTTTCGGTTCAGTAAGGTCTGTGGCTTCCATGACCACCGTTGCACTGCGTTGTCGTGCTTTATCGCCCAAATACATTTGAGTCGGTGAAATCACCAAATTTGCATAAACTGCCTCTGCACATAAACAACTTGCGACCAGCACATATTTCAATAATTTTTTCATGCATCCCCCAACAATGTCTGATTACGCTTGTCTTTAGACTAAAAAGTTGACTCCACCCTGTCGGTAAAGCCAACTGATTCAGATTGCGTTCAAGTGAATTAGAATGACACTCGAATGTTGTATTTATCGGTATAGGTACCCGCTGGTTTAGAAATACCTACACCGTCACTTTTAACCAAGACATTGTAAGTACTCCAGCCATTGTTGCCTGGCGCAATATTGGTTTGCTGATCGTTTAACTGAATCAAAGATGGTGAACCCGCACGTTTGGTTTCAACCGTTAAGCCCACTGCATGATTACCTGATTTGGCTGCAGATTTGGTTGTTTTGCCTCCACCAACACGGTTGTCGGTATCGACCAATAAGTTGTAGTTTGCATTCGCCCCAACCATAAATTGACCAGAAGCTTCTGCACCATCTTTTAATGAGATACTTGGTGTTTTCACTTTCAGCTCACAGCGCTTAGGCACAATCACTTGAATTGGAATACTTCCTGTACATGGCCCTTCGTTACATACTGGGGTTGGCTTAGGGTCTGGTTTAGGATGATGATTACCACCCGCCATTGTTACCGTTGAAAAAGCTCCGAAAACCATCAAAGCAGCAGCAGTTTTAATAAATTTAGACATGTCACTTCTCCATAACTCTTATAAAAAACCATTTTTTAATCATTCACTCACTTGAGATATCGTTAGAATTATTGAAACTCAATCCTTAGCGAGCTTCTTCATTTTAGGTATTTCTCACAAAAAGCCATCTATACGCCCTAATTCACACAATATTAAATAAACCTTGGAATTCAGCTAATTAGGAGATTAAAGTACTGTTTTAAATGACATCGCAAAAAACTAGGGAGCAGCCCACTCCCTAAAACTTGTGATACCAATTCTAGGGATACCCAAAAAATATATTTATTTACATTTAAACCAACACATTGTTTTTATTTAACTTTAATAACATTTTTATTTTAACTTTTGTTACATTTTAAGTGGATTTATTTTTGAAAGAATGGTCAAAATTCGGTTTCTAGTCTAATTTTTACTACACTTTTCACGTATTTGATTCACTATCTCCTATCACATTCAACAGACTGAGCGTTTTTTAACATCAAATCTCACCAATTACAGGGATTGCCTCTCGCTATAAAAAAGCCATGTTTTGGGCGGCTGAATCTATCCAAAAGATCAAATTTGCACACCACCAACTCAACGAAGAAACAGTTGATCATTCATCTATATCTGTAACGTGAGAGATAAACCTCGCAAGATGTTTAGCTAACTCATAACGCAATAGCAGACAAAATAAAACCCCATTCAAACTATTGCCTGAACGGGGTCATCACACCTGAGTCAATCATGTTGACTCAGGTACACACGCGTGACTTATTTAACGTAAGTCAACCAATGTGCATATTTGTCATTCTTGCCTTGAACTGCGTCAAAGAAAGTTTTTTGAATTTCAGTGGTAATTGGGCCACGTGAACCACAGCCAATTACACGGTCATCGTATTCACGAATTGGGGTAACTTCTGCTGCTGTACCTGTAAAGAAGGCTTCATCGGCAATGTAGAATTCATCACGCGTAATACGGCGTTCAACTACCTCATAACCCAAGTCTTTAGCAATGGTGATCACCGTTTGACGCGTAATACCATCTAAAGCACCGCCTGCGATGTCTGGTGTATGTAAAACGCCATCTTTAATTAAGAATACGTTTTCGCCAGAACCTTGGCATACATAACCTTGTGGATCCATCAACATCGCTTCGTCATAGCCTGCTTGCGCTACTTCTTGGTGTGCAAGAATAGACAAAGTGTAGTTACCAGAAGCTTTAGCTTTACACATGGTCACGTTTGGATGATGATGCGTAAACGATGAAGTTTTAACGCGAATACCTTTAGCCATCGCTTCTTCACCCAAGTATGCACCCCAACCCCAAGCCGCAACAGCAGCATGAATGGTGTTATTGGTTGCAGCAATACCCAGTTTTTCAGAACCAATCCAAATTAATGGACGTAAATAGCACGATGAAAGTTTGTTTTCACGTACCACATCAATTTGCGCCTGTTCTAAAGCTGCTTGATCAAATGGTACTTTCATTTGATAGATTTTTGCAGAGTTTAACAAACGCTTAGTATGGTCCTGAAGACGGAAAATCGCAGTTCCGTTTGGCGTTTCATAAGCGCGGACACCCTCAAACACACCCATACTGTAGTGTAAGGTATGCGTTAAGACGTGAATTTTTGCATCACGCCAGTCAACCAATTGTCCATCTTGCCAAATAAAACCATCACGATCAGCCAAATTCATGGCACACACTCCAAATGTTTATACAATAGTCATTTTAATCCAACGCAGACATTGCAGTCGGATCAATTAATCTTTGCCATAACTTGCAAACGACCTCACGGGTATCGTACCAGTCCGCAGCATTGACTTGCATGGATTGATTTGCAAGGGCTAAGCGGTGGCTTTCGGCTCGTTCACGGAGATAAGCTTGAATCAATGCTGTCGCATCGTCGCTGGATAAGCAACCTGTTCTTGCGGCATCTTCAAGGATTCTTACGTTGTCGGAATAATGGGCGAGATCAGGATTCGACCCACTCCAGGCTAATACCGCATACTGTGCCATAAATTCGATATCAACGATACCACCTGCATCCTGTTTTAAATGAAAAATTCCATCTTTTTTTTGCTCTTTAGATGAACCCAAATGATCTTTCATTTTTTGACGCATTTTCAGCACTTCGCTGCGGACATAAGCTTCGTCACGCGGCTGGGTTAGAATCTGACAACGCAACACTTCAAACTTGTCACGTAAACATTGTTCGCCTGCAATACTGCGTGCACGAACCAAAGCCTGATGCTCCCACAGCCACGCACTTTTCAGTTGATATTGCTCGAAAGCGCGTAAACTGGTCACCAGTAAACCCGCATCTCCCGAAGGACGTAAACGGGTATCGACATCATAAACGCGACCATCTAAAGTTTGCGTGGTCATTAAAGATACAAATTTGCGTGCCACCCGCATGGCAAACTCAAAGCCACTGATCGGTTTAATGCCATCGGTATCGGCTTGTTCATCCATGTTGTGAATAAAAACCACGTCTAAATCTGAGCCGTAACCCAGTTCGATGCCACCCACTTTGCCATAACCAATAATGGCAAAAGCGTTATGCTCCAAACCACAGCGCTGTCCTTCACTGTCTAGCGGATAACCATGTTTTTTGACAATCATCTGATAGGCCAGTTGTAGGGCTGCATTTGCGGTCACTTCGGCAATATCGGTTAACGCATCTGACACTTTCATTAAGTGACTTTCTGCCAGTACATCGCTGGCCGCAACTGTTAATACGTTGGATTTTTTGAATAAACGTAGCACCCGCATGAGGTCTTCAACTTCATCCAGTTCAATGCGCAGCAATTGTTGGCGCAAAGAATCTTCCAAATCGCTGCGTTTTGGCAATTCAAAATCCATAGATAAAAATTCATCCAACAACACAGGATATTGCGTCAATTCTTCACAAATCCACGGGCTGACTGTGGCCATTTTTACCAAGCGTTGCAGTGCCCCCTTGCTTTCAATCAGCATGACCAAATACACGGTACGACGCAGAACAGATTCGACCAGTGGCATTAAACGCATCAATGCCATTTGTGGATTTTCTGACTGCAACACTGCTTCAATCAAGTGTGGCCAAAAGGTTTTTAAACGCTGTAAAGCTTTGGCGGTGAGTTTTTTAATGGCATGTCCATACCAGAACTCATGCACTAAATTTTTCGCTTGATCGTCTAGTACCGCATCGAGCTGTTTTTCTAGCTGACTGTAATTTTCCAGCAAAGAATCGGGTTCATTTTCTTTAATTAAATGCTCAAACTGATAAATGACTTTGACACGCTTTTCATTTAGGGTCTGCATAAAGCTGTCCCAATCGGCAAAGCCCAAAGTATCGCTAATGCGTGCGCGTAACTCAGGTTCAGTCGGTAAAGCTTGGCTTTGCTGATCATTCAAGGCTTGAATGGCATGTTCTACTCGACGCAGGAATAAATAGGCATCTTCCAAATCCAGTACGGCTTGTGGCTCTAGCAATTCAGCTTCGCCCAAATGGCGCAAACTCACCAAACACTGGCGGTCTTGTAATTCTAGTTTTGAACCACCGTAAATCAGCTGAAAAACCTGCACAATAAATTCAACTTCACGAATACCGCCCGCGCCCAATTTAATATTGTCTTCAATATTACGACGCTGCACTTCGCGCTCAATCATGGCTTTCATTTCGCGCATGGCTTCAAAGGCGGTGTAATCGACATATTTGCGGAATACGAAAGGTCGGGTCATTTCCAGCAGTTCATAACCTTCTTGCCCACCTGTGATAATACGTGCCTTAATCCAAGCATAGCGTTCCCATTCGCGTCCATGCTGGCTTAAATATTTTTCCAGTGCGACATGGCTAATCGCCAAAGCAGAACCATCGCCCCACGGGCGTAAACGCATATCGACGCGGAAAACAAAACCATCGGCGGTGATATGATCTAATAGATAGATCAGTTTTTGTCCCCATAAAATGCAGAATTGCTGCACTTCAATACACTTGCGTCCATTGGTTTCGCCTTGTTCATCAAAGGCAAAAATCAGGTCGATGTCGCTGGATAAATTCAGTTCCTGCGCGCCATGTTTGCCCATGGCGACCACAATCAGGTCTTGGACTTTACCGTTATACCCCATCGGTTCGCCATGCTTGGCGACCAACGGAATCCGAGCAAAATCTTTGGCTACTTGCACACAAATATCAGCAAAGTCTGAAAGTTCCTGCGTCAACGTCACCACATCGGTGAGTTGGTTGGCATCTTGCCAAATCCAGCGGAACATTAAACGCGCGCGTAAAATTCGCAGGGTTTTCATCCACAAGGTTTCATCTTGAATGTCTTGTAAAGTCGAAATCACCAATTGATGAATATAGTCTGCGCTCAGCGGTTTTAGAAATTGGTCAATTGCATAATCCTGCTGTAACAGGCTTTCGTGATTTGCCAAGACTTGTTCTGCATATTGACTGGCATGTAACGTTTTTTGCAATTGTTCCGCATTCATTTTTAAGACCTAAAACCCAGTTTTATTTTGAAATATTGTCAACCCATCTATTTATAGCAGCAGATGCGTCAAAGAAGAAAATAAAATTACAGCAATCTGCAAAATACCTCTTACTTAAAATGCAGCGATAAAAAAACCGAAGCCTAAACTTCGGTTTTATCTGCTTGATGCAATGCTTATTCAGCATCTAGCATTAATTCTGCGCTCATACCAACCGTGTTAAAACCTGCATCGACATACAGAATTTCACCAGTAATACCATTCGCCCATGGTGAGCAAAGGAATAATGCCGCATTACCAACATCTTCAATGGTCACGTTACGTTTTAAAGGTGCAACTTTTTCATTCAGGTCTAACATTTTACGGAATGATTTAATGCCCGATGCGGCAAGCGTACGAATCGGACCTGCAGAAATTGCATTCACGCGAATACCGTCAGCACCCAAGCTTGAAGCCAAGTAGCGTACACCTGCTTCTAAAGATGCTTTCGCCATACCCATGACGTTGTAGTTTGGCATCACACGCTCAGAACCTTGATAAGTCAAAGTCAATAAGCAACCTTGGCGTGCTTGTAATAATGGTTTTGCAGCACGTGCCATCGCAATAAAGCTATAAGCACTAATGTCATGCGCAACTTTGAAACCATCACGATCTGTAACATCGGTAAAGTCACCATCTAAAGTATGCGCAGGCGCAAAACCAATCGAGTGAACCAAACCATCCAAACCATCCCAGTGCTTTGCCAAGTCAGCAAAAGCTTGCTCAATTTCTGCATCTACGCCTACATCGCAAGGCAATACAATGCTTGAGCCAAATTGTGCAGCGAAGTCATCAACACGTTTTTTGAGTTTTTCATTCGGATAAGTAAATGCTAATTCTGCACCTTCACGATGCAATGCTTCTGCAATACCAAATGCGATAGATAATTTACTTGCAATACCAGCAATTAAAAAACGCTTACCCGCCAAAAGACCTTGTGCCATGTGAAACTCACCTTGATATATTTCGCAATATCATGCCAATTCTGAACGCATAGTGAAATTGCATAATGCGCCTTTTTTTGCCGTTTATGTAAAAACTCAATGGCGATTCAAGTGAGTGATAGATGACGTCACATGATGATCTGCAAGTGGTGACGTACAATCTTGGTTAAAAACTTGCCCTACCACTTGGCATAATGCTGTTCAAGCAAGCCGTATTCGTTTAACAAAATAATTTCGGTATCGTCTTGTTGAATAGTACCACTAATTTTAGCTTGCCATTGGCTGAACTGACTGCCGACTAGACGCAAATTCAGGTTTTCATAACGGCGCCAACCTGTGCTGACAGTTAAATTCAAACGATGATCCAGTGAGCGAATGCTCCACGAGCCATCATCCTCAGGTTGGAACAACACATCTGTTAAGGGATACAGCACGCCATTAATCCACAAACAGTTTTCGTTGCCAAAACTTTCATTCACACCAGAAGCCAGATTCAAGCCTACACGACGGTCTTCGGTATCCCAAAAGTTGCACGACAACCAAAACCATGCTGTTTCAGGGCGTAAAAAACCGCAGGTATCATCTAAAGAAGCAAAGGTGCGTTCATGGAATTGAATGGTTTGTCCTGTTTTATTAACAAAATAGCCTTCACAGCCGAGTGTGGTCAGTTTTTGGGTGTAAGTCCAACCATTAATACCTGTTGGGCTACACATACTTAGCGGGTCTGTGCCTGCACAAAATATCCGCGCACTGAGTTTAATTTCACCATATTTGGTCACGCGGATATAACGCACACCATTGGCATGTTGAATTTCAATTTGAAATGGCGATTTTTCAAAAAAACTTTGATTAAATAACGGTTGCTCATCTAAAACCGTATTACGCGATAAAAAATTAATCGCATTCCATTCCTGCACTTCGCCCGTCATGTGATTATAAATATAGACAAAACCGTGCCCTGCCCAAGCAATATCGGCAATCGCAAGCCCAATGGTATAGTGTTCGTGCTGAATACTACAAAATTTAAACTTTTTATATTTTAAGCGTTTACGCCAACCCGACAATACTTCACCATACGGTGATTTATATTGATAAGCCTGATAATCAATTTTTTTGGGAAGTTCACTAAAACGTCCATAATGCGGTTGTCCATTCGCCTGAATTAAATCCATTGAAGACATTCCCTATTGTCTAAAAACAATTCATCTTTGGTCGTATTATGCCTACAAATGCATGTACAAAAAACCCGCAGCTTATGATTTTGTTCAAAAAATTATAAAAGCATAGATTGTTTTACTATTTTAAGGCTTGAGCGTTCACTAAATATACAAAATATAAATTAATAGATATCTTCCCCTCAATATTCTGAAGGTATTTAAGCATCAGCATTCAAAGTCAGATAGGTATTTTCCCAACGATTGCCTGAAAATGAGCCTTCAACCAATTGCACATAGCGACCATGCACCTGATCTATCGCAATACAATCATCTACCTCTAAGACCCGATCGGTATGTTGTTTTTGCCAGTGCTGGGCAAAATAGGCTTTACCACGCTGTTTTGCCACCATTGGATTTTGCGCCACCACCAGTACATAACGATGTAACTCGCCAAACTCACGCGGGTCATATCCACCCAAATTAATTAAATACAGTCGGTTTTCTGCCTGATTCGGCTGTGCATCGGTAAATTTTAAATAGTAGGATTTACCTTCAAACTCAACACCATTAATTTGCGCCCATGCGTCAATATGTAAACCTTTCGGCTCTGCAAACCAAGCCTGCTTGAGTTGCGGATAGGTCTGTTCTAAAGAATCACCTACCGCAAGTACCACATCATGCACTTCAGTATTGGCTCGCGCATGACGCCCGCCTAACATCACGATAAATAAACTGGGCATATCCGACTCCTACGCAAATTTCCTAAGCATGATGGCTTTTAAGGTTGATGCTTTTTAAGCATGATTGTTTAAAGTAGCGAGAATTTTTCAATCCTCCAAATAAAAAATCGTGCCGAATTGCTTCAGCACGATTGAATTGAAATGTAGCATGCTTTATTTCAAGCAGCTTGCGATTTACATATCGACCATTTCCACGCCATCAATGCGGGCAACAGTCATTAAGTCTTTATCACCACGACCTGAAACAGTCGCAATAATGATTTGGTCTTTATCCATCGTTGGTGCAAGCTTGCTTACATAAGCCATAGCATGCGAGCTTTCTAAAGCAGGAATAATCCCTTCAATGCGGGTTAAATCACGGAAACCTTGCAAAGCTTCTTGGTCATTGATTGGCACGTAATCGACACGGTGCATATCTTTCAGGAAGCTGTGCTCTGGCCCTACACCTGGATAATCCAGACCTGCAGAAATAGAGTGGGTTTCAATGATCTGACCTTGTGCATCCGACATTAAATAAGTACGGTTACCGTGTAATACGCCCACGTGTCCTGCATTCAATGGTGCAGAGTGTTTGCCTGTTTCAATGCCTAAACCTGCGGCTTCAACACCGTACATTTTCACTTCGGCATCGTTTAGGAATGGATAGAACAAGCCCATGGCGTTAGAGCCACCACCGACACACGCCACAAGTGCGTCAGGTAAACGACCTGCCTGCTCTTGAATTTGACGACGTGCTTCACGACCAATAATAGATTGGAAATCACGTACCAATTGTGGATACGGATGTGGGCCTGCCACAGTACCAATCACATAATACGTTGAATCGACATTGGTCACCCAGTCACGCATAGCTTCGTTCATGGCATCTTTTAAGGTTTTAGAGCCACTTTCTACAGGTACAACAGTTGCCCCGAGTAAGCGCATGCGGTACACGTTCATGGCCTGACGTTTGACGTCTTCCGCACCCATAAACACCACGCATTCCAGACCTAGGCGGGCTGCAATCGTCGCGGTTGCCACACCATGTTGACCTGCGCCTGTTTCGGCAATAATGCGTTTTTTACCAGACAACTTTGCCAGTAATGCCTGACCAATGGTGTTATTCACTTTATGTGAGCCTGTATGGTTCAAATCTTCACGTTTTAAGTAAATTTGCGCACCACCCAACTCTTTAGACCATCGCTCAGCATAATACAAAGGACTAGGACGACCTACATAGTAGGCGAGATCGCGGTCGAATTCTGCCAAAAACTGCGGATCATCTTTCATGCGGAAATACAATTTCTCTAAATCTTGTAAAGCCGCCATCAGCGTTTCTGACACAAAACGTCCGCCATGGATACCAAAATGCCCTTTTGCATCTGGGAATTGGGTATAGTCAATCACTGGGTTATTGTGATTTGTACTTTGCTGATCCACGTTGGACTCCTTGCATGAAGTTTTCTATGAGTTGTTGGTCTTTAATACCTTTTGCAGACTCAACTCCGCCACTGACATCAACGGCATAGGCTTGAGTCGTCTGAATTGCATCTTCAATATTTTCAGGGTTTAAACCACCCGCCAAAATTAAAGGAATATCGAGTTTGGGGAATTTTGACCAGTCAAAACTGTGTCCTGTTCCACCTTTGAGTTCAGGATGCCACGCGTCTAATAATACTGCGCTTGCACCTGCTTGTTGATAGCTTTTTATCGCATCCAACACATTTAAATCGGGTTTGACCTGAATGGCTTTGTACCATCGACGTCCAACTTGCTGTGCTATTTGCTGACATTGCAAGGGTGTTTCATCGCCATGAAATTGCAAAATATCTAAAGGCACTTGTTTCAATACAGTGGCAATTTCATCTGCCGTTGCATTGACAAATAAACCGACCACTTGCACATAAGCGGGAATGTGTTGCAGCAAGCCTTGTGCTTGTTTAATGCTCACATTGCGCGGACTTGGAGGATAAAACACCAAGCCAATTGCATCTGCACCCGCATGCACAACACTGTTTATATCTTGAATTCGCGTGATTCCGCAAATTTTGGCACGGGTACGCATCGTTTTGGACTCTAATCCTGATTTTCAATCTTCATTTTGCTGATCTTGCTGTGCGTGACTTTAAAATTGTCTGTTCACACTAACAAAATCAGATATTGGGGCGAATCATTGTAATGCAATTTTAAGGGGTTGAGTGAAGTTCAGGCGGATTATTCTGCATTTCCGTTGTTTAAATGGCATACAGACTTTATACTTCGCGCAAATGCAACGAGTCCTAGCTTTGAGCTTTAGGGAAGTTGGTGAAAGTCCAACACTGCCCCCGCAACGGTAACCATGAAACGTATATCAATTTAAATCTTATGATTTACACCACTGTATGAACAATATGGGAAGGTGGATATACAGCGAAGCAATCATTGATTAAAAGATGCTTGGCACATTGAAGTCCGGAGACCTGCTTGTTGTGCCCTTAACTCAATCATTCACGTGGGGTGAATGTATGGAGCAAAGTCATGTCTACTCTTTTTCAGCCTACTGCTTTAGTGGGCGCAATTGCGCTTGCAATGGGTTTTTCAACTTCAGTTTTTGCTGCAGAATCGCAAGATCAGCGTGTGGTGAATGCTGCTTTAGATACGCTTGTTGTTACGGCAACTCGTTCTGAAGAAAAAATTGGTAATGTGCCTGCGCGGATTAATATTATTGAGCCAAAAATTTTGGAACAGTCGCCAATTGCTGAATTACCTCATTTGCTTATGAGTGATGCATCTATTGATATGATGCAATATGGTGGGTATGGTCAAACGGCTTCAATTTTTACTAGAGGGACAAACTCAACTCATACTTTAGTACTTCGCGATGGGGTTCGCCTCAATACAGGGTCTGCTGGCTCTGCCTCCCTTTCATTTATTGATACTACCGACATTAAACAAATTGAAGTACTCAAAGGTCCTGCGTCTGTTCTTTATGGTACAGATGCTATTGGTGGTGTCGTGCAACTCATTTCAAAGACTCCTGAAAAAACAAGTGCTTTTATTACAGGAGAAATAGGTGAAAATAATACTTATAAAGCTGTTTTAGGTGCTGACTTGGCTGAAAATGGTTTTTATGCACAAGTTCGTGGTCAGCATTTAGAATCAGACGGCACTCAAGTTACCGATTTTAAAAATTCGAATGCTAAAACCGGTGCCTATGATCAAGAAGGCTTTAGTGCAAAATTTGGTATTGAACAAAAGCAATATGCTGCATCTATAGACTATTCACAAAATGAAGGCACTTCAGTCTATACAGATGGTATTTTCAACCCTTCTTATACTCAATTACTAGATTTAATCAATAAGTCCCAAGACTTTAAAAACGAAATCATTAATTTAAAAAGTCGTATAAATATCAACGATACAATTTCAGTCAATGCTCGTGTATCGCAGTTTAAAGATAACCTTTCTCAAAATGAAACTGCTGATTTTATTCATAATAAAACACAAGAAGCAGAATTATATTCTAAATGGCAATTTACCCCTCATCAAAATATGATGGCTGGTGTGTCACATCGAAATACTAAAACTGATTTACTTTCGCTAGGTTGGAATACAGTTCAATATGATAAAGATGCTAGTAGCACAGGATATTTTATCCAGCATCAATATCAGAACAATCATTTGAATACTCAGGTGGGTCTTCGTGTTGAGGATAATGAAGCTTTTGGTACACATACCGTAGGTCAGGTTGCAGCACGATATCAAATTCTCCCAGCCACAAGTATTTATACCAATATTGGAACAGCTTTCCGTGCTCCAACAAATAATGATCTTTATGCGATTGGTTGGGGAGCAAATCCTGAACTCAAACCAGAAGAAAGCATTTCTTATGAAATTGGTCTAGATCAAAAAATTACAGATAGTCTTACAGTGGGATTATCTGCGTATCGTAACGAAGTTAAAGACTTAATTACTTATATAACTGATCCAGTAACATATAAAGGTCAATTATTAAATGTTAAAAAAGCGACTTTTACTGGTGGTGAGTTCAATTTAAACTGGGCACAAGATGATTTAGTTTTAGATCTTTCTTATGCTTATGTTCAGCCAAAAGATAAAAGCAATGATACAGATTTAAGCCGTCGACCACGTCAAAGTTTGACACTCACTACAGGTTTACAAAACGAGATGTATGGTATTAGTACCTCTTTATCGGCCAAATCTAAACCTAAAAATGGATCGGGTGTAACTGGTTATGCCACTGTAAATGTGAATACTTACTGGAATATCAACCCTAATGTGAAGTTATTTGCCAACATTGAAAATATTGGTGATGTGCAATATAAAAATGTTTCATATGGCGGTAATCACTTTTACATCAACGGTGGTCGCCTCGCCTCAGCAGGAGTCACTTTCCGTTATTAATTTAACGCAATGGCTTAAAAAAACAATTTAAAACAGCGCAGTTTATGGATAATGTAATGACCGACATTATCCTTTTTTTCATTTCAACCTAAGGAAAAGTTATGGGCCACCGTTTAAGCAAAATCTACACCCGCACAGGCGATTCAGGCACAACAGGACTGGGCGATGGCTCACGTGTCGCCAAAGACGACTTACGCATTCATGCACTGGGCGATGTCGATGAACTCAATGCCTGCATAGGCGTATTGCGCTCACAAATTACACATAGCAACATTCAAGACAAAAACACTTGGGACAAATCGCTTAGCCTGATTCAGCACTGGCTATTCGATTTAGGCGGTGAAGTCTGTATCCCCAATTACCATCTCGTACAACCACTTGCGATTGAGTTCCTAGAACAAGACATTGACCGCATGAATGAAAGCCTGCCAATGCTCAAAGAATTTATTCTGCCTGCAGGTACATTGGCATGCAGTTATGCACATCAAGCCCGTGCCGTATGTCGTCGTGCAGAACGTAGTTTAATGACCGTACACAACCGTGATCAAAATATTCAGGCACCATCTTTGCAATTACTGAACCGACTGTCTGACTGGCTATTTGTGGCATCTCGCAGCTTGCAACGTGCCGAAAGAGGCAGCGAAGTGTTATGGCAAAAGAACATCAACGACAGTATTGGTAACTGACATCACACTCTAGAATCGGAAACTAAAATAAAGCCCTGATTTTGCATCTAAAAAATCACGTCGGATGCTGCTTGAAATTTCACACCATCCGACCAAAATAAGAAATGTCATCTCTTTGTCACGTCGTACTTGCAAAATGAAAGCAAACTTTCAATTCATGGGCACATTATGCGCATAATTGGTCATCGTGGTGCGCGTGGCGAAGCGCCTGAAAACACACTCGGTGGTTTTGAATATATTCAAAATATTGGCATTCGAGCGGTTGAGTTTGATGTGCGTCAACTCAAAGACAATGCCTTAGTGGTTATGCATGATGATCAATTCATTCGCACCACAGGACAAGACAAAGCACTGTATGAATGTAGTCTGGAAGATTTAAACCATTATAACCATGCGGTGATGTGGTCGGACTGGAATAAAGTCGAAACCACGCCCCTACTCAATCAAACCATGACCATTATTCAAAATTTTGATCATATTGAAGTAGAAGTCAAAGCGGTCAACTCGCATGCCGCTGCCGAAAAAATTACCCAAAGTTTAGAGCAACATTTGAAGGGTTTTGAACACAACGCCATCATCACCAGTTTTGATCCGAAAATTCACTGGGCTTTGCAACAACAAAAATCACGCTTTAAACGCGGTTTATTGGTTGAAGATGATCTGCAATATCAAGCCATTGATCAGGCTTTAGAATTAGGTTGTTGCCAAATTGGTTGGATGAACGAACTCGCAACCGGTGCGCTCATTCAAGCCACACAACAGGCCAAACTGAATATCAGCGTTTGGACAGTCAACCAGATTGAACGCGCCAAACAGCTTAAAGATTTAGGGATTCAGGGTTTAATTACCGATTATCCTAAACTGATGATGCAACACTTGTAAGCAGCACAACCTCAAATATTTTGATGGATAAATAATTGATTTATTGTGCTTGTTTGGCTGCCGAATACCATATCTCCGTAAAATCTCGCAGATACCATTATATTCTGTTACCACCCAGTACAATACAACTGTACAATAATGCTGTGATCGTGAATACGCTCATGCTAATATGCGAAAAATTAATCCCTAAAAAATTTAATACTATGATTTCAATCTATAGATCGGTCATAGCGTTATAACGGATTAAGCGTCCATTTATACCTCCCAAGGTTCTAGGAGTGCTGTTGGAGATGAATGCTCCCTTACCCAAAGCCCCAATCAACTGGATTGCCATCTTTGCACTGGTTTTCTTACCTATTGTTGCAGTGATCGCGATTCCTTGGTATGCCTATCACCATGATTTTAGCTTAGCCGCTTGGATCAGCATGTTTGTATTACTTGGCGTAAGTAGCTTGGGTATTACAGCAGGTTATCACCGTTTATGGGCACACCGTGCTTATGAAGCTACCCTTCCCTTGAAAATCATTTTAATGATTATGGGAACATTTGCCGTTCAGAACAGTATTTTGTTCTGGGGTTCAGGTCACCGCACCCATCACCGCCATGTTGATGATGTCGAAAAAGACCCATATTCAATTAATAATGGTTTTTGGTTTGCGCACATGGGCTGGATGCTACGTGACTACCCTGCCGCAGAGCCAAACTTTAAAAATGCGCCAGACTTGTTAAATGACAAACTGGTGATGTTCCAACACAAATACTATATTCCGCTCGTAATTGCAGTTCACGTTGGCATTTTGGTGCCAATTGGTTGGGCTGTGGGCGATATGTGGGGCGTGTTGTTATTGGGCGGTTTAATGCGTCTGATTTTAAGCCACCATGTTACCTTCTTTATTAACTCGCTGTGCCACATGTGGGGTTCGCGTCCTTATACTGACGAAAATACCGCGCGTGATAACTTCTGGTTAGCAATTGCCACTTGGGGCGAGGGTTATCATAACTATCACCACATTTTCCAGTATGATTATCGTAATGGCGTAAAATGGTGGCAATATGACCCAACTAAATGGTTAATTTGGTCATGCTCGAAGTTGGGCTTAGCGAAAAACTTACGCCGTATTCCAAGCTTTAATATTAAAAAAGCAGAATTGGCGATGCGTTTTAAATATGCAGAGCAAGACTTGGCGGTCTATGGACACAATGTAAATGATGACATTGGCCAAGTTAAAAGCCGTATTTCGCAAGAATATGATGCCTTTACCCAAACCCTGAACGATTGGGCAAAGTTAAAAGAGCAAGAAATTCAGGCGAAAAAAGCTTCTGTAGCAGAAAAAATTCACCAAATGGATGACAAATTGAAAGTTGAATTCCAGTTGGTTGAACAGCGTCTTTCACACCATCGTGAAACCTTGAACTTGCTGATGCGCAACCTGAAAAAGAATCCTGTATCTGAATAAACCTCTGTTCTGATGCACTGCGAAAGCCCTGACCTGTTCAGGGCTTTATGCATTGTTAGGCTACAGTTTTTAAAGTCTAAGTTTGCTATAGTGAAACTCACTTTGTGCCAAGCGCTTCATCATCATGCAATTTAATCCGCGTTATCCGACCCTGCCCGCCCGTCTTTATCACATGCAGCAGCCTCTCCCCTTAAAAGGCGCAAAAGCAGGACACTTTAATGCAGCATTGGCAAAAGAACTGCAATGGACAGCCGAAGAACAACAGCAATGGGTGGAAGTTTGCAGTGGTCAAAAGACGTTTAAAGAATTTCCTGCTTTGGCAATGGTCTATGCAGGACATCAATTTGGTCAGTGGGCAGGTCAATTGGGAGATGGACGCGGTTTACTCATTGCGCAAGTTTTGGACACACATCAACGTACAATCGACCTGCATTTAAAAGGTGCGGGGGAAACGCCTTATTCACGTATGGGGGATGGACGTGCAGTATTACGTTCCGTGATTCGTGAATATTTGGCAGGTCATGCTTTAAATGCGCTGGGTGTGCCATCAAGCAATGCCGTTGGATTTACCTCATCTACTCAAGGTGTACAACGTGAAAAATTAGAACTTGGCGCAATGCTATTACGCACATCAGACTGTCATATTCGCTTGGGACATTTTGAATGGATCAATCAGTATCAACCTGAATTACTGCCTGAATTTGTGCAGAAGTGTATTGAATGGCACTACCCAGAATGCTTGGCAACCGAACAGCCGATACTCGCTTTTGCTACGAAAGTCATTCAACGTACCGCTGTCATGATTGCAAAGTGGCAACTGGTCGGTTTTGCGCATGGCGTGATGAACACCGACAATTTAAATATCACAGGTTCAACTCTCGATTTCGGTCCTTATGGCTTTATGGAGCGTTTTCGTCCTAACTGGATCAACAATCATTCGGACTATCAAGGACGTTATACCTACCAACAACAACCCAGCGTAGCACACTGGAATTTATGGGTCTGGTTAAATAATTTAATTCCGCTTGAGCAAAGCCCTGATCAAAAAGAACACTGGAAACAAGCACTGGCAGCATGCTTAGAACATTTTGAACCCACTTTTTTGGAGCATTATAAACTCGGTTTATGTGAAAAAATGGGACTGCCAAGCTTCCATAAAGACAGTTTTGACTGCGCAACCAACTTCTTACGTATTTTGCAAAGTGAGCAACTGGATTACACCCAAAGTTTTATCCGTCTACAAAATAAACAATACACAGAAATATTGGATGATTGTTTGGATCGTCGTCAGTGGGAAAGCTTTTTGGCGCAGTATTTACAAATTCGTGAACATCAGGATACCGATGCCTTAGATATTGCTATGCAGCAAGTCAACCCTCAGTATATTTTGCGCAATCACATGGCACAAAAGGCGATTGAGCAAGCAGAGCGTGATGATTTTTCAGAAGTTGAGCGTTTATTTAACTTGCTCAGCCAACCCTATATTCAGCAAACAGCATTGGAAAAACCTGAAGATTTAGCACCTTTACCAAGTGATGTGCCAGAAGTGATGGTGAGTTGTTCATCTTAATACCAACGCACTCGCCAAAGGACGTTTAAAATTCCAACAAAGTTATACACATTTTCTGTGGAAAAAGCTGTGGTTATCCACAGGATAAACTTTTTAGGAGAAAATAAGTGGCACAAACACAGTCATCACTGCATCAAATTGCAGCAAGTGTTGCAACATAACTGTCTGGGATTAGCCTGAGCGAACCTTTTGGTGATGGCTGTTTGGTGCATAAGGTATTTGATAAAAATTTTTTAAAGCTATTTGCTCTGCACTTTTTCAACATAATATCTAACTTAGAAAACAAAAGCGAACCTTCCAATATTCGCTTATTGAATTTTTAAACTTATTCTTCTGGATACTCAAAACGATAGCCCACGCCATACACTGCTTGAATCCATTCATGACGATTTCCCGTTTCGGCAGCGTCAGAAATTTTACGGCGCAAGTTTTTAATGTGGCTATCAATTACACGATCTGCCACTTCAAAACTGTCAGGGTTAATATGATCTAGCAACTGCGCACGTGAATACACCTGCCCGACATGCTCTAAAAACAATTCCAATAAACGGAATTCGGTTGGGGTCAAATTCAAGGTTTTTTGCTGATACCAAATACGCTGCTGTGCTTTATCCATACGGAATAAATCATTACTTTCTGGCTCATTTTTACGTTCCAGACGGCGCAATACTGCCTGCACACGAGCCACCAACTCTTTCGGGCTAAAAGGCTTACACACATAGTCATCTGCGCCCATGTTTAGACCTAGTACCCGATCAATTTCTTCAGTACGTGCCGTGACCATAATAATAGGCACATCGGACTGTTCACGCACTTTGCGGCAAATGGTCAAACCATCCATACGCGGAATCATCAAGTCTAAAATCATCAGGCTCGGTTTACGCTGCAAAAAGCTGTCATAGGCCTCTTGTCCATCATGAAACATACTGACTTCAAATCCAGCAGCTTCTAAATAATCTCGCACCAATTGGGCAAGTTCAATTTCATCTTCAACCAGCAAGATATGTTTCATGCACGATTCCTTAAAGTCCTTCAAGATTTGATTTTTGGAAAACTTAATTTGCAGCGTAAACCACCCAACGGTGAATGTGCAAAACTTAACTCTCCGCCCAATGCTTTGGCAATTTTGACCGATAAAGCCAGACCTAAACCTGTCCCACCTGTGGCGCGTGTACGTGAATCATCGGCACGATAAAAACGCTCACCCAAACGTGCCAATTGTTCATCACTTAAACCAAACGGACTGTCATCTACATACACTGTCCATTCTGTTGCACTTTGACTGGTGTGAATATGCACCTGCCCACCCGCTTCGGTATAACGAATACTATTACTGAGCAAGTTGAGCATAATTTGTTTAAAACGGTCTATATCCAATTGTAATTGCGTGCCTTCACCCGACACGATCAAGTCCAACTGCGCCTGTTCAAATTTCGGCTTAAAGCTTTCGATTTCCTGCTCAATCACTTGCCATGGATCAATGCTCGAGAAATAGCATTTCAGCTGCATGGCTTCGGCTTGCGCCAAGTCCGATAAATCCTGTGTGAGTTTTTTCAGATTATTGACCTGATGCATCATCGCAGCCAAATGCTCTGGTGTGGCTTTGCGGATACCATCTTGCATGGCTTCAATTTGCGCCTGCAACACCGCCAATGGCGTTTTTAATTCATGCGAAGTATCTGCCACCCACTGACGACGTGAAGTTTCATGTTGATCTAAAATCACCGCCAAATGATTCAATTCGGTAGATAAATCACCCAACTCATCATTACGATTGACCTTGACCTGATGCTGATAATGGCCTTTGGTTAATTCACGTGTGCCATTTAATAAGCGCTGAATTGGCTTTTTAAAATAGGTCGCCAACAATAAGGCAGCAATCAAGCTCGCCAAAATACTTAAAGCATAAGCCAATAATAAATAACGAGTTTGTTTACTAAAAAAATTAATACTTAAAGCATCTTCCTGATCTAACACAGGTTTTAAGCCCAGATAACCCACGATTTTTTCACCGACCATAATTGGACGAAAGGAAATTTGAGTTTCAGCAGGCTCTCCCACTACAAATTGCCGCTGGGCATCATATAAAGATAAGCGTGAACTCAAGCCTAAACGGTCAGGCATCGAAATAAATTGTTTTTTTCCAGATGATTCTGTCGTGTTTTGGTGTCCTTCATTTTTACGATCAGGACGGAAAGCATTCTGATTGGCACTCAAAGGAAACACTAAACCTTCAAATGGCTGAAATTGTGAAGGTAAATTCAGCTCTAACCAGCGAAGTTCTTCCGCATTGGCTTGTCGTTTGCCTGGCTCAGGCTCGACTACACTTGAGTTTACATTGGCTAAGGTAGGTTCCTGAAAATAACGCTGCTGCAAGGCAATGTCATATTGACGGCGCAACCACCACCGCGATAAACGGTCATAATCATCGGGTGCAGCCTCACCTTCAATTTGGAGAATTTGCGCCTGAATGGCGTTGCCCCAATCGTGATATACCGCATAGACTTCTGCCAAGTTTTGAGTGAGCAAGTCCAGCTTTTGCATTTCGACATCGGCCACATATTTGCTGAAGTTTCGCTGCATATTGACATGCAATACCCCCAAGCTGACCGTGGTAATCAGCAAGGTCGTCAGCAGCACTGTTAAGAACAGGCGTAATGCGATGGGTATACGGCGAATTTTCAAAAGCGCAATCTCAGCTTTTCTTATTGATTTTGAGCATTGTAACCAACAGTGCTAGAAAAAACTCTCCATTGTTTCTTCATCTTTATTATTTAATCTTAACTGAGTGAAGTTAAAAGCAGGTTGGGGAGTTTGAAGATGAAACAGATGACGAAAATCGCATTACTTGGGGCAAGTGTTTTGGGCATGGGGATTTTAACTGCATGCCAAACCAGTAATGATCTGACCGAACGACAACAAACACGTATGTTTAAACAACATTATGCTCAAGATGGACAACGCTTCAGTCCTGAACAACGCGAGCAATATCGTGCCATGCGTGCAGAACACCGCGCATTTCGTGGGCAGATGCAACAGGCTTGTGACAACAAAGCAGTAGGTACAAATCTACAATTAAAAGTAGGTGATCAAACACTCGCAGGTACCTGTACGATGCGTTTCCAGCCTGATCGCCAGTCATTTAAACAACATCGCCAATATGCGATGCAACAACACCAAGCCATGCGTGCAAAAATGCCGCGTATGCAACAACGTGGTGAAGTGCTGACCGATGCGCAACGTGCTGAAATGACCAAACGGTACGATCAACGATTAGCACAACATCAAGCGCATCAAAAGGCCATGCGTGCTGCCTGTGAAGGAAAAATGCATGGACAACACGTTCAAGTGAAACTGGGCGAACTACAACTCAAGGGACAATGCTTGGTTCGTTTTCAGCCGAATCAACCTATGCAACAAATGAGAATATCACCTACTTCGCGCTAATGCATTCAGGTGAGCACACACTTACACGACTCTAAGGCACTCGATTGAGTGCCTTTTTATTTACCTTTTTATCCACTTCACTTAGACATATCTCTTTACGCTTTTTGACTATTTGTATCATTTCAAATTCAGCAAAACTGTTTACACTCAAGTAACTTAGCCATTTCAAGATAAAAATCTTTGACTTTGCAGTCACCAAGAAATGCTATGCAGATGCTTGTACCGAATTAGAAGATGTTGCACGATTACAACCATTCCAACATGGCATGTCTGAGAAGGCATGCGCTGAAATCCATTTAAAATATAACGCTGGTCAAACCAGTATTGAGGAAACCGATATGCCACAATACAAAGCGCCTTTACGTGATATGCAATTCGTTTTGCATGAATTATTAAATGCCGAAGATCACTATGCAAAATTACCTGCATTCCAAGAAAACGTAAGCCGTGAATTGGTTGACCAATATTTGGAAGCTGCAGCAGATTTCTGTGAAAACGAATTATCTCCGTTAAACCAAGTGGGTGACCGTGAAGGTTGTACTTGGAATGATGGCGTGGTGACTACACCAACGGGCTTTAAAGAAGCGTATCAAAAATATATCGAACTTGGCTTCCCGTCTCTTTCTGCTGAAGAACAATACGGCGGTCAAGGTCTACCTGTTTCTCTAGGAAACGTGATTTCAGAAATGGTAGGTACAGCAAACTGGGCATGGGGCATGTACCCAGGTCTTTCTCATGGTGCTGTACGTACTTTAGAACACCACGGTTCAGATGAACAAAAAGCAACCTATCTGCCAAAGCTTGTTTCAGGTGAGTGGACAGGTACCATGTGTTTAACCGAATCTCATGCAGGTTCTGACTTGGGTATTATCCGTACTAAAGCTGAACCTCAGGCCGACGGAAGCTATGCAATCTCGGGCGAGAAAATCTTTATCTCTGCTGGTGAACATGACATGGCAGAGAATATCGTGCACATCGTATTGGCACGTTTACCTGGTGCACCTAAAGGAACTAAAGGTATTTCTCTGTTCATCGTTCCTAAGTTCAACCTGAATGCAGATGGTTCTTTAGGGGAGCGTAATGGTGTACGTTGTGGTTCAATCGAACACAAAATGGGGATTCATGGTAACGCGACTTGCGTGATCAACTTTGATAACGCGAAAGGCTTCCTAATTGGCCCTGAAAACCGTGGTCTAAACTGCATGTTCACGTTCATGAACACTGCACGTATCGGTACAGCGGTACAAGGTCTTGCAGCATCTGAAGGTTCTTTCCAAGGTGCGTTGACTTATGCCAAAGACCGTTTGGCAATGCGCTCACTTTCTGGTCCGAAAGCCCCTGAAAAAGAAGCAGATCCAATTATTGTGCATCCTGCTGTACGCAATATGCTATTGACTCAAAAAGCGTTTGCTGAAGGTGGTCGCGCACTAGTGTATCTGTTGTCTCTACACGCAGATATCGTTGAACAAGGTGCAACTGAAGAAGAACGTAAGTTCTCTGACAACATCTTGTCTTTATTGACGCCTATTGCAAAAGCATTCTTAACTGAAACAGGTTCTGAATCTGCAAAACATGGTGTGCAAGTCTTCGGCGGTCATGGCTTCATTTCTGAGCATGGCATGGAACAAATTGTGCGTGATACACGTATTTCATGCTTGTACGAAGGTACAACTGAAATCCAAGCACTCGACTTGTTAGGTCGTAAAGTTTTGGGTACACAAGGTGCAATGTTGAAAGACTTCACCAAAATCATCCATAAATTTGCAGAAGCTAACAAAGACAACGCAGCAATGCAAGAATTTGTTGAACCGCTTGCAGCGCTCAATAAAGAATGGGGCGATTTGACTATGCAAATTGGTATGCGTGCAATGCAAAACCCTGAGGAAGTAGGTGCTGCAGCAGTAGACTACATGTACTTCTCTGGTTATGTAACACTAGCTTACCTATGGGCACGTATGGCATTGGTCGCTCAAGAAGCACTTGCAGCAGGCACAACCGATGTAGACTTCTACAATGCTAAAGTGACGACTGCACGTTTCTACTTCAAGAAAATCTTGCCACGTGTTCGCTCACACGTAGACGTGATTGCAACAGGTGTAGAGCCACTATTTGCATTAGATGCTGAACACTTTGCTTTCTAAGCGAAAATTGAAACTCGCTAAATATTGAACATATTTAGCGGGATATTCAAAATGTTGTACTCTTGAGTACAGAAATTGAGAAAGGACGGTCATAGCATTGACAGTCCTTTTTCTTTATAAATAAAGCATTCTTTCGTTTTAGTCGCCTACAACATTCACAATTGTAGATTACACTGAACTCAACGAATCAAGATTCAAACAATAAACAGGTGAACTCACATGCCAATTTATAATGCCCCACTTGCCGATATGAAATTCATCTTAAATGATGTATTCAATGCAGAACAATTCTGGCAAAACAATGAAAACCTCGCTCACCTTGATGCTGCAACGGCTGAAGCAATTTTGGAAGAAATGGCAAAATTTGCCCAAAATGTGACGTTGCCTATTAACCGTAGCGGTGATGAAGAAGGCGCGACCTATAACAATGGCGAAGTCACCACACCTGCTGGATTTAAAGAAGCATTTAAACAATATGCCGAAGGCGGCTGGATTGGTTTAGGCGCAGATGAAGAATGGGGTGGTCAAGGCATGCCAAAAATGCTGACAGTATTGTCAGATGAAATGCTGTTTGCCACCAACCCATCCTTCATGTTGTATCCACTGCTATCTGTCGGTGCAGGCATGGCATTAAGCAGTTATGCATCACAAGAACAGAAAGAAACCTATTTACCTAAAATTTACTCAGGTGAGTGGTCAGGTACCATGTGTTTGACTGAACCACATGCAGGAACAGACCTCGGGATTATTAAAACCAAAGCAGAACCAAATGCAGACGGTACGTACAACATCACAGGGACTAAAATCTTTATTACAGGTGGTGATCACGACCTCGCAGAAAACATCATTCACTTAGTTTTAGCGAAAACACCAGACGCTCCTGCAGGTTCACGCGGTATTTCTTTATTCATCGTGCCAAAATTCTTGGTGAATGAAGATGGTTCGTTGGGTGAGCGCAACCCAGTAGGTCCAGGCTCAATCGAACACAAAATGGGCATTAAAGCCTCTGCAACATGTGTGATGAACTTTGATGGTGCCAAAGGTTACTTGGTCGGCAAAGAAAACGAAGGCTTGGCTGCCATGTTCGTAATGATGAACTACGAACGTCTGTCTATGGGAATTCAAGGTTTAGGTGCATCTGAATTTGCCTATCAAAATGCTGCGCAATATGCGACTGACCGTATTCAAGGCCGTAGTGCATCGGGCGTAAAATCACCAAACAAAGCAGCGGATAGCATTTTGGTGCATGGCGATGTGCGTCGTATGCTGCTCAATGCACGTGCCAATAACGAAGCTTCACGTGCATTTGCGGTATATGTGGGTCAACAATTGGATATCACTAAATTCTCTACCGATGCAGAAGTTGTGAAAAAAGCCAATGACCGTGTTGCATTGTTAACTCCAATTGCCAAAGCCTACTTAACCGATACTGCATTTAACGCTGTAATTGATTCACAAATGGTCTTCGGTGGTCATGGTTATATCCGTGAATGGGGTATGGAGCAATGTGTTCGTGATTTACGTATCGCCCAAATTTATGAAGGCACCAACGGCGTACAATCGCAAGACTTGATTGGTCGTAAAACCATTAAATGTAATGGCGAATTTATTGCAGAATACATTGCAGAAATCCGTGATTTCACCAATGGTTTAGATGCAGACCTCAACTTCATTAAAGATGCAACTTTAGATGCAGCGACTGAAGTTGAATCCGTGACTCAATACGTTTTAAATGCAGCCAAAGAAAATGTAGATTTCCCGAACGCAGCAGCGGTTGATTATTTACATGCGGTAGGTTTGCTCAGCTTCTCATATATGTTTGCGCGCATTGCCAATGCAGCCAAGCAAAAAGAGGGTGAGTTCTATCAAAACAAATTGTCATTGGCACTGTACTTTGTACAACGTATTTTGCCAGAACTGACTTTACGCATTACCAAAGTGAAAGCGGGTGCAGAAGTGGTGATGAACTTCAGCGAAGATTACTTCACTAACCAGTCTTAATTAATACATTATCGCAAAAACGCCTGAATCATCAGGCGTTTTTTTGTACTAAATTTTATATCCCTATTCTAATTTGTGCATGAAATTTGCATCACCTTTGTTGAAGTCTGAATATCCATACTCAAACAGGAGGTGAAAATGGCAGTACGTCGTTCAAAAATAGATAGAAATATTCAAGCAGTTGAAAGCCTATTAGACAAATATGGCAATTGGGCAGTAGAAAGTTTTCATTATCTTGCGCTCTTTATCATTGGCTGTATGGTCATTTGGTCTGCTGGACATACGGTAATTGATATTTTCACCATCAAACAATATGCCACTATTGATGACATCTTATTGCTTTTTATCTATTTAGAACTAGGAGCAATGGTTGGTATTTATTTTAAAACCAATCACATGCCTGTACGTTTTTTAATTTATATTGCCATTACCGCACTAACCCGTTTGCTAATTTCAGATATTCAACACGACCATAAAGCTGATCTCGATTTAGTGATTATTACTGGTTCAATTTTAATTTTAGCCGCTGCAATTTTAGTGGTGCGTTTTGCATCTTGGCATTACCCTTCCGTTATTCGAGACAAGCACAGTGAAAAGCCTTTAGCACAAGGCAAAACCCCTCGCCCAGAAGATGATGAATTGGCGTAAAAATCTAAAATAGGTCAAAAAAATGCTTCTAGATACTCAATATCTAGAAGCATTGATGTCTATGATTTCACTTTTTTCTCAACGATTTGCCACCAACACATAACGCCCATGTTCAAAAATCCAGTACATACCTCGTGGCGGAGCGGGTAAACCCAAGTGCTGCCAGTCGGTCACCACACGATAGGTCGAACTTTCAATATGTGCGCTACTTGGCTCACCATTTACCCAACTGTAACTTTGGTGGTTATATTGCACGGTACTTGGCGCATTGTATTGAATATTGATGCCACTACGAATGGTTGGCTGCCCCCACTGCGGTACAGGTCGTTGATGGTATGGATAATATGGTGGATAGGAATAAGGTTGCTGTGAATAATAAGGTCGATGCTGCGGATAAGCAGGATGATGCTGTGGCGAATAAGGACGATGCTGATCACGCTGTGTATTGACGCCTGTATATCCTGCCCAACGATTGGTTTCGGCCAAGCTCTGCATCGACACACCTAAAAATAGCATGCCACTCAATGCAGTTAAAATCGCCACTTTCATATCTAGCACTCCTATTTTCATATTTTTATTCTAAGCTCAAATTAAGGATAAACAATGAATAAAAAATCAGCAATTTTAAACTTTCGTCTCCGCAGATTTCACCGACACGGCTCGCCATTTATGAAATATCTATAGCCCCTATGCTAAGATACATTTTTTTTGAAATTGGATGAAACCTCGTGCCTGAATTAGATTTTGACCGCCTTCATCAGTTTTTCTGCAAAGTTCCGAGTGTACAGCAAGCCCGTGTAGACGCTTATGGTTCAGACGGTCAGCATGCATGGTGGTTCAAATTTCAAATTGATGTAGAACATCCGTTAGCATGGCAAACTGTGCAGGAATTGGGACATGTGCTGAATTATATTTCCAGAGATGAGCGCTTGCCGACTCAATTCTTACCTGTTTCACCGCCACCGTATATGAATGGTGAAGCCAAAGATTTTTTATCGTGGGTAATTCAATGCAACCATCCAGAATTTAGCCCAGATGTGGTTTGTGATTGGTTAGAAGCGCGTTTACCGAATCCTGTGGATGATGAAGCACAATGGAAAATCAAAACCGATATTGCCGAGTTAGATCAAATGAGTGATAAAGATTTGGATGAAATGGTGCCGCCAAATCCTGTAAAGTAATATTCGGCTCAAAAAAATCCCTCTTTCAATAAGAGGGATTTTTGAGTTCAAGGCATACAATTAAAAAATCAAAAGGTCGATAAACCACTCCATTCCATAAAGCGATACAGCGCATATTTCCACTTCGACTCATCGGCATAAACCGCATAATCCACACTCATATTTTTACCCTCAAGGTTTGACCATGCGGTATTAAAATAGTGTTGAGCATCCTGAAATACAGGGTCTTGCACCTGTCCGACCACACGCAAGTTGCTTTCTAAATTATAGTTTTTTAAATTACGTGCGGTGAAATTAGCAGAACCTAAAATCAACTCAGCCTGTGTGGCATTCGATTTCATCAGCATTTTATTGTGGCATTGCTCACCTTGGGTATTACACCAACGTACCTTCACCCCTGCAGCATGTAATTCTGCCGCCACCTGTCGGTTTGGAATGCCATTTTTTTCACGTCCAAAAGCATCTTTATTCGGGTCGAGTAATACCCGCACCTGTACGCCACGTTGCTGTGCAGCAATCAGTGCCTTGATGATTTGTCGCTCCGATAAATAGAACATCGCCAAATCCAGATGTTCTTGCGCTTTGGTCTGCCGAATCAGTGTCAAACTGCCCTCTAAAATGGCTTGTTCAGTGATGACTTGCACTTGAGGATAAGACGAATCTGCCTCAAACTCCCCCACAATCACCCCAGACAGATTGCCCTGCGACATACGCGCGACGGCTTGTTCTGTTTGCAACACATCTACTGCGGTATTGCCCGTCACCAATAAAGCGCTGTTAGAATGACGTGAACTGCCATCATGTGGATTAAACGACGTGACCAATGCTTTCCAGCCTTCGGCGGTATCGACCACCATGGTTTTACGATGGTTGGCTTTAAAATTAAGCAAGCTGAAATAACTACGTAAGGTAATTTTATCTTTGCCGAAAGGACTGGGTAGCCAACCCTTTTCAGCATTATTTGGAATGCCCTGACAGCAGAGATACCAAAACCCCGACCACAGCGGATTCGATGCGCGTAGCGGGGTTAAATCTGTTTCAATCACATCAATACCTGCCTGACGCAATTGACGATAATGTTCAGGTGCAATGCCACCATATACCGAATTAATGGGATCAGTAATGACTTTGATTTCAATATTTGGCTGCAGCTGACGTTTATGAATTAAAGCATCGGTGAGTTGCTGTGTCAGTGGCTGATGCTGCTGTTTAGATGTTCCCACTTCAGGATTAAACAAGAACATATCCAATACAATGGTGCTTTGTGCTGCATCAACCAGCTCTAAAATTTCATTAAAAATTTGATGCTGTTGTTGCTGAACACCTTGCGCGTCGATATAGGTCTGATCGGCAATAAATTTAATAGGCGCATGACGTAACTTTCCAGTGTAATTCAGCCCTTCGGGCAATGGTTTTAAGCTGTGGTAGGTCGCAGACGCCAAATAACCTAAAGCCAGAAAACTTATAATAAGTCCCACATACGCCCGAGGCGACCAATTCAATTTTTGATGAATTCGCTGAAAGATACGCATAACAAAAAACCTAGTCCGATGCGCTCAGACTAGGTTTAATTGTTTGGATTTTCAAGAGGATTTCTGTGTTTTCACGCAGACATCCTGCTCAAAGCAAATTGAATTTTAGAAGCCAAATTCCACGCCTACTGTAAAGTTACGACCCACTTGTGGAATATTCGACAAGAATGAGGCATGTGAATACACTTCATCATCGAGCAAGTTGTTGGCTTTAAAATACACACGGTAATCTTGTTTGTTGGCATAGTTGCCCGCATAAGCGACACCAACATTGACCATATTATAGCCTGCTGTTTCTTGCTCTAAATAAGCAACCTTGTCTTGTTTGAAGACACGATAGTATTCCGCCATACCCGACCAACCATCGGCAAAGTTGGCATCTACTTTAGTCCCTAAACGCCCTGCAGGTACGCGTGGTGCGTTTTGATTGTCAATTTCACCACGCACATAATCACCAAACACACTGAGTTTATAATCTGAGCTAATCTGATACCCTAGCTTAGCTTCTGTACCATAAAACTTGGCTTTGTCTTGTTGATAATCAATTAAACGGAAAGTTTCTATATGGTCGGTGGTTGCACCATAAATATAGTTATCAAACCAGTTATGATAGACATGCAACGAATAATCCAGTTTGTCAGCTTCATAGTGCAAACCAAGTTCTAAATTATTCGATTTTTCCACATCTAAATTTGCATTGCCACGCTCATAGGTGTTGGTTGCAAAGTGGATGCCATTTGCATAAAGCTCTTGTGCCAACGGTAAACGCTGTTGGTGTGAACCTGTAAGGGATAGTTTATAGTTAGGTGCAAACTGCCAGTTGGCTGCGGCAGAAGCAGATACACCTGTATCTGAATAATCTTTTTTCTGAGCATCGACATCAATTTTTTGATGTTCAACCCGTGCACCGAGTTCAACATGCACATCGCCAAATTGTTTATGCTCTAAACCGAATAAACTATATTTTTGAGTTTTGGTATCAGGCATAGGTACGGTTTCGTGAGAATGATCGCCGTGTTGTTCTACTTGTCCAGTTAAATCAATTTTTTGCTGACTATACTGTGTACCAAACACCCCTTCCCAACCCGCAATAGGTTGATGAACCAACTCTAATCGAGCATCGTAGCCTTTACTTCTAAAGTTACTGATGACTTTATTTTCTTCTAATTCATCATGCTCATAATCGGTAAAGCTGGCATGCGCACGAAGTTTCTCAAAGCCTGCAAAGGGCTGATCAAGTTCAGTACGCAAATCATAACGGTGTGATTCCAAATCAATCCACGGGCCACCATGTGCATGTTCATCGTCGTCTCCCTCATGAGAAGGGCATTTAATGATATTTCGATTGTCATGATCTGGTCCACAACCATGATATTCATGACTATGCCCAGGCAAACCATATTTGTCTTGACGGTTACTGTACGACAACCCCACAAAACCACGGTCATAAATCCATGATCCACCAATATTCACTGTTTGTCCTTCGGCAAAGGTATTGTCTACACGACGTTCTTTTACCAACTCTTCATGTTCATGTGTATGGGTTGAGCCATCTGGTTCAACATGTACTTCTGTATGATGATGCTCTACCCAATAGTTTGGGGTAATGTAATCATTGGCTTTACGTTTTGAACCTTCAATACGCAGCGCAAACTGATCACTCAATGCGGCAGTTACCCCCGCACTCACTAGCTTTTCATCGCTACCTGTGTTGTAACGTAAACCTACCTGTCCTTCTAAACCATTATTTGGCATTTGAGTTGGAATTTTTTGATCGGTCACATTGACTAAGCCACCAACCGTTCCTGCACCATAAAGTAATGTTGATGGGCCACGAATAATTTCAACTTGTTTGGCTAAAATTGGATCGACAGTGATAGCATGGTCAGGTGAAAGTGTAGAAACATCGGCAGTTTCTGAAGCATGTTGCAGTACTTTAACTCGTGGGCCATCTTGTCCACGAATTACTGGACGGCTAGAGCCTGAGCCATATTGATTGGAATATACACCTAGCTCATCTGCCATCGCATCACCAATGGTGGTACTGCGCTCTGCCAAAGTTTTTTGATCAATCACATGATCGGCCACTGCAAAATCTGCCGCAGTTTGCACCAAAGGATGTGCTTGTAACTGAATGGTTTCCAGTTGTGTACTACTGCTTTCAGTATTGGCAAATGCTGCAGGTATCAGCACTGAAAAAATGGAAAGTGTTATTAAATTTTTATGGAACGACATGACCCATGCTCAAATTAGCAAAAATAATTGATGTTATAATATAACACTTCATTAACATTGCAATAAAAAACATTGTTCCTCTGTATTCTCCATTAAGCTGTTCATCACAATTTATTCTGATTTTTTATATTCTTTACTTTGAATTGATATGCCCTTTACGCTCTCACATGCGGTACTTGCCCCACCACTCGCCAAGCTTTCAGGACAACGTCTGCCTATCGCTGCACTCGCTATAGGTACGATGTTGCCAGATTTACACCGTCTGTTTACTTTGCGTCATGATCCCACTCCACATTTATGGTCAGCATTGCTGTATCCAAATTTATTATTGGGTCTTGTCTTTTGTGCGCTGTGGTATTTACTCTATCGCCCTGCATTGTATCGCTTTGTGGGCGTGCATCACCCGTTAAATCTAAACACGATAAAATCTGTACTTGGGTTTGTATGTGGCTTGATTCTGGCCTTACTGATTGGCAATGCCACCCATTTAATTTGGGATGGTTTAACCCATCACGACTTTCGTAGTTTTGCCTTTCAGGATTTTTTAGCGCAATCGGTACAATTAGGCACAGGTATTTATCCGATGCATCGCGTACTACAAATTGGCAGTTCTATTTTGGCGTTGCCTTTTTTGTTATGTATGAGCCTGCATTATTATCGCAAGCATCGGCAGGTCAGTTCTGTAAGCAAAAAAATTCGCGTTTATGCCATCGCTCTCATTCTCTTGTCGATTGTATGTGGTGGTTTTTCACTTTGGGATTATGCGCGTTATATCCCCGATGCGACTTGGCAAGCCGAACTATATTATTTTACAGGACGTGCCATCAATGAGTTTACCCAAGGTGCCTTACTCATGTTGAGTTTGGGCTGCCTGTTATTTTTGTTTTTAGATTTTCAAGGACGCATGGAATAAACGCTCTATCGCCCTACTTCTGTCCTCTTCTGCCTACATTCTTCAGTTTGAAGCAGATTCCTGCTAAAAACCCGCTGTTTTTGCAGTAGGTTCTTGTCGCCACATGCCCAAAGAGGCATAATCCTACCTTTGCTAAAGGCGGTGCGCTGTTTACGTATTCGCTTCCTTAACCCATATAGTTGGATTTTTAACGCTATGATGCGAACTCATTATTGCGGTTCTTTAACCGAAGCTCAAATTGATCAAACCGTGACCCTGTGTGGTTGGGTACACCGTCGTCGTGACCACGGTGGTGTAATTTTCCTAGACATGCGTGACCGCGATGGTCTTGTGCAAGTCGTAATTGACCCAGACACTCCAGAAGCATTTGCAACTGCAGACAAAGCACGTTCAGAATTTGTATTAAAAATCACAGGTCGTGTACGTCGTCGCTATGCAGGCACAGAAAATGCTAATATGGTCAGTGGACAAATTGAAGTTTTAGGCAAGGAAATTGAAGTTCTTGCAGCATCTGAAACACCTCCGTTCCCATTGAACGATGAAAATACCAACATTTCAGAAGAAATTCGTTTGAAATACCGTTTCTTGGACATCCGTCGTCCAGAAATGTTAGATCGCTTACGTTTCCGTTCTAAAGTCACCAACCTAATTCGTAACTATTTAGACGATCATGGTTTCTTGGATGTTGAAACACCAATTTTAACACGTGCAACGCCTGAAGGTGCGCGTGACTATTTAGTACCAAGCCGAGTATCTAACGGTAGCTTCTATGCCCTGCCACAATCTCCACAATTATTTAAACAATTGTTGATGGTGGGTGGTATTGACCGTTATTACCAAATCGCTAAATGTTTCCGTGACGAAGATTTACGTGCAGACCGTCAGCCAGAATTTACTCAAATCGACATTGAAACATCGTTCATGAGTGACGATGACATTATGGATTTGATGGAAGGCATGACCGTGAAGATGTTCGATGAACTTCTAGGCGTGAAATTCGACAAATTCCAACGTATGCCATATTCGGAAGCGATGCGTGATTATGCGTCTGATAAGCCAGACCTGCGTATTCCACTGAAATTAGTAGACGTTGCAGACTTGATGCAAGACGTTGAGTTCAAAGTATTTGCTGGCCCAGCGAAAGATCCGAAAGGTCGTATTGTTGCGCTTCGTGTTCCTGGCGCGGGTTCATTGCCACGTAGTGCAATTGATGAATACACCAAATATGTTGGCATATATGGTGCAAAAGGTTTGGCGTATATTAAAGTCAATGAGCTTGAAAAAGGCATTGAAGGCTTACAATCTCCAATTGTGAAATTTATTGAGCCAATCGTGCTTGATTTATTAAAACGTGTAGGCGCTGAAAATGGCGACATCGTATTCTTTGGTGCAGATAAAGCCAAAGTGGTCAACGATGCAATGGGCGCACTGCGTGTCAAAATCGGTCACGATTTAAACCTTGCAACTTGTGAATGGGCACCGCTTTGGGTGGTTGACTTCCCAATGTTTGAAGAAACAGATGATGGTAAATGGACCTCTGTGCATCACCCATTCACCTTGCCAAAATCAAGCGTTGAAGATGTAAAGAGCAACCCAGGTGAAGCTTTATCTGTTGCGTATGACATGGTATTGAACGGTACCGAAATTGGTGGTGGTTCACTGCGTATATATACTTTAGAAATGCAAAAAGCGATTTTTGAAGCTTTAGGTATTGAAGAAGAAGAAGCCGAAGAGAAATTCAGTTTCTTGTTGAATGCATTGAAATACGGTGCGCCTCCGCACGGTGGTTTGGCATTTGGTTTAGACCGTTTGGTGATGTTGATGACAGGCGCATCGTCTATTCGTGATGTGATTGCCTTCCCGAAAACCAAGACGGCTGAATGTCCATTGACTCAAGCACCTGCACCAGTTGAAGCGACTCAATTGCGTGATTTAGGTATTCGTTTACGTGAAAAACCAAAAGCAGAATCTCAAGAATAAGTTTTGAGAATGTGAGAAGAACCCTGCAAATTTGCAGGGTTTTTTATTAACTTCAATTTGGATAAATTCCAAGTTGAACAATAAAAATAATAATTACTTTACTTGGCTAATAGCAAAACGATTACACTGCACTATGCTAAACTGGCTAATTATGAATAACATTGAATAATTCAATTTCATACCTCATTTTATTTTGTTTTAAGGCTTCTGATCATTTTTCTTGTGGAACAAGCACGTTCGGGTTCACAGCAAAATTCATGCTTCATTTGTGCCTTATATTTTGAGATCGGCTGTCTGATGTACTTAATTTTAAAAATAATATCTGTCTTTCCATTACGCCTGCTGCAAGCAATTGCAATGATGGCTGCTGGTCTTATTTATTATTTTAATTTATCTATCAAACGCATCACTGCAATTAATATTAAACTGGCTTATCCAAAGCTTTCATCTGCCGAACAAGAACAACTCATAAAAAAGAGTGTACAAAGTCAATGTCTCAGTTATCTAGAGTTTATTAAATGCTGGGGAATGCCACCAAATTACAGTTTGAATCTGCTAAAAAATGTTTATGGTGAAACGGTTTTAACTGACGCTCTTGCAAATAAAAAAGGAGTTATCGTGGTAGTTCCTCATTTTGGTTGCTGGGAGTTACTCAATGCATGGCTCAGTGTATATACAGCCCCCATGATTATGTATAAGCCCAATAAAAACAAAGGGATAAACCGATATTTACTAGAAGCTCGAGAAAAATTTAATGCCACTTTAGTACCCACCAATGAAACTGGTATTCGTTCTATTTTTAAACATTTGAAACACGGCGGTTTAACAGTCATTTTACCAGATCATTTACCCAAGCCATCTGGTGGTATATATTCTGCTTTTTTTGGGAAAAAGACTTTATCCCTCACGCTAGTTTCTAAGCTTGCAGCAAAAACACAGTGCAATATTATTGGTTTAAGCTGTATTCGAAGTCCAGATTTAAGATATTTCAATATTCACTGTCAAAAATTGCCAGATGCTATTCTGTCTCAAGATTTACAACACTCTGTAGACTGTCTAAACCTTTCAATGCAAAATATGATTGATCAAGCACCTGAGCAATATATTTGGTCATACAAGCGCTTTAGAAATTGCTTGGGCAATGTCAATATGTACCGTAAAGAGTAGATTTTTTTAATACGTTTGCTCTTTTTGCACGTGTAAAACCAAGATTTAGGTTATTCAATTGAGATCAATTTTCAACAATGGCATAATAGTGCTTCATTTTGAATTTTGAGTTGAGCGTTATTATGGCTATGCGTCCTGCAGTTCGTAATCGTGGCATTATGCTAATTGTATTTGCTGTCGCTCAATGGTTATTCATGCGTTATATTCTGGCCAATAACCTGTTTGCCTTAGACACCAATGACCGTATTTTGTACTTTAGCTTAAGTTCTATTGGCGGTGCCTTTGTGATTTTTGTGGGGCTGATTTATATGGTGTTAGCGGGGAATGCGGATAAAGAGTGATAAAAATTTAATTTACTTTGTAACAGATATTTTTATTCTAATAGTGTTTTTATGCATCCAAAATTTTATTTCGAATACCCGATCGACTGGATTAAAGATAACAAGCAATATCAAATTATCTTTATTCAAAATATTATTAAAAGTTGTTTAGAGTTAGAAGCTGAACTTACATGTATACCTACAAGCTTCCCATCTTATGGTATAAAGCGCCTTACCCCTCAAGACCTACTTATTTCATTCCACTCTTTCGAAAATCCAGAGAATGTACTAAGTTATAAAGAAGCTCCTATAAATGGGCTATTTAGTTTTGATAAAACAGGATACGCAGGGTGGAGCGATATAGTCAAAAATTTTGATCAACATAAGGATAATATTGATAAAATTAGTATTAACGATGCAGATAAAACTATTCAGCATTATAAAAAACAATTATTAAGCGGTGACTCTAAGCACCCTCAAATAGTAGATAATACTCCTCTTCCCGATAACTATATATTATTCCCTTTACAAGTTCGTACGGACAGTGTAGCTATTCATGCTAATTTGGATATGATTGAAGTTATTCAATTTATATCTATTCTTGCAAAAAAGTATAAAAAAAATATCGTTGTTAAAACTCACCCTTATTGTAATTCTGAAGCAGTAAAATCTATACAATTTATTGAAACCGAAAATAATCCCTACTTTTATAGCAGTAACGCACATATCATCAAATTAATTGAAAATGCTGATAAAGTTTTAGCTTGTAATTCTGGAGCTTCGCTAGAAGCTCTCATTCTAGGTAAAGATGTTTATTGTTTTGGACAAAGTGAATGGTATGAAATTACGAATAAAATTGAAAGCTTAGAAATACTAGAAAATATTTTTAAACTACCTACTAAAAAAGAGCTAAATCACTTCCAAAAAAAATATATAGCATATCTACTAAAATATTACTGGATAAAATATGATGATATAACTTCAATAAAAAATATTCTTATAAAATTTAAAACACCGTTAGGAAAACTTCCCAATAATCACGATCTTTATAGCGAGTTAACTCAAAATCTTTTAACTAAACAAATTGATCTTGCAGAAAGAGAAAAGAAAATTGAAATAATTGAAAAAGACTTTATCTACATGCAGAAAATTCTCAATTATTTCAGACGCAGACCATGGAAAGTTATAAAATATTACATCTTATCTCGAATTCATAAACTTAGAAAGAAACAATGACTCTGATATTTCCAAATATGATTACACTTCCAAATCTACTTTTTGAAAAGGAGCTATTAAATCTTATAAGTTTCATATTTAAATTTAGCTAAATTCTTTCGTATCCCTGAGCCATATTTACTTTTCAGCGTTGATGTATTATCAACTCTTTCATTCTCAATCAAACTTAAACTTTTATTACCCTCACCTTTCTCAATAACTGGGTGATCAACAAGATAAGTCATTAAAATATTTGTAGATGAGTCAAAATCATATAGATAACTCCAATCATCTGCACGTCTAGCTGGTTTATGATATTCCAATAAAGTTTTCGCCATTTTTCGATCTACAATATAAGATACTGTATAATTTACTCGATGATAAAAATCAGGAACTACCTTTAAAACTTTTTTATCTAATAGACTAAAATCACAAAATTCCCCTCTAACTTTACGGCATTCTTTCATTTGAATACCACCTATACTTAATAATAAATTTTTGGGTAAATCTATCTTATTTAGTCCGTCACTCAGCATTTGATATGAAAGATCATTTTTCAAAATAGCATCATCTTCTAAAATTAATGCAAACTCATCACTAGTTTCCAAGAACCTCTTTAATGCTGCCAAATGTGATAAGGTACAGCCTAACTCACCTGGTGTTAATGGCTTATCACGCCCTTTAACAGCTAATTCAAAATATTCTTTTGCGGAAAGTTCTCCCCCCTTCACCCCAACTTTTGTATATTCTAAATTTCCATTCTGAAAAAAAGACTGACATAAAAATGTATTTAGTCTTAGAGAGTTTTCTTCTTCGATACTAATAACAAAAACTTTCATACATATAAGCCAATACTGTATTGCTGAACATAATATCTAATGTAGAATTAGATAGATAGTCTTATATATCCAATTTTTATGATGCGTACAATTTTAAAGAAATGGTATAAATTTCAACAAAACCAACAAGCAAAAAAATTTAATTCACACTGGTATATGCGTTTTGGTTGGTTAGACGAATCCTTTAACAATCAAAAACAGCTAAAAGATCTTTTTGAAATTCATTCACCTCAAAAATTCACTTTTGCTGATTGTTTTTATGCACAAGAGAATAATCAACACTTTATATTTTTTGAAGAAGTAGATGATGTTCATCCCGTGGGCTTTTTATCAGTCTTAGAGGTTTTTAAAGATGGAAGCTACTCAAAGCCACAAACTATTTTAAAATTGGACTATCACCTATCTTATCCTTGTGTATTTAAGGTAGAAAATAACTGGTACATGATTCCTGAAACCAGTGCTAATAAAACTATTGAACTATGGAAATGTACTGATTTCCCTCTCAAATGGGAAAAACATTCAAACTTATTTGAAAATATTGATGCTGTAGATACCACTCCTCTTCATCATGACGGGATGTGGTATTTATTGACGTCCACACGTAGAAACTGCAAAAAATTTGGTGACCGTTTAGATATTTTCTTTACTGAAGATATTTTAAATCCTAACTGGCAAGAACACCCACAAAATCCAGTCTGCAAAGGTCATCAGCAATTCAGAATGGCTGGTAAGCCTTTTATTTATAAAGAAAAACTTATACGACCTAGTCAAGACTCATTAAAGCGTTATGGTGGAAATATTGAATTCAAAGAAATTCTTGAACTTAGCCCAACCTCATATAAAGAGCAACTTTTAGAAGTTGTTTTACCCACATGGAACAATAATGATGATGGTTGCCATACAATAAATGTTGAACATAATTTTGTAGTTTTAGATGCAATACGCTTATCAGTTAAAAAGTAAATAAGCCCAAAACAACTATTTTAGCAAATGCTCATAAATATTGAGCGTTTGCTGTGCCATAGCTGTAACAGTTAATTCTTGCTTTGCTTTCATAAATAAAGGGGAGAAATCTTCTTGTGCTTGTACAGTTAAAGCATTTTCTATTGCTTGTTGCAACTCTTTCGCTTGTCCAATATTTGCAAGATATGGCTCTGGCAACCATTCAATAACACCATTTACACGAGTAGATGCCATCGTTTTATTTGCTTGTAAAGCTTCAACCATCACTAATGGAAATCCTTCACGATCCGAGGACAATACAACAACATCAGCGATTTGGATTAAATCACGAGCATCTGTCCTAAAACCTAAAAAAGCAACACGATCTTGCATTTTTTGTGCTGCTGTTTGTTGTTCTAAATCTGATCGCAATGACCCATCACCAACAATAAAAAGATGTGCATCTATATTAGACATTGCGTGAAGTAGTAAACTTATATTTTTTACAGGCTCTAAACGTCCGATACACATTACTATTTTTTTAGAAGAATTTAATAAAGAATGTTGAATGTAGATTTCCGACTTTAGTTGTTGTTTTTGCTCGTCAGATAAATTTGGTTGTGTATATACCCCATTATAAACCACATACGCTTTTTCACTAGGAATTCCCTGCGTTAAAGCCTGACTAACTGCAATAACGGCATCTGCAAAAGTATAAATTGATTTGTTCTTTTTCGTACCATGGACTGTTGTTACAAATTTAACAGGTTTTAGCCATGTTCTTATTTTAGAGATCAATTCAGCAGCTTTTCCTGCTTGTGCATGTACAATATCTGGCTGAATTTTATTAATAATAGATTTTAGCTGGCAAAGTAAAAATATATTCCAACGACTACGAGAAAAATCTACAGCATGAAAACATACATGCGCATTAAATTTATCCGCGTAGCAAGGGTGTGCAATAATATGTACTTCATGTTGCTGAGATAATTCATTAACCAAGTTAAAAGTGTGTTGTTCTAAACCACCAACACCACCACTTGTTGCCAAAACTTGAACAATCTTCATAGATTATCCTGTTTATTTTTCATTTTTTGATGTTGCTCAAATAATTTAGCTTCCTTTAAAAATGCATAAAAAGCATTTACCATGCTGTTTACAAAGCCTCTCCACCCATTTAAGCAGCTACGTCTAATAAAATAAGACTTTATAAAAGTAAGAGGCATAACTAAAACCAACTTTAATAAACTCGGCACTTTACCTTTTTGGTATTTTTCTTGTGCTTTTAATTCAGAATATTGATTATTCTTTTCAACTTTAACAAAAATACTTGATTCACCATAATGGTAAATATCACCTTCTGCACGAACACTCTGACCATCTACAATCACATTTTCATGCACTTTATTTTCCAAGTCATATCGCCCTTTAGATTTACGAAAAAAACGTACCTTGGCATGCTTTTTTGTATATTTACTATTGGGAACACCTAAAAACACATCGTTAATTGGTGTAATTAAAGCATCCAATTGATTACTTTGTATCGTTTGCTCAATTTCAGCTTTTAATTCAGAAGATAAAACTTCATCACCATCTAAATTTAAAACCCAATCATTTTTACATTGCGCTAAAGCTAAGCTTTTTTGACCCGCATACCCCTGCCAATCTTGATGAGAAATTCGCGTATTGGGAAATGATTCTGCAATAGCATAAGTAAGATCTGTACTGCCTGAGTCTAAAATAATGACCTCTGAAAAGTCTTTTACACTTTCCAGTGTACTCTCAAGCCATTCAGCACAATTTAAGGTTACGATATAAACACTACACGGAATCATAATTTATAACGTCCTTTGGCTAAAGCAATACGCATTTGCAAAGCATTCATTGCGCCATGTGTACTGACACGTGGAATATTAAATTGGTTAGTTTCTGTATAAGCTTCTACTTTTTTACGTGTAGATACAGCATTTTTAAAACCAATTTTTTTTGCCATTTGTTGATGTTTGTCATTAAAACGCCCAAATGGATAAGCAAAGCTTGGACATTTCCCTACTAAAACTTCTACATCTTTTTTTGATGCCTGCATTTCTGCAAATGCTTCCTCATCAGATAATTTCAACAAATTTACATGATGCTGAGTATGTGCACCAAACTCAATTAAGCCCGAAGCTGACATTTCTTGAATTTGTGCTGTATCTAACTTCTCAATACCTTCAATTTGTGTTGCTAAATAAATTGTTGCTTTCGCATTATATTTTTTGAGTAAAGGAAATGCATATTGGTAGTTATCCTGAAAGCCATCATCAAATGACAGGGCAAAAACATTACTCTGCCCCTCATACTGGTCAAGTTCGGAAACGAAACAAAAAACAGCCTGTTTTTTTACCAAATACTGCAACAACTGTTCAAATTTAGCCGGTGGCATATTCATACCTGAAGCTTCTGCATGGGGAGTTACTTGATGCAACATCACAATACGTGGCAATTTCGCACTGCGTAATGGTAACCAAAAGGTATAATTACCTAATAAGTAAAGTATTGCAGCAAAAACAATTAAACCAAGTACCACATAAATAAACCACATTAGATATACACCTCATGTGCCCACTCATATGCTTCAGATAAAGGCTGATCAAAAGTAACTTCAAGCATAAATTGAGTAATACGTTTAGCATTAAAACTATGACGCGTTTTGCTCCAACCCAATTCTGCAATTTTTCTTGCCTCATCAGGATGATCTGCATAGTACTTAATTTTTTCAGCTAAATCATTTTGGTCGTTAAAATAGACAATTTCTTGTTCACTATACAGTTTTTCAAAATCAGGGATACGAGGGCTAAAAGTCAATAGGCCATTACCCGTTAACTGCACAATACGATCTGAACTGTATAAAGTTACATCGTTTTTACGTGAATAATTTAACCCCATACGCGCTTCTGAAAGCACTTTATAATAACCTTTTCCATACACGCCAGCTTGCTCAAAACAACCATAATATTGGTATTTCAATGAATGTGCTTGGAGAGTATTTGCCAAGTCTTTCAAAAATTTTTCACGTTCTGGCTCTTTATAAACAACACCACAGAATATAAATTCTTTATCAATATTTGTAGATTCAAATTGTTTTAGTATTTCAACATTTGAATGCCCGACGTTAGGAAAATAAGCTACTTTTAAATTTGGCTGTTTCAATTTTTGAAGATATTCTCCACCAGTCGTACAAAAAATAGCATCTAAATATGGAGAAAATTCACGAACAAAACCAAGTTTTTGCTCCAAATACAAAGGATCAACATACCAAAATGCAATTTTTGTCTTTGGGAATTGTTGCTTTATCTCTTTTAACACCGTTGGACTCATTAAATCGCTATGTCCAATCAAAACTAGATCTGGTTCTAAATTAGAAACTATTTTAAGAACTTCTTTATTTGCCCAATTTGCCCCTAATTTTTTTGTTTTAAAAATAGTTCCCATTCTAGCCATATCACGAAAACTAAAGTCATATACAAAATGACCATTTTCAATCAAACCCGCAGAAATCTTACGGTCAGTACAATAAAAATGAGAACCTTGTTTGTTAAACCCAAAATTTGCAATATGTAATATTTTCATAAATCACTCAAGAAACAAATGAATGTTCCATTTATAGATTGGTATATTTTAATCATTGTTAAAAAAGAATAATAGGATATAAACTAGTCCATCATAAAAATTTAAACAACTACATCTCATTTACCTAGCATCCTATTCGCCACACGCTCAGCTTCTTTAAAAGCAGTAGTAGAATATAATTCAGCAATTTGTCTAGCATTCGATACAAGTTTCTGATCAATCAAATGCTGTACCGAACGCGTGATACGATCCTCTTTCGCTCGATCTATCTGAATAAGCCCCACTTTACAGCCTGCGGTGAGTGCCTCGTATATCATAGATACACTATCTTCAGTCACCCATACAGCTTCCGCTTTTTGCATCTCTTCAAAAATCCAACCCTGCGGCGTTTCTTCAACTGGAAAAATTTGTAGTCGTGAAGCAAAACTTTGCTGAGCCAATGTCGCTAAAAAATCTGCAGGTGTACGCCTAGAACTCGTCAAAATAATCTCACACTGCATATTCTGCTGCACGATCTGCTCAATCGCAGACAACACCTTATCTGCATTCCATACATGCCGTTTAGATGAACCACCTAATGCAATCAAAATACGGTTTGCTATGTGTCGCTGCTCATTTTCAATTGGATTCAGCGCACCTTGTGTAACAATCACATTGCCCTGTTCAGTAAGACCATCATGTTCAGGAATAATCACATGATCAAACCAAGACAATGGAAAATTTGGCTTCATTAAAATTACAGTTTTCGCTTGCGGAAAAACCTTGCCCATCCAAAAAACACGGAATTGCGTATGACTGCCTACCCCAAAAATATAATCAGGTGGCTGCGATACTGCAGCATGTTTTTGTTTTTTATATGCAGTCAATAAACTCAAGAGTGGTAGCTGATCAATTGAAATTTCTTCAAAAGTTAACTCAATATTTGTTTGCTTGTGCATTGCCTTAAAAAGACCCAATGCTTGAGAGCGATGACCTGCCTTGCCATCGCTCACATATACAATATGCATATTCACCCACCAGATCTAAAGCACGAATAGCATCATTTTACTAGATCAAAGCATTTAAAGTAAGCAAAGCTACATATCCTCAATGACTCGAAATATAAACTTCATTGAACTGTCACAAGGCTTGAATCCGCCTTTTCAGATTCAATGAGTAATTGAACCGCTCTTTCTCTAATTTCGGGGGTATAGTTTGGTTTTTTCATCGGAATAGTCTCTCAGAATATTGAGTCTCCGACAAACCCGGTACGGTTCAAATTGCCTTAATAGATTGACCTTGTTGATGAAGTATTTGGATTGTCACTGCTTGCTCCAAAGTTAACATGTTGAGCAGTCCAAAAAGACCACTATATTAACCAAGGGGGTCAATTTTCAAATGCTGTTGGGGGGTCATTTTTACATTGCCGCTAACAGTAAATTCCATGAACTGCATGTGACCAGGAAAAGTCAGGTCGCTGAACAGGCATTAGTGCTGATTCAGAAACTGTATGCCATAGAAGCAGAACTCAGGAAAAAGACGGATGGTACAGCGGAAGACCGCCGCGAATACCGACAACAGCATAGCCAACCAGTGATGCAACAACTATATGAATGGCTCAACCAACATCATCTGACGGTGCCATCGAGTTCTCCCACCGCCAAGGCCATCAATTACACTCTGAAGCGTTGGCCAGCTTTAAGCCGCTATCTGGATGATGGCAATCTACCTATTTGCAATAATTGGGTCGAGAATCAGATGCGTCCCTGGGCGTTGGGGCGCAAGAACTGGCTGTTTGCTGGCTCGCTGCGCAGCGGCCAGCGAGCGGCGAATATCATGACTTTAATCCAGTCAGCAAAGCTGAATGGCTTGGATCCGTATGCCTATTTAAGTGATGTGCTGAAAAGGCTGCCGACGCATAAAGCGACCCAAATAGAAGAATTACTGCCACATCGCTGGAAATCCAACTCAAATTAAAAAATAGGCATGGGGTTCAGCGGACGCTTACAGCGCAAGGAGTGAAAACACAGTTCTGAGCGAAGCGCAAGGCACGTAACATCCTTTACTTCACTCATAAAAAAACCCTTATATACAATAAGGGTTTTTTAAAGATTAAACTAAAACTTAGTTTTTCTCTTTGTCTACGATTTTGTTTGCTTGGATCCAAGGCATCATCGCACGTAACTTGTTACCCGTTACTTCAATACCGTGAGCCGCGTTTTGACGACGACGAGCAGTCATTGATGGGTAGTTCAACGCACCTTCTTGGATGAACATTTTCGCATATTCACCAGATTGAATACGTTTAAGTGCATTGCGCATTGCTTCACGTGATTGTTCGTTAATCACTTCAGTACCCGTTACATACTCGCCATATTCAGCGTTGTTAGATACTGAATAGTTCATGTCAGCGATACCGCCTTCGAACATCAAGTCAACGATCAATTTAAGCTCGTGTAAGCATTCGAAGTAAGCCATTTCTGGTGCATAACCAGCTTCAACAAGAGTTTCGAAGCCCATTTTAACCAATTCAACAGCACCACCACAAAGAACTGCTTGCTCACCAAATAAGTCAGTTTCAGTTTCTTCACGGAAAGAAGTTTCGATGATACCTGTACGACCACCACCTACACCTGAAGCGTAAGAAAGTGCAACGTTACGTGCATTACCAGAAGCATCTTGATGAATCGCGATAAGATCAGGAACACCTGAACCACGTTGGAATTCAGAACGTACAGTGTGACCAGGTGCTTTAGGTGCAACCATGATTACATCTAAGTCTGCACGTGGAACAACTTGGTTATAAAGTACAGAGAAGCCGTGAGCAAATGCTAAAGTTGCGCCTTGCTTGATGTTTGGCTCAATCACGTCACGATAAAGTTGTGATTGGAACTCATCTGGAGTCAAAATCATAACTAAGTCAGCTTGAGCAACAGCAGCAGGAACTTCAGAAACTTTAAGACCCGAATTTTCAGCTTTTTTCCAAGAAGCAGAACCAGCACGTAAACCTACAGTTACGTCTACGCCAGAATCTTTAAGGTTAAGCGCGTGCGCGTGACCTTGTGAACCGTAACCAATGATCGCTACTTTCTTAGATTGAATGATAGATAAGTCGCAGTCTTTATCGTAAAAAATTTGCATTGCTGTCTCCGCTAAAATGCTTAGGATTCCTATCTTACTCAAGTACTTGTCTATTCAGTACTTCAGTAAGCTCTCCATCCTTTGAGATGGAATGAATTCGATGAGTAAAATTAACTATGAAATTTAGTTAAATGGTTAAAACTTTTTCGCCGCGTGCGATACCAGACACACCTGAACGCACAACTTCTAAAATGGTGTTTTCAGCAATCGCGTCAATAAAACCATCTAGTTTTTCAGTTGTACCCGCAAGCTGCACCGTATAAGTCGTTGGTGTGACATCCACAATTTGACCACGGAAGATGTCTGCAGTACGTTTAATTTCAGCACGTGCAGCACCCGATGCTTTGACTTTAATCAGCATCAATTCGCGTTCAATATGCGGGCCTTCTGACAGGTCGACCACTTTAACCACTTCAACCAATTTATTCAGTTGTTTGGTGATTTGCTCAATTTTATGATCATCACCATAAGTTGTAAGCGTTAAACGTGAAAGTGTTGGGTCTTCGGTTGGCGCAACGTTTAAAGTCTCAATGTTATAACCACGTTGAGAGAATAAACCCACTAAACGAGAAAGCGCACCTGATTCGTTTTCAACGAGAACGGAAATAATGTGTCTCATTCTGTGCGCTCCCCTTTACCTAACCACATATCTTTCATGGATTGACCCGCAATTTGCATCGGATAAACATGCTCTGTACGGTCAACCATTACGTTAATGAATACGCATTTGTCATTAATCGCCATCGCTTCTGCAAGCTTAGACTCAAGCTCATCGGCATGGTTAATTTGAATACCAACGTGACCATAAGCTTCCATCAATTTAGGGAAGTCAGGCAATGAGTCAACATAAGAACTTGAGTGACGACCTTCATAATTCATATCTTGCCATTGTTTAACCATACCTAAAGCTTGGTTATTTAAGCATAAGATCTTAACGTTTAAACCATATTGCTTACAGGTAGAAAGCTCTTGGATACACATCTGAATAGATGCTTCACCTGTAATACATACAACCTGTTGATCTGGATAAGCCAGTTTAGCCGCCATAGCATACGGTAAACCTACACCCATAGTTCCCAAACCACCAGAGTTCAACCATTGACGTGGACGCTTGTACTTATAGTAGTTCGCGCCAAACATTTGGTGCTGACCTACGTCAGAAGTAATGATCGCATCACCATTGGTCACTTTGTCTAAAGCTTCAACCACTTGTTGCGGCTTCATCGTGCCATCGGTTGGTTTGTCATATTTCAAACCATGAACTTTACGCCATTCATTGATCTGATTCCACCATGCAGCAATCGCTTCAGGGTTTGGCTTGGACACATTTAATTGCTTCAATTGAACCAACATTTCCTGAAGTACAGGTTCAACCGCACCTACAATTGGAATGTGTGCCATGATGGTTTTTGAAATTGTCGCAGGGTCAATGTCAATATGAATGACTTTGGCATTTGGACAGAATTTTGCAGGGTTATTGGTTACACGGTCATCAAAACGTGCACCAATACACAAAATCACATCGGCATTGTGCATGGTCATGTTGGCTTCATACGTACCATGCATACCCAACATACCAATAAATTGTGGATCATTACCCGGGAACGCGCCCAAGCCCATTAATGTATTGGTTACAGGGAAGCCCAAGATGTGTGCAAGTTCAGTCAATTGCTCAGAAGCATTGCCTTGTACAACACCACCGCCTGAATAAATCACAGGACGTTTGGCATTTAATAGCTCATCAATTGCTTTGCGAATTTGACCTGAGTGACCACGATGCGGCGGTTGATACGAACGCATCTTCACTTTTTCTGGGTATTCGTAAGCAAATTTTTCTGCTGGGTTGGTTGCATCCTTAGGAATATCAACCACCACAGGACCAGGACGACCTGAAGATGCAATATAGAATGCCTTCTTAATCACTGAAGGAATTTCGCTTGCATGACGCACTTGGAAACTGTGTTTTACAATCGGACGTGAAATACCCACCATATCGGTTTCTTGGAAGGCATCTTCACCAATTAAGTGTGTTGCAACCTGACCAGACAAAATCACCATTGGGATTGAGTCCATATAAGCTGTTGCAATTGGAGTTACCGTGTTGGTTGCACCTGGACCTGAAGTCACCAGTACCACACCTGTTTTACCTGTTACGCGCGAGTAGGCATCTGCCATATGACCAGCAGCTTGCTCATGGCGCACAAGGTAATGATTAATTTTGTCTTGTTGAAAGAACGCATCGTAAATATGAAGTACTGCGCCGCCTGGGTATCCAAAAACATGTTCAACGCCTTCGTCCGCCAATGCGCGAACGAGCATTTCACCACCAGATAAAAGTTCCAACGTGATTCACCCTAGTCTTGTCACTGCAAAATGGGAGACACCTGCAGTGTTTTGTTCATTAATTCCTGCACTGTTATAGCACACATATTTCATAGTTTTCATGGCAATAGGAAAAATTTCTGATCTGATTACCGTATAAGCAATATGAGATCTAAAATGTGTTGGGGTAAACACATTTTATAAGCTTTGTTCAGCTTCTCGGCTAGAGAAGTTGCCCATTGCATGACATGACACTTATTCGAAGGGTGATCGATCTAAGGCACATAAAACTAAAGTGTGCATTTTTGTAGTTTACCCGACTAAAGTCAAGTTTAAAAATCGGCTTTTTCTGCTTTATTGATAAACTGGGCATTTTTTACGCTTTTGTCATCCATCACAATTTAATCCAAAGTCCAATATTTCCATATAAAACAAATAACTTTCAGATATTTGCTGAATTTTTTATAATTTTTTCATATCACATACATAAAAATAAAGAATGAATTAAAAAATATATAAATCGCTTGGTTATGATTCACCAACGCATTTCAGCTTATTTTAACTTGCAAATAGACAAGTCAATGCTCCAATTTTAAATAGGCGATATTGCAGATAAAAATCATCGAAAAATTGTCAATAAATCCTAGCTTCATGGGGAATTATTGCTAAAATTTAGCCAACATGATTTTTTGTAATTGGTTTTCTGCCATTTACCCTTTTTGCTCAGGACTTCCAAACATGAAAACGCCAATGATCCGCTTGAGTTGTCTTTCTGCAAGCTTGATTTTAATTTTTGCCACTAGCTCAGTTTCTGCAAAACAATATTACAAGTGGGTCGATGCAAATGGTTCAACCCATTACACCACGACACCGCCGCCAAAAACTGCCAAGAAAAAAGGCAAAGTCGACACCTATGGCTGGAGAAATTCAGCACCAACCGTTGCCACTCCTGCAAATCCTGCTGACAACCCTGCACCTACTGCTGCAAATACAACAAACCAACATGCGACACCTACCACAAATCATCCTGCAGGAAATCCAGCTATGGATCAGCAACAACGTGAAGCCAATGCAGCTTTAAATCAGGCACAACAAGAACGTGCCAACCCACAAGTTTTTTAAGTTTTAAGCCATAAAGTACGACTCGCTTAAATTTTCCTGCACAATCCAACGCGCAAAATTCAATTTAGCTGCATTTTGCGCTATGCTGTGTGACACACTTTTTTTAACCGTTTATTCCTGATTTAACCTTATGACTACTCACATTGACCCTGAATATCAAGCCAGTGCGATTGAACCCCAAGTCCAAAGCGACTGGGAATCTCGCAAAGCCTTTAAAGTTGCCGACACAGTCGAAGGTCCACATCGTTATATCCTCTCGATGTTCCCTTACCCAAGCGGCAAACTGCACATGGGTCACGTGCGTAACTACACCATTGGTGATGTAATTAGCCGTTTTCACCGTTTAAAAGGTGAAACCGTCTTACAACCTATGGGTTGGGATGCTTTTGGTTTACCTGCAGAAAACGCAGCGATTGCGCATCAGGTTGCCCCAGCTAAATGGACTTTTGAAAATATCGCCTACATGCGCGACCAATTGAAAAAACTAGGTTTGGCAATAGATTGGGATCGTGAATTTGCCACTTGTACTCCAGAGTATTACCACTGGGAACAATGGTTATTCGTGCAACTGTATAAAAAAGGGTTAATTTATCGCAAACTCTCGACAGTCAACTGGGATCCTGTCGATCAAACAGTTTTGGCCAATGAACAGGTCGAAAATGGCCGTGGTTGGCGTTCAGGTGCATTGGTAGAAAAACGCGATATTCCAATGTACTACTTCCGCATTACCGATTATGCCCAAGAATTATTAGACGATTTAGAAACTTTAAAAGATGGCTGGCCACAGCAAGTCTTGACCATGCAACGCAACTGGATTGGGCGTTCGCAAGGGATGGAAATCACATTCCCATCGGCAAATCCTGAAATTTATGCAGATGGTCTGACTGTATTTACAACGCGTGCTGACACGTTAATGGGTGCAACTTATGTGGCTGTTGCTGCAGAACATCCAATGGCGTTAAAAGCAGCAGAAAACAATGCACAATTAAAAGCCTTTATTGAAGAATGCCGCATGGGTTCTGTGGCAGAAGCTGACCTTGCCACTGCCGAGAAAAAAGGCATGGCGACTGGCTTATTTGTGAAGCATCCAGTAACAGGTAAAGAATTACCTGTGTGGATTGCCAACTATGTGTTGATGTCTTACGGTTCTGGCGCGGTGATGGCTGTACCTTCACACGATGAGCGTGATTTTGAGTTTGCCAATAAATTCCAATTGCCAATTATTCAGGTGATTGATGCCAAAGGTGCAGACGATGCGGACTTTGACACAACCCAATGGCAAGAATGGTACGGTTCTAAAGAAGGTAAACTGGTCAATTCAGGCGAATTTGATGGTTTAGATTTCCAAGCGGCTTTTGATGCACTTTTAGCGAAATTAGAGCCACAAGGCTTAGCCAATGTAAAAGTACAATTCCGTTTACGTGACTGGGGTGTTTCACGCCAACGTTACTGGGGCTGCCCAATTCCGATGATCAACTGTGAAAAATGTGGACAAGTTCCAGTTCCAGAAGATCAGCTTCCTGTCATTTTACCTACCGATGTTGTGCCAGATGGCTCAGGCAACCCGTTAAATAAAATGCCTGAATTCTATCAAACTACTTGCCCATGCTGTGGTGGCGAAGCACGTCGTGAAACCGATACCTTAGATACTTTTGTAGAATCATCTTGGTATTATGCACGTTATGCATCTCCAGATTTTACAGGTGGTATGGTCAAGCCTGAAGCTGCGCAAACTTGGTTACCAGTTAATCAATATATTGGTGGTGTAGAACACGCCATCTTGCACTTATTGTACGCGCGTTTCTTCCACAAACTTATGCGTGATGAAGGCGTGGTACAAGGCAATGAGCCATTTACCAACTTGCTGACTCAAGGCATGGTCTTGGCTGACACCTTCTACCGCGAAGCAGAAAGCGGCAAGAAAACTTGGTTTAACCCTGCCGATATCGAGCTTGAAAAAGACGAAAAAGGTCGCGTTCTTTCGGCTAAATACATAGGCGATGGTCAAGCGGTGATTGTTGGTGGTCAGGAAAAAATGTCGAAATCGAAAAACAACGGTATCGACCCGCAAGCGATTATTGACCAATACGGTGCAGATACTGCACGTGTGTTTATGATGTTCGCAGCACCACCTGATCAGTCTTTAGAATGGTCAGATGCAGGTGTAGAAGGTGCTAACCGCTTCTTAAAACGTGTATGGCGTTTGGCGGCAGGCTTCCTTGAAAAAGGCAGCAATGCAACGACTATTGAAAGCAGCAAACTTGCCACAGCAGCGCAGGACTTACGTCGCAAAACCCATGAAACCATTCAAAAAGTGGGCGATGATATTGAGCGTCGTCATGCGTTCAACACTGCAATTGCAGCATTGATGGAACTCTTGAATGCTTGCAACAAGTTTGAAGCGCAGAACGAACAAGACCTTGCGGTTGAACGTGAAGCAATTGTGACTTTATTGACCTTGCTTGCGCCATTTGCACCACACTTGAGCCAAACCTTATTGGTAGAGTTCGGAATTGAATTAACCTCTACCCTATTCCCTGTGGTCGATGAGTCTGCATTAACCCGCAATACTCAAACTATTGTGGTGCAGGTAAATGGTAAATTACGCGGCAAGCTTGATGTAGCGGTAGATGCATCTAAAGAAGACATTCTTGCACTTGCCAAAGCGTTACCAGAAGTACAACCATTCTTGACTGGGCCAACCAAGAAAGAAATTGTGGTACCGAATAAGCTAGTGAATTTGGTGGTTTAAGTGCTTTTAAACCTCCCTTTTTTAAAGGGAGGTTTGGAGGGATTTTATAAAACAATCCCCCTAAACCCTCCTACAAAAAAGGAATTAAAACAATTTCCAAACAAAGCCCGTTGTCAGTCAACGAGCTTTGCACCTACAATCAAGATATTCTCAACTTCCGCTTTTAAACTTTCAAGAATATTACAGAGGACAGCACATGCACTTTAGCCAACGTCTAGCAGTCATTGTTTTAACTTGTGGACTCAGTGCTAGCTTAGTCGGCTGCGGTTTTCATCTTAAAGGCACCAATCCAAGCATTGCACCTGTGGCTTATTCAAAAATGAGTCTGGCTTTACCGAGCAATGCTGAAGAATTAGAAGAAAAACTTTCCATTCACATGGGTACAGCGGGCGTACAACTCAGCAATGACCCTAATGCCTATGTACTGCGTGTACTTGACTATACGCCACGTCGCTTGGAATTGAATGGCAAACTGGTAGAAACCTTATTGCGTTTGAGTGTGACTTTCCGTATTGAAGATGCGCAAGGCAACCCGATCACCGAACCTCGTACCGTCATGGCAACGCGCAGTTATCAATACGATGTCGCAACTGTGAATACCGATGATCAGGAACAAAAATTCTTAAAAGAAGTCATTATTGATGATGTAGCACAGCAAATTGTGCGTCAAATTTCATCTAATCGTTTACCTTTGGTCAACCCACCTGTGTATTCAAACCCTAAATAAGTTTTCGAGTGCGAATTTTTTATGAAACTTGACTATCTACAAGCCCTCAAACGTGTCGATGAAGCACGTGGCGTATGGATTTTGCATGGTCAAGAACCCTTACTCGAACAAAACTTGCTGGATGCTTTTCGTGCCAGTTGGCAAAAACAGGATATTGAACGTCAGCGTTATGATTTAAATAGCGTTAGCGATTGGAAAAATGTATTCAATGCCTTAAACAGTCTGTCACTGTTTTCGAGTCAATTGGCGGTTGAAGTACACGGCAATATCAAGCCCGATGCCAGCACACTAAAACAACTGAAAAGTTATATTCAGCACAATGAACAAAACTTGCTGTTGGTAGTGATGCCAAAACAGGACAGCAATAGCCTGAAATCCAGTTTTTTTCAATTGATTGATGCCAATGGGGTCAATGTTGCACTCACGGCGAATTATCCTAAAGATCGGCAGCAGATTTTAGGTTTGGAAGCAGAAAAGCTTGGCATCCAATTGGGACATGATGCGTGGCAATGGTTGGAACAACATCATGAACACAACCTTTTGGCTGCCAAAAATAGCTTAATGCGGGTCAGTGACACCTTTCCTGAAATTCAGCAGATTCAGATTGAACATTTACATGCCTGTTTACAAGATCAATCTCGTTATAGCACTTATGATTTAAATGATGCTTTACTGACGGGAAATCTAGCGCAAGCTATGAAAATTTTTCAATACCTCATGGCTTCGGGTGAAGCCATGAGTTTAATTTTGTGGAGCATCAGCAAAGAAATGCGCTTACTGATGCAATTATTTGAACAACCACAAAATGCTTTGCAACTGGGTATTTGGAAAAACAAAGTCAGTGTGTATCAGCAAGCTTTGCGACGTTTAAATCCAAATAGTTTCTTGCAATGGCCTGCTCTGTTATTGCGTATTGATGCCGCCATTAAAGGGATGTCCAAGGAAAACCCTGAACATCTGGTGCTACAAGCCATTACAGAACTCTGTGGTAAAACACTGTTCGCTTCTCACTCGGCTTAATTTAGCAGACTTCATTAAATAAATTTTAAAGTCAGCCACTTATCGCAAGATTAGCTAAAGAAACGTGCAAACCAACTTTTACCTTTTTTCTGTTCCTGCGAACGCAAATAATGCAGCATATTGTCGCGTACCGCATCGACATAATCCTGATCATCATGCTGAATATGGTTAATCAACCATTTAGACAACAAACGATACAAATCATGTTCTACCGATTCGCCATTGGCAAAACGCTGACGGCAATCATTCAAACGCTTCACAAAAAGTTCGTGAATACCACGATGTGATGGTAAGTATTGATAATTGACCTGTGACAACAAGTTTTCTTCAAAGCTAAAATGCGATTGCGTATAGTCAATCAAGTCATCCAAGACTTCTTTGATTTGCTCCCGCGCACCTGTCGCCCGAATTTTTTCCAGCGCATTAATATAGTCCAGAATTTGTCGATGTTGATTGTCAATCACATCAATTCCGATATTAAATTTCTCACTCCACTCCATGATTTACCCTCAGATTTTTTGCTTAAAGTCGTGTTTTATTGCATCGTCCCGATGCCGTATTATCCTAATGATTAAATCCATAATTATTTTATGGAATTTGATACTAGCCGCTTTTAATTTTTAAATCCATATAGAAAATAAGGTTTTTTAAGCAACTTAGACCATAGTTGTATTTTTCAGCATTTATCATAAAAATTCATAAAATTATCATAGAGATGAAACCAACTATCCCACCTCGTTAACAGATGCTATTTTCACTTTTTTATGGATGTAATACCGTACTCAGACTGTATTAAATCTAGCTCAAACCACTAATAAATAATTCTCATTTGCAATTTCTTTAAAAAATTCACGATTTATCCTTATTTCACTTCTATAATCCTTTTAATTTCTTTTTTTCTGTTTTTTGACTCATGCCAAAAATAAAATCGACCAAACTTATTGCGGGAATTATCATTGCGCTAATGCTGGCATTTGCCGCTTGGTATTTTTTAAAACCCAAAGAACAACAACCGCAATACATTACTGCCGAAGTGAGCCGTGGAGATATTGAAAGTGCGGTGTTGGCAACAGGCGTACTTGAAGCCACCAAAATGGTCAGTGTTGGTGCGCAAGTTTCAGGTCAAGTCAAAAAAATGTATGTTCAGTTAGGCGATCAAGTCAAACAAGGACAGTTGATTGCCCAAATTGACTCCGTACGACAGGAAAATGAGTTTAAAACAGCGCAGGCCAGTATTAAAAACCAACAGGCACAATTGGCGGTTCGACAAGCCAATCTCGCCAAAGTCGCAGCAGAATATCAGCGTCAACAAGCCATGTATGCGCAAGATGCGACCTCACGTGCCGAACTTGAAACTGCCTTAGCCAACTATAAAACTGCACAAGCAGAAATTGCTGCCATTAATGCTCAAATTGAACAGTCACGCCTAACTTTAGACACGTCTAAAGAAAATTTAGGTTATACCCGTATTCTTGCCCCAATGGATGGCACTGTCGTTGCAATTGTGACCGAAGAAGGTCAAACCGTGAACGCCAATCAAAGTGCGCCCACGATTGTTAAATTAGCCAAACTTGACACCATGACTGTAAAAGCAGAAATTTCTGAAGCGGATGTAATGAAGGTCGAAGAGGGACAAACGGTCTATTTCACCACCTTGGGCAACAGTGAGAAAAAACATTACGCTACTTTACGTCAGGTAGAACCTGCACCCAAATCCATCAATACCGAAAGCAATAACAATACGTCATCATCTTCAAGTTCTGCCGTGTACTACAACGCTTTATTTGACGTACCAAATGAAGACGGCAAGCTACGCATCAATATGACCGCACAAGTGTCCATTGTATTGGCAGAGGCACGCAATGTGCTGACCATTCCTGCTGCTGCGGTACAAGGTGTAAACCGTTCACGCAGTCGTGGCAACAGCAATAATTCAGACAGCAACGTACGTGCTGAGCGCGACAATACCGATGCCAGTTCTAGCAAACGCCCTGCCCGCTTGGAATTGACTACCAATGAAAAAGCCTTGATTGATCAAGGTAAAGCCTCTTTAGGTATGGTACGTGTACTGCAAGCTGATGGTTCAGCTCGTCCACAATCGGTATTGCTTGGCTTAAATAACCGTGCAACGGTACAAGTCATTCGTGGCCTAAAACTGGGCGATCAAGTCATTATTGCCGATGGTTCCGATACCTCAAATGATGCGGCGAAGCGTGGTGGTCGTGTTGGTCCATCAGTGAGAATGTAAGATGAGTCAGTCACAACCTCTGTTAGAGGTCACCAATCTGACCCGTGAATTCCCTGCGGGCGAATCTACAGTACAGATTCTCAAAGGTATTGATCTGAAGATTTACCCAGGTGAATTGGTTGCCATTGTGGGTCAGTCAGGTTCAGGAAAATCCACCCTCATGAATATTTTGGGCTGTCTGGATCAACCCACTACTGGCAGCTATAAAGTCAAAGGACGTGAAACCCGACAACTTGAAGCCGATGAACTGGCACAGCTACGTCGTGAATATTTTGGTTTTATTTTCCAGCGCTATCACTTATTGGGTGATTTAAGCGCTGCGGGCAACGTCGAAGTGCCTGCAATTTATGCAGGTGCCGATGTTGAAGAACGACAAGCACGCGCGACTGCGCTGCTCAGTGACTTAGGTCTAGCCGATAAAACCCAAAACCGCCCAAGTCAGCTTTCAGGTGGGCAACAACAACGTGTATCCATTGCACGTGCCTTGATGAATGGTGGCGATGTGATTCTTGCCGATGAACCCACAGGTGCACTCGACAAGAATAGCGGTATTGAAGTGATGCGGATTTTGCGTGAGCTAAATACCAAAGGTCACACCATCATCTTGGTCACACATGACCATAATGTCGCTAAAAATGCCACACGGATTATTGAAATCAGTGATGGGCTTATTATTTCTGATCAGCCCAACACACCTGCCGATCAGGATGATATTGCCCAACAAACCTTGCAACATTCACCACAAAAAAGAACTTCAGCTTGGCGTTCTGTATTTGATCGTTTAGGTGAAGCCTTCCGCATGGCGCTACTGGCGATGAATGCGCATCGCATGCGCACCTTTTTAACCATGCTCGGGATTATTATCGGGATCGCTTCGGTTGTATCTGTTGTGGCACTTGGCAATGGTTCACAGAAACAAATTTTAGAGAACATCAGCAGTTTAGGTACCAACACCATTACCGTGTTTCAGGGACGTGGTTTTGGTGATACCTCGCGCTCATCTCAGCTTAAAACCCTAATTCCTGCCGATGCCGATGCTTTGGCAGAACAACCTTATGTGGATGGGGTCAGCCCATCGGTCAATAGCAACGTCACAGTACGTTTTAAAGACACCGAGGCTTCTGCCACAGTCAATGGTGTGAGCGAAGACTTTTTCTATGTGCGCGGCATGAACTTCCAGTCGGGTCAGCCTTTTGACAAACACAGCGTGCTGGAACAAGCGCAAGATGTGGTGATTGATCACAACACCAAAAATACATTTTTTAGTGATGGCAGCAACCCTGTCGGGCAAGTAATTTTATTGGGCAGCGTACCCAGCCGTATTATTGGCGTGGTCGAAGAACAAAAAAGCATGATGGGCAATGCCGACAGCTTAAATGTGTATTTGCCCTACTCTACGGTAATGAGCCGCATGCTTGGCCAAAGCCATGTGCGCAGCATTATTGTACGAGTCAAAGATGAATATCCAAGTGCTGCAGCAGAAAATGCCATCCTAAGTCTGTTGGTACAGCGTCATGGTGCGCAGGATGTATTTACTCAAAATGCCGACAGTATCCGTGAAACCATCCAACAAACTACCGCCACCATGACCTTACTGGTTTCTGCTATTGCAGTGATTTCACTGGTGGTCGGTGGAATTGGCGTAATGAACATCATGTTGGTCTCTGTCACAGAACGCACCCAAGAAATTGGGGTACGCATGGCAGTCGGCGCACGACAAAGCGATATTTTGCAGCAATTTTTAATTGAAGCCATTTTAGTGTGTATTTTAGGCGGTGTACTTGGCGTCTTGCTCGCACTCGGAATTGGGCAATTGATTAATCATGTGGCAGGTGGAACCTTTCAAATGGCGTACTCCACCACCTCGATTGTAGCCGCTTTTGTCTGTTCAAGCCTGATTGGAATTGTGTTCGGTTTTATTCCTGCACGTAATGCTGCCCAACTGAACCCTGTCGATGCGCTATCTAGAGAATAAGGAATTAGAGTAAGGAATGATGATGCGATTTAACCAGAAGTCACGACAATTCAGCCAACTCGTCACTGCGCTTTTTCTTGGCAGCAGCTTAGTGGGTTGTGCAGCCGTAGTCAAAACACCTTATCAGGCACCTGCTGTAAATATTCCTCAACAGTTTGAGCAGCAGCAAAAAAGCCAGCAAGTCCTTGCACAACTAAATACAGACCGTTGGTGGACACTCTTTCACGATGCTGCTTTAAATCAATTGGTTGAACAAGTCTTGGCGCGTAACAGTGACCTCGCGGTTGCAGGACTGAATTTACAACAAGCCAGATTACAAGCAAAACAAAGCCAAAGTCAGCAAGGTATCCGGATTGGCAATGCAGGTATTTCTACAGGGCATCAATTTAGTTTAGAGGGCAATGGTGATACAGCGCGTGGGATTTCGCTGAATTATCCCGGACTGAGCTATGAATTGGACTTATTCGGTAAACTTGCCAATCAGACTGAAGCTGCACGTTGGGAAGCCTTAGCCACCGAACAAGACTTACAAGCCACCGCACAAAGCCTGATTGCAACCACTGCCAATTTATATTGGCAATTGGGTTATTTAAATGAACGCTATGTTGTCGCACAACAAAACCTTGCCAGTACGCAAAAAACGTATCAATTGGTCAGTGCGCAATATCGCGCGGGTGCAGTTTCAGGATTGGATTTAAACCAAGCCGAACAAGCCCTGCAAAGTCAAAAATCAACCTTGAGCCAAATTGCACAGCAAAAAGTTGAAACACGCACCGCCTTGGCAGTTTTACTGCATCAACCTGTGCAAATGTTGAATATCAATGAACCACAGAGTTTAGCCGCTGTTCGTTTACCGAATATTACTGCTGGCTTACCTGCAGAACTGCTGTCACGTCGTCCCGACTTACGTGCAGCCGAATTACGTTTACGTAAAGCCTTGGCCAATAAAGATGCCAATCGAGCCAGTTATTACCCATCCATCAGTCTTACAGGCACACTCAGTACAGGTGTCGGTACAGGCGCGCATACCTCTTTAAGCGATGCCCTAAAAAACCCAATTGCCACTTTAGGTGCAGGTTTAACCCTGCCATTTTTGCAATGGAATGATATGCAGCGCGATCTAAAAGTGAATGCTTTGGAATATGAAAAAGCCATTGTGCAATATCGACAAACTTTATATAAAGCCTTTGCCGATGTCGAAAATGCACTGTCAGCACGAACCGCGCTGAATCAACAAGTCGCGCTGCAAAGCCGCAATTTAGCACTGGCAGAGAAAACTGAACGCTTAACTGAGGTGCGTTATCGGCATGGTGCGATTGCCTTAAAAAACCTGCTAGATGCACAAGAAACCACCCGCAATGCACGTTTAAGTTTATTGCAGACCAAGCAAAACCAATACAACGCCTATGTGACTTTATTGCAAGCGTTGGGTGGTAGTCCGATTCAAAACATTCAATAATGCAAGAGTTGATCTAAATTGATCACGATAAAAAAAGCCTGTGGATGATTTTAAACATCCACAGGCTTTTGCTTGCTTTGTATATAAACTTTGAAATTAAGTTTTCTCAGATAATAACGCTTCTTTACTTAATACTTGATGGCTACTGGTCGCAATTGGCAAACTGACTTTAAAAGTCGTTCCAACACCTTCTTTCGATTCCACCACAATTTGCCCGTGGTTCAAATCGACAAAACGCTTACACAACACCAAACCTAAACCAATACCCTTTTCACCTGCAGTGCCTTTAAAACTAACAGTAAGTTTAGGCTCGAACAGCGTTTCGAGTTGTTGTGCAGTCATGCCCAAACCCGTATCTTGAATATAAATATCCACACTGGTTTCTGTTTGCTCTGCACGTAAAATGACTTTGCCTGTGCCATCGGTAAAGGTAAATTTCAGCGCATTCGACACCAAATTTTGAATCACCGAGGTAATCATATTGATGTCGGCATAAACTTTAATGCCTTCTTCAACTTGATCAATCAGTTCAATATTTTTCTTGATTGCCAAACTTTTCAACACATCGCAAACAATTTTGGTCGATTGCTTTAACTCAAAATTAATTGGGTGATACACAAAGCGTCCACCCTCTGCCATCGCCCAATTCAATAAACTTTCTAGCAAGTTATAGGTCGATTGTGCTGTGTCGAATAAATAGTCGGCAATATTTTGAATACTAGAATCATCCAAAGTTTCGCGCTCTTGCGCTAAAACTTCCGAAAACCCCAATAAGCCATGAAATGGCGCGCGCAAATCATGCGCAATAATTTGGAAAAATTTGGTTTTACTAAAATTCAATGCAGACTGCTGTTCATACAGTTCTTTTAAGCTTGCATAATCAACTTTTAATTCAATATAACGCACCAAACCTGCAGCAAACTCCGCCACTATCGGCAAAGCACCTAAACTAAACGCTTCTTCACGATGATCAAATAACAACAACTGCCCAATCGACTCGCCATCGGTTTTGAGTAAATCCAGTGCGATTAGGCGCGCGGCTTCTATCCCCAAACTTGCAATATGCTGCACAAAATTCGCATATTGAGGATGTTGAGGTTCAATCAGTTGCTGACCTTGAAAGAAAACATCTAACTGTGCGGTTGGATTGGCATGAAAAGCTTTAAAAACTTGATTGGTGGAATACCAGATATATGGCTCATTTTTAAAAGTCAAAATGGCATGATCGACTTGCAACATTTGACGGGCAAACTTCAAAAAACCATCAATTTGGTTAGTTGGCGTATGTACGCCCAATAATAACGAGAGTGTGCAAGCACTGAGTTGCTCCGTTTCAGGACCAATTTCCAGCAACTGTATTTTCATTTTTGCCTCGTTAATTAAAGTGTGCCGCGCCTATGAATTATTTTGTCTACAAAACTCATCCACTGAATTCAGAGTTAACCTACAAACTTTAACACAAAACACAAGCTTTCAAACTAATTTAAAAAACTGCGTAACAACTCGGCATTTCTTCTTTACTACTTGATTTTTTCATCTATGGATTAACAAGGGTTTAGCTCACGCTTGATTATGATTTTTGATGGATCAAACGGTGCTACAAACCCGCTAAAAAATACGCTTATTTTTGTAAAATTTGGACCATAAAAATAGATCTAAACTTTTAAAATATAAATCAGGCTTTTTATCTGTAGATTTCCCTCCGTTTTTGAAGAAAATCTCAACTTCTATACAAGAGTTTACATTGCATCACACTGTAAAAAATAGAAGCAACATATTGATAAACATATAAAATAAATAGAATAAATATATTCACCTATCATTTTCATCGGTTATTTATCAAACATTCGACTTAAGTCGAACCCTCAACTGGTTAATTTATAATAAAATATACATATATTTTTGATGTCATATCTTCATCATACGATTTGATTAGTATTTCAACACTAAATACTCAAGGCGATTTTTAGGTTTAAATAGGCTCGTTTTTACATTAAACCGTGTCTTGATTCGCACAAATGCGACACATCATTTCGTAGCGAAATGGCGTCATCACTGTAATTACGTTGACTGAAATGCATAGAGAGTCGATACTCTCAAGGTTAAATTAGGCAAATCGGTTCGCAGGGGCTGAGTCATTATCTCGCTCCTAAAAAACTCAATCAAAGCAAGGGGCTATATATGGCTGGTGGAAAGTCAAAAATCATTTATACACTGACCGATGAGGCGCCATTGTTGGCGACCTACTCTCTACTGCCGATCATTGAGACCTTTACTAAGCCTGCTGGCATCGAGATTGTCAAGAGTGATATCTCTGTCGCAGCACGCGTACTCTCTGAATTCTCGGAATACCTAAGCGAAGAACAGAAGGTAGCCGACAACCTCGCAGAGCTTGGACGTCTCACGCAAGATCCAGATACCAATATCATCAAACTTCCGAACATCAGTGCTTCAGTTGCTCAGTTAATTGCATGTATCAAGGAATTACAAGCAAAAGGCTATGCAATTCCTGACTATCCTGAAAATGCGGATACTGAAGAAGAGAAAGCTTTACTCGCTCGTTTTGGTAAATGCTTAGGTTCAGCAGTAAACCCTGTATTACGTGAAGGTAACTCTGACCGTCGTGCACCTGCTGCAGTGAAAAACTATGCAAAAAAACACCCTCACTCTATGGGTGAATGGAAGCAATGGTCACAAACTCACGTTTCACACATGGATGAAGGTGACTTCTACCATGGCGAAAAATCAATGACGCTTGACCGCGCACGTAACGTAAAAATGGAACTCATCACTCATTCTGGTGAAACCATTGTATTGAAAGAAAAAGTAGCGTTACTTGATGGCGAAATCATCGATTCTATGTTCATGAGCAAGAAAGCGCTTTGCGACTTCTATGAAAAAGAATTGGATGATTGTAAAGAAGCAGGCATTTTGTTCTCTTTACACGTAAAAGCGACCATGATGAAAGTTTCACACCCGATTGTATTCGGTCACTGTGTGAAAATTTACTATAAAGAAGCGTTTGAAAAACACGGTAAATTGTTTGAAGAACTTGGCATTAACGTCAACAACGGTATGGCAGGTCTTTATGAAAAGATCGAAACCTTACCAACTTCTTTACGTGAAGAAATCATCGAAGATTTACACGCATGCCAAGAACACCGCCCTGCACTTGCAATGGTGGATTCTGCAAAAGGCATCACCAACTTCCACTCTCCAAACGACGTAATTGTAGATGCTTCTATGCCTGCAATGATTCGTGGTGGCGGTAAAATGTGGGGTGCTGACGGTAAACCTTACGACTGTAAAGCAGTAATGCCTGAATCTACTTTCGCGCGTATTTACCAAGAAATGATCAATTTCTGTAAGTGGAATGGTAACTTCGACCCACGTACGATGGGTACTGTGCCAAACGTAGGTTTGATGGCGCAAAAAGCTGAAGAATACGGCTCACACGACAAGACTTTTGAAGTTCCTGCTGCAGGTGTTGCAAACATCACCGACATTGACACGGGTGAAGTGTTGATGACTCAAAACGTAGAAGAAGGCGACATCTGGCGTATGTGTCAGGTGAAAGATGCACCTATTCGCGACTGGGTTAAACTTGCAGTAACACGTGCACGTAACTCTGGTATGCCAGCAATTTTCTGGTTAGACCCGTACCGTCCACACGAAAACGAAGTGATCAAGAAAGTTCAAAAATACTTAAAAGATCACGACACGACTGGTTTAGATATTCAAATCATGTCACAAGTTCGTGCGATGCGTTATACGCTTGAGCGTGTTGCGCGTGGTTTAGACACCATTTCTGTAACAGGTAACATCTTACGTGACTACCTCACTGACTTGTTCCCAATTATGGAGCTTGGTACTTCTGCGAAAATGTTATCTATCGTTCCGCTAATGGCGGGTGGTGGTATGTACGAAACTGGTGCGGGTGGTTCTGCGCCTAAACACGTACAACAACTTGTTGAAGAAAACCACTTACGTTGGGATTCATTAGGTGAGTTCCTTGCGCTTGCTGCTTCTTTAGAAGAAATGGGTATTAAAGAAGATAATACTCGTGCGAAATTACTTGCATCAACTCTTGATCAAGCGACCAGCAAATTACTTGATAACGACAAGTCTCCATCACGTCGTACTGGCGAACTGGACAACCGTGGCAGCCACTTCTACTTGGCAAAATTCTGGGCAGAAGCACTTGCTGCTCAAGACGAAGATGCTGAGTTGAAAGCGAAGTTTGCACCACTTGCACAAGCTTTAGCTGCAAACGAAGACAAAATTGTTGCTGAACTTGCGGAAGTACAAGGTAAATCGGTTGATATCGGTGGTTACTACGCAGTAGATCAAGCTAAAGTGAATGCAGTAATGCGTCCAAGCGCAACATTCAATGCTGCACTTGAAACTATTTAATGCGATGACATCGCACTGATACGATTCAGTGCCTGTTCTACAAAAAACCAGTGTGAAAGCACTGGTTTTTTGTTGGCAGTAAATTGATAAAGACTGAATAGGTGAGCTATATCTTCACATATATCTTTATTTCTTATTCTGTATACCCATTCTTATCCATGAGTCCCAAAAGTTAAATTGAAGCAAACGACAATTTTCATATAAAAACTTAAGGATATTCAAATCATTGGATAAAGTTCAGACAATAAAAAAAGCCCCCAAGTCTTAATATGCTTGAGGGCTTTTCCTTTATATGGTCCCGAGGGTCGGACTCGAACCGACACGTCATCTCTGACAGCGGATTTTGAGTCCGCCGCGTCTACCAATTTCACCACCTCGGGTAGGTGTTGATGGGTATAATAAACTTTTTTGACAGCTTGTCAACGCAAGTTTTTTGCAATTGTTTAAAATTAAATCAGCTGTCATTTTTTTGATTTATAATCGACCAATTTCATCCATAAAACCTAAAAAAGCATATACTAGGCGCAGTTTTCCCAGTGTTCTAACTTGTTTTTATCATGCAGCTTTCTGACTTTAATTTTAATCTCCCCGATGAACTCATTGCTCGTTACCCACTAGCAAGTCGTAGCGCCTCTCGTCTGCTGCATCTTGATGCTCAAGGTCAGTATCATGACCATCAATTTACCGACTTACTGAATTTACTCGAAGCGGGCGATTTACTGGTACTTAACGATACCAAAGTCATGAAAGCGCGTCTTAAAGGTAAACGTGCCACAGGCGGTGCAGTGGAAGTCTTGGTAGAACGTCTGCAAGATCAATTTATTGCCCATTGCCATATTAAAGCCAGCAACTCACCAAAAGCAGGTGCAGAACTGTTTATTGGGCCTGATGCTGTAAAAGTGACCGTACAAGGTCGCCATGAAAACTTATTTATTGTCGAGTTTTCGCAGCCTATTTTAGACGTATTGGATGCCTACGGTCAGTTGCCGATTCCACCCTACTTTAACCGCGAAGCAGAAGCGATTGATACCGAGCGTTATCAAACCGTATTTAACGACCCAACAAAACTTGCTAGTGTTGCCGCACCCACTGCCAGCTTGCACTTTGATGAAGCCTTACTGCAACAGCTAGCAGATAAAGGCATTCAAAAAACCTTTGTGACCTTGCACGTGGGCGCAGGTACATTCCTGCCTGTACGTACCGATGATATTGCCAATCACATCATGCACAGTGAATGGTGTGAAGTTTCTGAAGCTGCCGTAGCGCTGATTCGTGAAACCAAAGCACGAGGCAACAAAGTTATTTCAGTGGGCACAACTGCCACCCGTGCCGTGGAAAGTGCTGCCCAAGCCCATGCAGGCAAACTTGCAGCGTGGTCGGGTGATACGCAAATTTTTATTTACCCAGGTTATCAGTTTAAAGTGGTGGATCGTCTAATCACCAATTTCCACTTGCCTGAATCCACCTTATTAATGTTGGTATCTGCGCTTTCAAGCCGTGAAAATGTCATGCAGGCGTATCAACATGCTGTGGCGGAACGCTATCGTTTCTTTAGCTATGGCGATGCCATGCTGATTGATCAAGCTCAGACTTAATTTTCAAACTGTAAAAGAAACCGCCATGCCGCTCGATTCCGTGCAACACTCCATTCATATTCGACGCAAGAAGAATCAACGGGTATTTCGTAATATCGCGCGGTTATGGGATATTGGAAAAAAAGCACAAAGCCATCAAGATATTTTAGATGGCTTACACCCTTGGCAAGATGACATCACCCTCAAGTTTGAAAATGTTTTGCCTGTCCTGCTTGGCATTATAGGTGTGTTGTTCTGTTTATTGCTCTTGATTCAACCGAGTAATATTTGGCTGCAATTCTGCTTGCTGATTGGGTTAGGCTGTATCTTCTGGGCATTTATTACCTATGAACAAGACGACCCCATTGAAGAAGTCATCACTTTTTTAGAACAAGAAAGCATTGCACAGCGCTATCAACTGGCATGGCAGCAACCACCGCAACATCTTGCCCGAACCCTACAACCCGTTTATTTGATTGCTCATTTAAAAAGTCTGTTTCCCTTGTTTAATTTAGGGAATCTGTCCAATGAAATTCGCCGTTACGCCAGTACTGTTTGGCAAGATCAACAAGGCAAGCAACATCAGGTTTTGGTCTTTGAATATCGCTATGTCAGTGAAACCCGCATTAAAGATCAAAATGGCAATGACTATAAAGTGCGTGAAGTGGTGCGGCATTTATCGGGCGTATTTGTCTTTGATGTGCAGCTACAAGGTTTAGCCGTTACCTCAAACAATAAAACCTTTGGTGCGCCTTATCATGTGCCGTGGCATACCAGTGACATTCGCCTGAATCAAAAACTCAACTTTTTTGGCAGTGATGCAATTCAACTGGCGCGTACGCTCAGCCCTGCAATGGTGTTAAAACTGGATGATTTTTTTCAGCATCAGCAAGGTGATTTGTTATTTCACCCTGAGCGGAACACGCTCTGTTTTTTAGGTAATCGCAACTTGTTTGAAATTTCCAGTAAAGCAAAAAATATTCAAGATATTTCCGCATTGCGTGGACACTTACGCACTTTTAAATTACCTTATTTAGAACAATTACAGACAGATTTGATTGATTTTCTGGACTAAGAAAATCGTCTTGGGGCAAAACATGGGTATCGCAATTTTTCTTTTGGTTGTCATCGTCTTGGTGATGCTGGGCATCATGATTCGTAACAACATCGTACGCCACCACAACGCCACCATCCGCGCTTGGGCAGATGTGACCAGTTTTGAACGACAGAAGTTAAAAACGCTTGAAGAACTTGCGCCAGTGGTCGAACAATATGCAGGTATGGAAAAAGGCACTTTAGAAAAAGTGACTGAACTGCGCCAAAATATTATGAACCTAAACATCAACAATGCCGATGTCAGCCAATTACAACGTGTTGAAGCCTTGAGCAAAGAATTGATGCGCAGCTTAAATGTGGTGGTCGAAAATTACCCTGAACTCAAAGCCGACCAACTGTATTTAAAAATGATGCATGAAATTGATGAGCAGAACGAAAATGTCGGTGCTGCGATTACTATTTATAACCGCAATGTCGAGTTATTTAATAACTATATTCAGGTCTTTCCTAACAACATGATTAACACTGCAACCACAGCGAAAAAACCTGTGCGCGCCTTTCGGGACAACGGTGCAGCACAAAGTTTTGATTATCGTCCAAACTTTTAAGCCATTTAATTCTAAACCGCTCATTTAAAATTATTTTTCAACGCATGAATAAAAACAGCAAGCACGAAGCTTGCTGTTTTTTTAGATTTCAACTAAACAAAAGACTGTGTCAAATACTGCACCTGATTGCGTCCCTTGTTTTTTGCTAGATACAACAACTCATCGGCTGAATGCAGAAAGTCGACCACATTGTGATATTGCTGATTTTGATGATAGCTATTTACGCCAATACTCACAGTGACTTGGGTAATCTCCCCTGTCTTGGTATGTGGAATTTCCAGCGCATATACTGCCTGCCTAAAGTTTTCAGCAAGTTGTACAGCATCTGCCAATGGTGTTTCAGGCAATAGCACCACAAACTCTTCACCACCAAAGCGAGCCACAAAGTCAGATGCACGCGCAAAGTGTTGTTTAAGCAACTGCGCCACACTAATCAAACAATGATCACCCTGTAAATGTCCATAATTGTCGTTATAAGGCTTGAAATGGTCGATGTCGATAAACAAGAGAGACAATGCATGTTGATGACGCACAGCACGTTTAAATTCGTTTTCTATACGCTCACTGAGCGCCTTTCGATTGGCAACCAAGGTCAGCGGGTCTTGTAAGCTCAAAGCCAGATTTTTGCGACTCAACGCTTCGAGTTCCAACTCCATTTGTTTACGCGCAGAAATATCAAACATAAACCCAATAATCGCCACAGTTTCGTTATTTTCACGAATCACATGCACCACATCACGAATCCAGACATAATCTCCTGTAGCGGTTAAGGCACGATAATCCGCTTCGTGGTCTGTGCCTTGATCGGACAGACTCACACACATATTCACGGTCTTGTCCCGATCTTCAGGATGCATCCGATCAATCCAATCTTGTGCAGTTTTCCAGCTGTCTTGCGTCCAACCCAGTAAAGACTCAATTTGTGGGCCAATATAGCTAAAAGCTTTGGTTTTCCAGTTAATCTGCCACGGAATTGCATTCGTGGTTTCCAAAAGTGTTTTATAGAATTGGTCTTCTTTTAGTGCACTGTTTAATTCACTCATAGCCCACCTCTATGAATTGGCTCTAAGGGCAATTTAACAACTTAGCTGCACTTTGACTACAAATTATTGAGCATTCTTGACATTTTTTTCAGCTTTGAGACAATCAAAACCTGAACAAAATACAAACAACTACTGTTCAATAAAAATGAGCATTCCTACAATAAAAAAAGTCGCGATATCACCATGCTAAATCATCTCCAAAATTTAAAAGACAGCCTAATTCAAGAGTTTTTTCAACTCTATGAGCAGTATGAACCCGATCAACTCTATGCCTGCGCATTAGTTTTAAATGAATATCTAGGCATCGATTATCTGGCAGTTTCAAGCACACGCAGTCTGTTTAGTAAACAGGAAGATTCTGCTGAGTACTTATCTGAAGCAGACAAATGGAACGTGGAAAAATGGCGTTATCGCACCCAAACGCATAGTGCTCAGGGGTTGCATCAATTTAAAAATATTTTTGCAGATTATTTCAAACAGCGGTATATATATGGCAACCCCCTACTCAATAGCCCCGACACCCCACAATACAACCATCTAGAACTGTTATTGGATATTTTCCAACAAGCCAAACAAGCACTCTCCAATGCTTATGGCCTAGATTTGAGTCAGATTGTATTTTTGATTCATATTCCAAAACAGCATGATTTTGAAATTTATTCTGCACAATTTCTAAATGCACCCAGCGCATTACTGGATGAATTTTTACTTGCTCATCATGTGCAGCATACTGTGCAAACCACCAATACACAGCACAACAAACTCAAACTGCAACAGGTCGATAAAGATTTACTTACCGATTTGGCACAGCTTTTAGAAATTGAGCCTTATGATTATTTAAGCATTGCACATGAAGCCTACTTGCTCACGCTAGAGCCAAGTTTTATTGACAGCAATCTGTATGTTCAGCGCCTGATTCAGCATGTTGCAGCGATGGACAGCCATGAACAAGGTGAGTTTGCCTTGCATAAAGAAGAAATTACCCAACGGATTCAGCAATTTTACGCCACGTAGTCTCCAATAAAGTGACTGAATTTTTTTGCACGTAATTTTTAACAATGAAAACGTATCTCAACTGGCAATTCCCTGCAGAATCTAGGAAAATAGTGCACTTTTAGCGCTAACAATCAGCGAACTGTTTTTTCGCCTTGATTTGGAACTTATATGAAGTTTGAAAAATTAGGTCAGTCGGGACGTGCCCGTCGTGGCCGCTTAACCCTTGCACATGGTGTTGTAGAAACCCCTGTGTTTATGCCTGTAGGGACCTATGGTACGGTCAAAGGCATGTTGCCACGTGATATTGAAGAAATTCAGGCGCAAATTATTTTAGGTAACACCTTCCATTTATATTTACGTCCAGGACTGGAAGTGATTCAGGAACACGGCGGTCTACACGAGTTTATTAAATGGGATAAGCCTATTTTAACTGACTCAGGCGGTTTTCAGGTATTCAGCCTAGGCGCTATGCGTAAAATTAAAGAAGAAGGCGTAACCTTCCGTTCCCCCATTGATGGCTCAAAGGTATTTTTATCCCCTGAAATTTCAATGGAAATTCAGAAAACCTTGAATTCAGACATCGTCATGATTTTTGATGAATGTACGCCTTACCCTGCAACACATGAAGAAGCACAAAAATCACTGCAATTGTCTTTACGTTGGGCCAAACGCTGTAAAACCCATCACCACGATGAACTCAACAACAGCAATGCCCTGTTCGGTATTATTCAGGGCGGCATGTATGAAGATTTACGTGATGAATCTCTAAATGGCTTGCTTGATATCGGTTTTGATGGTTATGCCATTGGTGGTCTTTCGGTAGGTGAACCGAAAGAAGAAATGATCAAAGTGCTGGATTATTTGCCAGCGAAAATGCCAGAAGATAAACCACGTTATTTGATGGGCGTGGGCAAACCAGAAGATATTGTTGAAGCCATTCGTCGTGGTGTAGATATGTTCGACTGTGTGATGCCAACCCGTAATGCACGTAATGGACATTACTTTGTGACCGATGGCTTGGTACGTATTCGCAATAGCAAATATCGCCATGATCAAAGCCCGCTCGATCCACATTGCGATTGTTATACCTGTAAAAACTTTACCCGTGCCTATTTGTTCCATTTAGAAAAATGTGGCGAAATGCTCGGCTCTATGTTGGGTACCATCCACAATTTACGTTATTACCAACGTTTCACCCAAGACATCCGTAATGCCTTGGATAACGGTACTTTTGATGATTTTGTACAGGACTTTTATACCCGCCGTGGTCTAGAAGTTCCACCTTGTCCTGAAGATTAGTCTTTTCAGTATTTGCGCTGAGTAAAAAGACAAGGTAAATTGCAGAACAAACCCAATTTATTATCAGATCACTGATCGCCAGTTTTTAGTTTAGGAAAATGAAATGAGCCTTTTTATTTCGACTGCTCACGCAGCAGGTGAAGCTGCACAACAACCAAGCCTTGTAGCCAACCTTTTAATGATTGCTGTTTTTATTGCAATCTTTTACTTCTTGATTTGGCGTCCACAATCAAAACGTGCCAAAGAACACCGTGCACTGATTGAAAGCTTGGGCGTTGGTAGTGAAGTGGTGTTTGCAGGCGGTTTGATGGGTAAAATCACGAAAATTGAAGGTGATTTTGCAGTAGTTGAATTAAGCCGTGGTGTAGAAGTTAAAGTTCAACGCGCGAGTGTCATTTCAGTTCTTCCTGAAGGCACATTAAACAATCTTTAATCAAAAAAGGGTCGTGCTCACGCACGACTTTTTCATTTTAAGAAGAAAATAAATGCGTTACCCAGCATGGAAATATCTACTCATCCTCGTAGTTCTTGTGGTGAGTACATTATATGCCCTGCCTAGCTTGTATCCAGATGAACCTGCTGTTCAAATTTCAGGTGCCAAAGCTGGTACCCAAATTGATCAAAGCATCGTACAAAAAGCAGAGCAAATTTTACAATCAGAAAATATTGCCAGTCATGACAACAGCTTTACCAACAATGCTGCATTGTTGCGTTTAGACACCTCAGAAGCACAGCTCAAAGCCAAAGAAGCTTTGCGCCGTGGTTTGGGCGATGACTACGTTGTGGCACTTAACCTTGCACCCACCACCCCAGAATGGCTACAAAAAATTGGTGCAAAACCAATGAAGTTAGGTCTGGACTTACGTGGCGGTGTTCACTTCCTGTTAGAAGTGGATATGGACAAGGCCATCAGCCAGCGTATGGAAACCTCAGCTACAGATTTACGTCGTCAGTTACGTGACAACAAGCTGAAGTTCAATAGTCTGTCACTGAACAACAACACCATTAGCTTGCAGTTTGCCAACAATGCAGACCGTGATGCGGTAATGGATTTCTTGCGCCGTAACGGCAATGAGTACACTCAACAAGCGGTAGCGACAGCAGAAGGTTCGAGCTTACGCCTAACGTATACCGATGTACGCAAACAGGAAATTCAGTCTTATGCAGTCAATCAAAACTTGACCACACTGCGTAACCGTATTAACGAACTAGGTGTAGCCGAAGCCTTGGTGCAAACTCAAGGCAGCAACCGTATTGTGGTGGAATTGCCAGGTGTTCAAGATACTGCCGAGGCAAAACGTGTCCTTGGTCGTACTGCAAACCTCGAATTCCGCTTGGTGTCTGATCTGAATGATCAATACATTGACCCATATACAGGTCAAACCACAGGTACAGTGCCACCTGGCACAGAAGCGTTTGCCTTTGAATCTTTGGACAGTGGTCGCCAATTATTATTGAACCGCAGCCGTATTTTAACGGGTGAGCGTGTTCAAAATGCGTCGAGTGGTTTTAGCCAAGATACAGGCGGTGCAGAAGTTAACATTACCCTTGATGCTGCGGGCGGTAAACTCATGGCAGATGCGACACGTAACGCTGTGGGTAAACGTATGGCGGTATTGTTTATTGAAAACAAACAACGTATTAGCTATGTGACCGATGAAACTGGCACACAAACTGAAGTACGCACCCCATATACCGAATCTGTCGTCATTAATGCTGCAACCATTCAGGCGGTATTGGGTTCGCAGTTCCGTATTACAGGTCTAGATTCCCCACAAGAAGCCTCTGAATTGGCCTTAATGCTTCGTGCAGGTGCCTTGGCAGCGCCAATGTACTTTGTCGAAGAACGTGTGATTGGTCCAAGCTTGGGTCAAGAAAACATTGATAAAGGCGTATTGTCGACTCAGATTGGCTTCATTTTGGTTGCAATCTGGATGGTGGTGTTCTTCCGTCTGTTTGGTCTGATTGCCAACTTCGCTTTAGTGTTTAACTTAGCCATGATTTTAACCGTCATGTCTTGGATTGGTGCATCACTCACCTTGCCGGGTATTGCGGGTATCGTAATTACCATTGGTATGGCGGTAGATGCCAACGTCTTGATTTGTGAGCGAATACGAGAAGAAATTAAGTGGGGGGCCTCGCCCAAACAAGCCATTGTGGCGGGTTATGACCGAGCGTATAACACTATTTTCGACTCGAACTTAACCACATTCTTGGTGGCATTCATTCTGTTTGCGATTGGTACAGGTCCAATCAAAGGCTTTGCTGTGACGCTCATGATTGGTATTGTCTGCTCGATGTTTACTGCAATTACAGTGACCCGTGCAATTGTACAAATCATCTACGGCAAAAAACGTAACTTGAAAAAGTTGAGCATTTAAGGAGATCACTGATGACTGAGAATACTCAACTGCCTTCAAAAAAATATGGCCGCCCTGATGATGAGCGCGTGATTCCGTTTATGAAGATTGCTTTGCCTGCGGCATTGCTTTCTATTCTATTAACGGTTGCCAGTATCTTCTTCATTGCCACCAAAGGTTTAAACTTAGGTTTGGACTTTACTGGGGGTATTGCGGCAGAACTCAACTATAGCAATCCAGTAAAAGCCACCGATGTTTCTAACGCATTGGTCAAAGCAGGCTTTAACGACCCTGTGGTACAAACGCTTGGTTCAGACCGCGACCTAATGGTACGTATGCCTGTGCAAGAAGATGTTGAAGCAGAAGACTTAACCAAAGCAATTACTGCTGCGGTACAACTACCAAATAACACGGCAACTGTGCCAAAGGTAGATGTGGTTGGTGGTCAAGTCGGTAATGAGCTGTACGTACGTTCTGCGGGCGCTGTAGCTTTAGCGCTGTTATTGATGTTGGTATACGTCACCATTCGCTTTGAATTCAAACTGGCAATGGGTGCGGTACTGTCATTGTTCCACGATATTGTGGTGACACTGGGTATTTTTGCCATGATGCAATGGCCATTTGACCTGACTGTATTGGCAGCGTTATTGGCGATTATTGGCTTCTCACTCAACGATAACATTGTTGTATCTGACCGTATTCGTGAAAACTTCCGTAAAATCCGTGGTGCAACACCACTTGAAGTGGTAAACATTGCGCTGACAGAAACTTTACGTCGTACCATTCACACCTCTATGACCCTATTATTGGTTGTAGTCGCGATGATGCTCATGGGTGGTGATGGTCTGAAATGGTTCTCGATTGCGATGTTTGTGGGTGTCTTTGTCGGAACATATTCATCTATTTACATTGGTACAGCCTTTGCCTTATGGCGCGGTTTGAACCGTCAGGACTTCATTGTTCAAGTCAAACCTGAATTTGAAGATGAAGAGCAAGAAATTCCATAATGCATTTCTGCTAACACCAACATTCAAGCCTATCTTCGGATAGGCTTTTTTGCGCCTTAGCATTGCGGTATTTGCGCTGACGTTGCGATGTTAATGCTGAATAATATGAATCTGTGGAAATTGAAAGCCTGCGCAAGATGGTGCTGCTCGCCATGCTACGGTCAACATACAATCTGATAAACGAAAGTTTTGATAGGCAAAATGCCCAATCTGTGGATGATGACAAATGCCGCCCTGTGCATTGGGATGCATACGAGTATCCAACTCATTCAGGCTTAAACGAATCCCTAAACCTGATGCTTTCAGCACTGCTTCTTTAGTTGTCCAGACACGAAACCAATAATCAGCGTCGTGTTCCAAATCTTGCCAGTATTGGAGTTCATTGGGATGAAACGCATGTTGTGCCAAGGCATCGAAACGCACCTTACGGTCTAAGTCCTCGACATCTACGCCAACATCGAGCAATTCAAAACTGCTTACCAAAGCATAATGCTGACGGCTATGACTATGGTTAAACTGCAATTGAGGGAATGCTGTCAAAAATGGCTTGCCATGTGGGTTACGCTCAATATCGCTGTTTTGAATATCGTGTTCTAAGTATCCAGAAAGCAATTGATTCCGATGCCGATAAATAGCCTGTTTTTGCTGTTGAATCTGTTCACTGCGTACAGCACTTGGATCGGGACTAAAAATCTGCTGAATGCGGCTAACATTCACACAAATTTTTTTAGGTGTTTTATTCATCCGCCCTTCTCCATTTTGGCTGAAATACGATAGAAAAAAACCAGCAAACATGCTGGTTTTTTAAAGCGTGCTCGCTTAGCTGCCTTGCACCAAACGACGTGCGCTGATAATCCCTGGTTGCTGCTCTAAACGTGCCAACAAACGAGAAAGTTGCGCCAAGCCTTTAACCTCAATTAACAATTTCATATTGGCGATACCATCACTTTCAGAAATAGTATTCACCTGACGAATGTTAATTTGATCGGCAAAAATCACTTGGGTTAAGTCTTTGAGCAAACCACGGCGGTCATAGGCTTCCACCACAATTTGCACGCTTTGACCACGGGTTGGCTGCATTTCCCAATCGGCTTCTACCGCACGTTCAGGTTCGTTGCCAATCATACGCACATAGTCCGAACACGCCACTTTGTGAATACTCACACCACGGTTCAGGGTAATATACCCCGCAATCGCTTCACCATGCACAGGCTGACAGCATTGTGCGATATGCAGTTCAACGTTATCCAAACCATCAATCAAAATGCCATGTGCCGATAAGGTATGGCTGGCACGTGGGTTCAAGGTTGGCTTCAACACCAGTTCAGGTTCATCCTGATCTAAGTGCATGTGACGATTGACCTGATTAATTAAGGCATGCAGGCTAATATCACCATTCACCAAACCAATCAGAATGTCTTCACCTGTTTTGACGTTAAAGTGATTGCAATAATCATTTAAATCAATACTTTTTGGATGAATCGCCAAACGTGACAATTCTTTATTGAGCACTTCACGCCCAACTTCCAGATTTTTACTGCGGTCTTGCTGTCTAAACCAATGACGCAGCTTATCGCGCGCACGTGCTGTCTTAATATAACCTAAAGAATTCACCAACCAATCACGGTTCGGTTCACGGTCTTTTTTGGTCAAAATCTCGACCTGCTCGCCTGTTTTTAAAGTATAGGTGAGCGGCACATAGCGCTGATTGACCCGTGCGGCATAGCATTTATTGCCGACTTCGGTATGCACATGATAAGCAAAGTCCAGCACCGTTGAGCCACGTGGCAATTCTTTAATATCACCATCACGGCTGAACACATAAATTTTCTCAAAATCTTCAAACTCTTGGATTTGTTCAAAATTTTCAGAATCATCATCTTCTTTATGTGCGCTGGCATCGTTACGTTCCTGATAATGCTCCAAAACAGAACGCAAAGAATGTAAACGATGATTAAACGAATGGTCTGTGGCTTTAGAACCTTCTTTATAATTAAAGTGTGAACATACCCCAAGCTCGGCTTCTTCGTGCATATCTAGGGTACGAATTTGCACTTCAAGCGACTTGTTTTCTGCAATTACGGCAGTATGCAATGAGCGATAACCATTGGCTTTTGGATTGGTAATGTAATCATCAAACTGGTGCGGAATATGCCGCCACAATTGATGTACGATGCCCAAAGAGTGGTAACACTCTGGAATGGTTTTCACCAAAACACGTACAGCACGAATGTCATAGAGCTGATCGAAGCTGAGGTTTTTACTCTTCATTTTTCGATAAATCGAATAAATGTGTTTCACCCGCCCGCTAATTTCGGCATGAATACCATTATTGCCCAGCTCTGTACGCAATTGCTCAATTACGTTTTGAATGTAGTTTTCACGCTCCAAACGCTTTTCATTCAGTAACGTCGCAATTTCTTTATAACGGTCTGGCGCCAAATAACGGAAGGCTAAATCTTCGAGTTCCCATTTCAGTTGGGCAATGCCTAAACGGTGTGCCAATGGCGAGTAAATGGTTAAAATTTCTCGCGCCACACGCTCCTGACGTTCTTTGGAAGCGGTTGCCAACTCACGTAATGAATAGGTACGTTCTGCCAGTTTAATTAGCACCACGCGCACATCTTCCGTCATGGAAATCAGCATTTTATAAATGCCTGTTAAATGTTCACGCTGGTTATTATTAAAATGGTCTTCTAAACGCTTATTTTTCTCAATCAGTTCAGACAACTTACCCATCGACAAGGTGCCTTTGATCAAGCCATAAACTGCTTCACCAAATTCTTCACGCACTTCATCTAACTGCATGACATTTTCACGCACGCTACGATAGAGCATGGCTGCAGACAAAGTGTCTTCATCGACATGCAAGTGCGCTAAAATATTCGCCATCTCAATACCTGTATATAAGGTATGCGATGGATGACTGACGTCTGTTTCCAGCTCTTTTTTCAGGGTGTAATTGGCAACGCGTTCTAATTGTTCAAGTGCCGCCCCATCGTAAATCCCGCGTACTCGGTCTAGCCATTCTGCTAAATCCTGTCGGGCTTGCTCGGCATGTTCTACAGTCGTTTCCTCAGACAGTTCATTTAAACGTCCAGGAAGTTGTTCACGTACTGTGACCATACCCTTCTCCTACCTCTATGTACTTCATATTATAAATCGTTTATTTGCTTTTCTTTCTCAAACAAGGCAATGGATTCGACATGCCCCGTATGCGGAAACATATCCATCACGCCTGCTTTTTTCAATTGATAGCCCTGCTTGACCAATACACCTGCATCCCTTGCGAGTGTGGCTGGATTACAAGACACATAAACGATTCTATCTGCGCCAAATTTGGGCACATAATACATCACTTCCTCTGCGCCTGAACGCGGAGGGTCAATTAATAATGCCTCAAATCCTTGATTTGCCCAAGAATGATGCGAAAAATCTTTTGTTAAATCTTGTGAATAAAACTTAACATTGTCTAAATCATTACGTTGTGCATTCTCTGCACCACGCTGCACCATTTGCTCTGAACCCTCTACAGCAACCACCTTTCCTGTTGCACCTACACAACGTGCAAGCGGCAATGAAAAGTTGCCTAATCCACAAAACAGATCAAGCACCCGATCACCTGATTTTAAGTTAAGCAAATCACATGCCAGCTTAACCATTTGTGGATTAATTGTAGAATTGACTTGGGTAAAGTCTTGGGGATGAAAGCCAAAACTCACATCAAAATCATCTAAACGATAATGCAAACGCATTGCTGCATGCGGATCATCAACCCGATGCAAACTGTCTGGACCTTCAGGCTGCAAATACAATTGCCAGTGTTTCTGTAACGCAAACTGCTGTAACTGGTTGATATCGGCTGCAGATAGTTGTTCTGTATGCCGCACCACCAAAGCAATCTCTTGATCTCCCATCGCCAATTCTATATGACCAATATGGGCCTTGCCTGTTAGACTTTGGAGTAGCTGCTTGATTCGTGTTAACGAACCAAATGCCTGATCCAACACCATACAGCGGTCAATTGAGGTCAATTTATTGCTATTACGCTCACGAAAACCGACCACCAATTTGTCTTGACTGGCAATATAACGCACCCCAACACGGGCTTTACGGCGATAATCTTCACGCTGTGAACGCAAAGGCGCTAACCATTCTTCAGGCTGAATTTGCGCAAAATGTTGCAGATGCGACTGCAACACCTGTTGTTTGAGATGAATCTGCTCATCCAACTGAATATGCTGCATGCTACAACCACCGCAACTCTGATAATGTGGACATTGTGGCGTAACCCGTAATGTCGAAGGCTCACCCAGCACTTCTAGACACTCGGCTTCTTCTAAGCGTTTGTTACTATGCGTAATTTTGGCGCGTACTGTTTCACCAGGCAATGCGCCCTCTATAAAAACTGTTTTCCCCTGCTTCTCGGCTGGATGACCCGACTGAGCTGTGTAGTGTGCAATCCCGCGCCCTTCATGTGACAACGATTCCACCTGAAAGCAATATTCAGCCTGCTGCGTGGTACGGTTTTTACTGCGATGTTTCATATCAGTCTAAATATCGGAAGATGGGGAAGATTGAAAAGGCATCACGGATTCATTTGAAGGCGTGGTGACACTTTGTTCAGGAAAATCTGTACGGGTAAATTCAGTTTGCTGCGAACTGTGCTGCCACACGCTTAAAAAGTCTGCATGCTGCGGCTGAGTATGCAAATATTGAATGGTATGCTGTACCCATAAAGTATGCTCTTCAAGCAGCAATTGCCCTTTGAGCAGCAGCCAACGCAAATAAATCAACCAAGTATTTAAGACATCGCCTTCACAATAACGCGTCAGCCTTGACCATTCGCCGCTTTGCATAAATGCAGGAACATGATAGCCCGCATCTACACGTTTACCCGGAAAACCTAGCAAATACGCAATGTCATCCAACTTTTGAAAATGACGACCATTAAACATTGCCATCACATCCATTAAATCGACATGACGCTGATGGTAACGGTTTTGATAATTGTTATAGCGCTTTTGCTGATCAATCTCGCCCTGATCAAATAAACTTGGTGCAGACAGCCCGTGATACATGGCGCGGAATAAAATCACTGGCAAGTCAAACTGCGAACCGTTCCAACTGACCAAAGTCGGATGACGCTTATCAAAAATAGACAAAAACTTTTTCAGCATTGTCGCTTCGCTGTCATGTTCACGGCTAAAGGAAAACAGCTTCATGCCGTGTTCATCAATCCACAAGCCTGAAATACACACAATTTCATGCAAAGGCAAACGCTGAAAATCGGTTCCTGCCTCTTGGCGACGCAACTTCATTAATGCTTGTTCAAGCTCTGCTTCGGGTAAATCGAGTTGATATAAATGCGCGCCTGACTTCAAATCGGTAACGGTTTCTATATCGAAAATCAGCACAGGTAAACGCATAAAATCTTACTCAATGGATGATAGAAAAATGAATATCACAATTCAGTATCTTGAACAGAGAACAAACCTGTCGATAAATAACGATCACCACGGTCACAAACAATACAAACAATCACTGCATCTGGATTTTCTTCGGCAATTTTTAAAGCTGCCCATACCGCACCGCCCGATGATGTGCCTGCGCTGATGCCTTCTTTTTGCGCCAGTTTACGCATGGTTTTTTCCGCTTCAATTTGCGGAATATCAATAATACGATCAACACGACTACGGTCAAAAATGGTTGGTAAATATGCTTCAGGCCAACGGCGAATCCCTGCAATACTTGAACCATCTGAAGGTTGTAAACCAATAATTTGAATCTCTGGATTTTGTTCTTTTAAGTATTTAGACACCCCCATAATGGTGCCTGTTGTGCCCATAGAGCTGACAAAGTGGGTAATTTTACAGCCCGTTTGCTGCCAAATTTCAGGCCCTGTGGTCAGGTAATGTGCTTCAACATTATCTGGGTTACCAAATTGGTTCAGCACCAAGCCTTTGCCTTCGCGTTGCATTTGCAAAGCCAAATCGCGCGCGCCTTCCATGCCTTGTGCTTTAGTCACTTCAATCAATTCTGCACCATAGGCACGCATGGCATCTTTACGTTCTTGGCTCATATTGTCAGGCATGATCAGCTGCATTTTATAGCCACGCATAGCTGCAACCATCGCCAAAGCAATGCCGGTATTGCCACTGGTTGCCTCAATTAAAGTATCGCCCGGTTGAATTTCACCGCGTTTTTCTGCCTGCATAATCATGTTGTAGGCAGGACGATCTTTAACAGAACCCGCAGGGTTATTGCCTTCCAGTTTTGCCAAAACCGTTGCCTGCGTATGACTTGCCAAACGCTGCAAACGCACCAATGGGGTTTTGCCCACATAATGATCTAACAAAAATTCATCACTTTGGAAATCTGATTGGGTATCAAGCATGGTCTGCACCAATATCAAGGTGGGCTTATTGTATGAAAATTTGCACCTTCCTGCACGTTTTTCACAGGCTTTTTATCAAAACAGCAATACTCTGCCGACAATTTATGCATCACTCACTGCCTACACAATTCTAGGCAAGATGAACACAATTTCAGATTGTCTTTTGCGGGATGGATGCAAAAAAATGCACACCGATTGATTGCGAGATGCAGCTGAACCACTCGCACCAAACAGATGAAAACACAGTCAGGAGAATTGACATCCTCCCCCCCTTAAAAGAGGGTGATTCCTACAGCTAGACGCTTATGCCCAAGCGCAAGAATGTTTAGAGCTGAGTTTATATCTCGATCATGAACTGTACCACAGCTCATGTACTCCCATTCTCTTATTCCAAGATCTGTCCTACCTTTGGGACTACTTGAGGTGATCTCACCGCAGCACGAACAGATTTGGGTGGTATAGGCTTCTTGGACTTCTTCAAACAATACGCCTGCGTTCTCGCATTTATACTTGAGCATTGTTTTTAGTG